>DASUYM010000268.1:0-10071 GCA_036377435.1 Propionibacteriaceae bacterium
GCTCGAACATGATGATTGCTCCCTCGTTCTCGGTGCGGCTCTCGCCCTGCTGGCTTGGACCGGCCACCGACGTCTCTCACTCTAGTCGGCCACGCCCCCAGTTGCCCTGTTCCTTATTCGTGGCCGACCCTGCTGTCGGACACCCGGGCTGCCCGTGCTGGGCTCGATCGACAAGGGTGCGATGTGCGGTTACAACCGTCATGGGACCGCCGGATATTCCCCTTTGCCGATCACATTTTGTAAGGCCAGCGTGGATCTCTGGCTGATCGGCGGCGACCGGCGAGAAACTCATCGCGACCTGGCCCAGAACAGCGAGCGCCCCGGGCGAAACATGTTCGCCCAGGGCGCAATGACTACGATCGCTCGACGTCGGTGGGGCCTACCGACGAAACCTCAAGAGAGCGGCTCGGCCAGATGACTCGTCGCTCTGATCAAGCATGAGCCTTCTCGTAAGCATCCCGTACCTCTGCCGAGACTCGGCCGCGGCTGCTGACTTCGTGGCCGTGGGCGAGTGCCCAGGCCCGGATGTCGCTGGTGCTGGCTGAGCCGGTCGATTTCGTGGCCCGCTTGCGCCGACCACCAATCTTGCGCGCGTGCGCAACCCATGGCGCCAACGCATCACGGAACCCGCTCGCATTCTTCGACGAGAGGTCGATTTCATACTCAGCTCCGTCCAGTGCGAAACTGACCGTTTCGTCCGCGGTTCCGCCGTCGTAATCGTCTTCGAGAATGATCTGTACGCGCTGCGCCATACGTTCCTCCAGTTTGAAAGTGAGAGTACCTGACAGGAGCGAGATTACTCGCGTTCTTCAGTTTCCAGAAGCAAAGTCGAGAGCAATATCTAACGCGGGCGCGGAATGGGTGATGGCTCCTACCGCAACGAAATTGACACCGGTCTGCGCAACCTCTGCCGCGTTCAGTAATGTCAAGCCGCCGCTGGCCTCGAAAGTGGCCCGATCCCCCAACTCGGCGACGATACCGGCCATCGCATCAGTGCTCATATTGTCCAGCAAGATGTCGCTAGCTCCCGCCGCGACAACCTGACGCGCCTGCTCAACCGAGGTCACCTCGACCTCGACAGGTATCTCAGGAAAAGACTGCCGGACCGCGCGATAAGCCTCTACTACTCCGCCGGCTGCGATCACATGGTTGTCCTTGATCAGTGCAGCATCAGCCAAAGACATCCGGTGATTGATACCGCCAGCAACACGGACCGCGTACTTCTGCAACATTCTCAGACCCGGAAGAGTCTTGCGTGAATCCCGCACCTTAGTATTCGTTCCCGCGAGCGCGTCGACCCAACCGCGCGTGGCCGTCGCAACACCCGACATCATGGTGATCAAATTCAGCGCAACCCGTTCAGCCGTCAACAGCGCCCGCGCATTGCCAGTGACAGAGATCAGTACGTCGCCGCGTGCGACACGGTCGCCGTCGGTCGCGTGCAGGGTGAGTTCGAAGTCACCCGCCGGCGAGCAGACCGAGCCGACGGTGTAGGCCGCCACAGGCAGCCCAGCGATGGTGCCAGGCTTCCGTACGACGAAATCGCCGCGTGCGGTACGGGCAGCCGGAATCGTGGCATAGGACGTAACGTCGAGCCCGGCGCCGGTCCCGGGCGGGAGTACACCGCGCCCGCCAAGATCCTCATCGAGTGCCTCGGAGATGATCAACGAAAGGGCATCCAGATCAAGACCCGCAGCTCTCACCAGGCCTTCGATCTCGGCCAGCGTGGTGTGAATCATCGACGGTCCGAGCGCCCATCCGAGCTCATCAGCGGGACTGGCACGAAGTGATGCCGCAACCCTTGCTGATCATCGTGTTCGACAAGAAGGTGGCCACGCCAGACTTCGCGACGGTCTTCGAAATCATCACGCCAATGAGCCCCTCGCGATTCCTCGCGGAGCCGGGCGGATGCCACGACGGCCGCCGCCACCGTCATCAGGTTTGTCGCCTCCCAGGACTCCAGGCCGGGCTCTGCACCTTCCAGTCGGGCCAGCTTCGCCAACTCGTGGACGCATCGATCAAGCCCCGCGGCATCCCGCAACCCTCCGGCGTGGCGGCTCATGGCCTGCTGCAACGCCGGAACAACGGATCGATCGATGAGTCCTGGTTGCCCGCGATCCTGCGCCGCAGGGCGAAGGGGCGGCGGCATGTCCTGCAGCCGTACTGCAATCCGGCGAGCAAAGACCAAGCCTTCCAGGAGGGAGTTTGAGGCAAGCCGATTGGCACCGTGCACACCGGAGGATGCCACCTCTCCGCAGGCGTAAAGGCCGACCAGGTTCGTTGCACCGTCGATGTCGGTTTCCACGCCTCCGCAGAAGTAGTGACACGCGGGCGCGACGGGGATCAGATCTGTGGCGGGGTTGATGCCGGCCTGGCGGCAGCTGTGCCAGATGGTGGGGAACCTCACTCGCCAGGCCTCCTCGCCCAACATCCGACCGTCGACGTATACATGATCAACACCGTCTGTCGCCATCTCCTTCATGATCTGTTTGGCGACCACATCGCGAGGCGCTAGTTCAGCAAGCTCATGCTTCCCGACCATGAAGCGTTCGCCACGGGAGTTGACGAGCTGGCCGCCCTCGCCACGTACGGCCTCGCTGACAAGCGGCAGCTGGCCGCGAGCGCCGGCACCGAGGTAAAGCACTGTGGGGTGGAACTGGATGAACTCGATGTCCCGCAACCGGGCGCCAGCACGCAGCGCGGCGGCGACGCCATCTCCGGTGGAAACCGGTGGATTCGTCGTCACGGCGTAGATCTGGCCGATGCCGCCCGTGGCAAGCACGACCGCCCGGGCGTGCACCGCACCGACACCACCCCGAGTTCCCTCCCCCAGGACGTGAAGCGTCACTCCGGCCACCGCGGGTCTCTCATCCGGGCCGACCTCGGCCGGAATCAGGTCAAGGACCAACGCATGCTCGACGATCTCGATCCCACGATCCGCAGTGACTGCAGAGATGAGTGCGCGCTCGATCTCCGCGCCGGTGGCATCGCCTCCGGCGTGCGCGATCCGACTCCGCTTGTGGCCGCCCTCGCGGGTCAGCTCCAGCTGGCCGGCGAGGTCGCGATCAAACTCCGCGCCTCGATTGATGAGCTTCGCCACCTCGTCGGGGCCCTCGGTGACCAAGACGCGTACCGCCTCTTCGATGCAAAGGCCGGCGCCCGCAACCAAGGTGTCGTCGATGTGCTGTTGGAGGGTGTCTCCCTCGGCCTGTACCCAGGCGATCCCACCCTGCGCCCAGTGCGTCGAGCCGGCGGCGACCTCATCCTTGGTGACGACCATGATCGAGCCCAGATGGCGGCACTCCAGAGCAGCCGTCAAACCTGCGATGCCCGATCCGACCACCACAATGTCTACCTCGCGAACCCACCCCGGCGGTTCCGTAGAGAGCCGTCGCGGCAGGGCGGGCAATGGGGGCAGTGCGGGGAAGGACGGTAGGGAGTCTGCCTCGGCGGTGCTGGACGTCAGGGACGCAGCATCAGGCACCATAGGGCCATGCTCCCGCATTCGTCGTCGGGTGGAGCGGGCCCCCCTGATCCCCCTGCGCGGGGATGGCGCACCTGGTTCGACGCCTGGATCGAATCGGCGTACGGTGCGGACGGATTCTGGCGCATTCACAGCCCTGACGCACATTTCCGCACCGCAGCAGCGAGCGGGCCGATGGTCGCCCAGATGCTGGCCGCGCTAGTCGACCGCCACGAGGAGATCAGCAGCGTGGTCGACGTCGGCGCTGGCAGTGGGCGTTTGCTGGCGGAACTCGCAGCGATCCGACCTGATCTGGACCTGTTTGGAATTGATCTTCGAGGAAGGCCCGAAGGCTTGCCGGCGCAGGTGAGCTGGGCCCAGGATCTCTGGGACGTGCGCTACGGGTGTTGGACCAGTGGCGAGGCCGTCGCGGTGCTCGCCCGGCCCGAGCCGGTCATGATCATGTGCTGCGAGTGGCTGGACGACTTGCCGTGTCCAGTTGTCGCGCGGCATGCCGACGGTTGGCGGGAAGTGATCACCAACGATGATGGCAAGGAACAGGCTGGGCCTCGATTGGAGGGTGAGGGGCTCTCATGGGCAGACCGGTGGTGGCCGGGCGGTGACCGTGGCGAGATCGGCCTCACCAGGGACCGGGCATGGGTCGAGCTGGTCAAGATGATCATCAAACGCGGAGGCTGTGCACTCATGATCGATTACGGGCATACGGCGGGGCGTCGCCCGGTCACCGGTTCGCTCGCCGCCTACCGCGAGGGTCGCGCCCTCGAGCCGGTGCCCGGGGCCAGCGTGAACCTCACGGCCCATGTTGCCGTCGACGCCTTGCGTACCGCGGGCGAGGAGGTGGGAGCGACCACCGCCTTCTGTGGTCTCCAGAGCGAGGTAGTCCCGGAGCTGCTGCAAGCCGAGTCCCATCCCGATCCGCTGGTTGATCTTGATCGGCGAACCCAGCATTCTGCGCTCAGCTCACAGTACGTGTGGGGCTCACACTGGTGGCTCCTGCAGTGTTGAATAGCTCGCTCCGCTCGCGCGGAGGTTTGAATTGCTCGCTCGGCTCGCGAAGCGCGCGTTTCCCATCACAGGCGCGAAAACGTACGCCTGAGAGGCCGGACAGCCATGCGTTTGTCATCACAGCCGCGAAAACGTACGGCAGAGGGGCCCGCTGCTGATGACCCATCAGCCCCTCCGCGTCCTGGTCGGATCCTTGGCCCCTGGGGTCCTGCCGTCCACGCGACCTGCCAAGATGCCGACCGGAACGATCCTGCTGGATCTCGGTCCCGAGCACCCCAGTCAGGCCGGTCTGATCGAGTTAAGGCTGTGGACCCAGGACGACGTGATCACCACAGCCCGGGTCGTGGTCGGCGCGATGCATCGAGGCGCCGAGAAGCTCTTCGAGGTCCGCGACTACCGGCAGATCCTGATGTTGGCGGATCGCCACGACTGGCAGGCTCCGTTTTTTGGCGAGCTCGCAGTAGCCCTCGTCTGCGAACAGATGATGGGACTTGCGCTGCCCGAACGCGCCATCTGGCTGCGTACCCTGATCGCCGAGCACACCCGCATCCTCAGTCATTGCGGGTTCCTCGGCTACGTGCCGCATCGAGTCCCTGGTGATCCTGGGCTTAGCGCGCTGCGTGAGGACCTGCGTACCCAGACCCTGCGACTAACCGGAAACCGCATCCACCCCATGGCAATCCGAGTCGGCGGCCTCGCCGTCGATGCCGATAGCGCCTGGCTACAGGCCGAACGACAGGTCGCAGCGCAGGCGGCACGGGTGGCCGAGACGGTGCTGACCATGATCGACTCTCCGCCTTTCGCTGGCCTGACAAGCGGAGTTGGCATGCTAGATCACAAGACGATCCAGCAGTTCGGAGTGAGCGGCCCGGCAGCACGGGCCAGCGGAGTCGATCTTGATCTGCGCCTCCAGACGCCTTATCTGGCCTATCGGGAGCTAGCTGGCCTGATCACTGCCCCGGTACGCCGCTCGGGCGATGCCCAGTCGCGATTGGGCGTTCTCGCTGAGGAGCTGGCCATCAGTGCGTCGTTGATCATCGCCTGCACTGACCGCCTGTGGGAACTGCCTGGCCCGGTGGCGGTGAAACTGGGCAAGATCATTCGCGTGCCGGAGGGTGAGGGATACCTGGCGATCGAGGCACCCCTTGGCATGGCGGGTGTGTTTCTGATCTCCCGCGGCGAGAAGACTCCGTGGCGGCTCAAGCTGCGGACGCCGTCGTTCAACAACATTTCCAGCCTCGAGCGGGTGCTGGTCGGCGTTCGCACGGAGGCCTTGGAGGCAACCCTCGCCTCCATCGGCTACGTGGTCGGGGACATTGACAAGTAGCGCGCGTCTCCGATCACGCGAACTGGCGATCTGCCTCGTAGTTCGGCAAGACCATTTCGATGACTGCGAAGTCCGCCATGGTGGACCGCAATGCGTCGGTGGCGTTCAGCTCCCGCCAAGAGGAATCATGCTCGGCCAACACCCGGCGCGGCATGTGGTGGACCTCGGCGTCGGGTTCGTCACGCAGCGCGATCAGCTCCGCTTCACGCTCGCGTACCGTCTCACGAAGGGCTGAAATGACCTTCTCGCGATGCTGGACCTCCCCCCGCAGGTAGGCCCGATCATCCCTCAGGCTGGAGATCAGCTGATGCTGCCTGGCAATAGTGACTCGCTGCTTCTCGATTATCTTGCCGGCATCGGAGACCCGCAGCGTCAAGGTCTGGACCACCGCGGCGTTCCGGGTCCGCTCCTCGGTCAGCGCCGCACCATGCTTCCGTGTGGCCTCGAGCATGGCCTGCGCGTGAGCGCGTCTGGTGATGTGGAGCTCGCGCCAGGCGAAAGCGCACGCAACAACGGCGGCTGCAATGGCCGCAGCGAGCCCCAGCCGGACTAGCCAGATGGGCCCAAAGGCGGCGCCGATCGCCATCACCGTGCCGCCAACCAAGAAGATCTCCGAAATGCGCCGGAGCGGCGAGTTCTTGAGCTTGCGGCTGGCAGTTGCTGGCGAAGTCACGCTGGTCACCATAGGCCTCGGTTTGCTGGCCACCGTGGATTTCCGTGCTCAGTCGCGAGTGTCTGCTTCCAAGTCGTCGTCCTCGCCAGCAGCCGCGCCGTCGTCGGGCTCGGTGGGGACCTTGCACGCCCGCTCTAGTAGCAGGCCCATGACGCAGAGGACTATCCCGGCGACGACCGCAAGCGCAGATCGGATCACACGATCGCGCGGAGCCGCCGCGTCCAGCCGGGTGAGAAATATCAACGCGAATCCGAAGTAGCCACCTGCCACCAGGGCGCCAGCCAGGGCGGACGCCTTGCCGAGCACCAGGAAAGCGACGGCGCGTTGGGGTTCGATGCGTTCACGGCGTACCTGGATTCGTTGATGCGTGGAGTACGCCAGTGCGCCAACCAGCGCGGCGAGCAAGATCAAACCGATCGGGGCGGTCCAGGGCACCTCGGGCGGGATGAGGTCAAAAGCGTTTGCGGTCACGACCAGGAGCCAGCCGGCCAGACCGCCGAAGAGGGCGGCGACGACGAGAGCGCGCAGCGGTGTCAGTTTGACTGAGCCGCCAGAAGATTGCTGAGCCAAGCGCGATGACCCTCAGTCCCGGTCGATCACAAGATCATCTCGCCGGACCACACCGGATGCGTCCGCCTGGTTAAGCAGGTCGCCAATCGCCCCCTTGCCCGCAATCTCCGCGGTCGGGTCGATCTCGTACCACGGCACCAGCACGAACGCGCGTTCGTGGGCGAGCGGATGCGGCAACTTGAGATCTTCCTGATCAACGACAGCGTTTCCGACCATGATCAAATCGACGTCCAGGGTACGCGGACCCCACCGCTCGCTGTCCCGAGCCCGACCGAAGGCGTCCTCGATCGCAAAAGCCCGCTCAACCAGAGTTCCTGGTTCAAGTGTGGTTTCCGCGACCACGACAATGTTGAGGAATTGCGGACTGCTGGGCGGCCCCCCGACGGGCCTGGTTTCGTATACCGATGACACATCCACCACGATCACGTCGGGAGTGTCACTCAAGGCGTCGACTGCACCTTGCACATTGCCTAGCCGATCACCGAGATTCGAGCCAATGGAGTAGACGACCTTGCGTAACGGCTTCATGCCGCTCAAGGTGTCCGCGTCGATGGCATGAGGATTGGGACTACTCACTTCCTTTACTCCTTGTCAGCGTGACCGCTACATCGGCAACGTCGACCGGCATCGGCGCTTGCGGCTTGTGCACGGTGACTTCGACACACTGAACGGCGTCATAGCGCAGGCACGTCAGGGCAATTCTGTCGGCAAGGGCTTCGATCAGGTTCAGCGGGTCCCCTTCAATGTCGGCAGCGATCGCCTTCGCCAAGGTTCCATAGTCGATCGTCTGACCAAGATCATCAGCGCGTGCTGCTGACGACAGATCCAGGTTGCAGTTCACATCGACGACGAATCGCTGTCCTTGCTGGCGTTCGAAGCCGAGGACACCGTGGTAGCCGAAGGCGGTGATTCCAGTCAGGCTGATCCGATCACCGCCGCCCTCAGCGGGTCGCCGCCCGCCGCCTACCACTGCGTGTGCCGCCATGCCACCTCCTGACGCATGCGACCCTATCTGACCTGGCAATAGGAATCAGCCCGTCGCTGGGGCCGGAGGTCAGCTTCGCCCCAGGAGTCTCGCGGTTCAGCGTGATGACAGTCGCTGTGCGACGGCAATAGCGTCTCGGCTCGCGCGGACCGAGTGCACCCGGACCCCCCAAACCGCGCGCAGCGCAAGCACAGTGGTGAGCGCGGTTGTCGCGTCGTCGCGCTGCTTGGCTGGCCGTGGCGTGCCATCAGGATTGGCAAGCAGCCCCCCAAGAAAGGCCTTGCGGGAGACGCCGGCGAGCATTGGTCGCCTGAGAACATCAAACTCCTCGAGGTGCTCCAGCAGTTGCCAGTTGTGTTCGGCTGTCTTCGCGAACCCGAAACCTGGATCGATGATCAACTTGTCGGTGGCGACGCCGGCGCGCTCGGCCTCGTCGAGCTGGCTGTGCAGCTCGGCTATGACCTCGGCCACAACATCGGTATAAGAGGCTCTGCTTTGCATATCTTCGGATTGGCCGCGCCAGTGCATGCAGACGTACGGGACGCCGGCGTCGGCGACCAGGCCCAGCATGCCTGGATCGGATCTGCCGCCCGAGACGTCATTGACCAGACGTGCGCCGGCTGCGATCGCCGGCTCTGCCACCGCCGCGCGCATGGTGTCGATGCTGACGCAGGCACCAGCAGCCGCAAGTTCGCGTACCACGGGAAGCACCCGGCGCAGCTCCTCGGACACCTCTGGCCGGATCGCACCAGGCCTGGTTGACTCGCCGCCGACATCGATGATGTCAGCACCTTCGCTCAGCAGGTCCAAACCGTGGGTAATAGCAGCAGCCGGGTCCAGCCACTCACCGCCGTCGGAGAAAGAATCCGGTGTGACGTTGACCACGCCCATGACCAGAGTGCGACCGGGCTGCGGTAGGTCCGGCACGACATCCAGCGGACTCACCCGGATCACCTTATGCTCTCCCCCGTGCCGCTTCCGCCCCACGGGTTTGCAGCCTCGCAGCAGAACCAGGCCTCACAAGTCCGCCTGCCAGGGCATCGGCTGATCCTTGCCCCCAGGGCCTTGCTGGTTCTCGGGCTGACGATTGTTGTCGTGGCTTTTGGCGGATGCTACACATCGGGCGGTGAGATACCTGGGCTCCGGCCGCCGCTAGCCCACCGGACTGATCCGACGGGAAGTACGGCTGCGAGTCCCACACCGATCCCCTCGCCGTCGGAGCATGCGAGCACGGCAGGATCCAGCACCGGCCGTACCCCCACCCGGCCTAACAAGTCGCTCGCAAAGAACAGCATCTATGCCGTCGATCTTGGCGGCACCCACGTCTCCTGCAAAGTCAAGGTCCGTTCGCCGAAGCCGCCGTTGAAAGATGCCAACCTGACCGCGTACGGCAAAAAGCTGGTCGGCTGCCTGGTCAAGGCCTTTGCCAAGCCGCTCGCGGCGCATGGCATCACACTGACCACGCCGAAGATCAAGGCGTATCACCGCACGATCAAGACTCCATGTGGACGGTTCAACCAGCGGGGAGCCCCGGCGTACTACTGCTCAGCGACACGGACCATCTATTGGCCGGTAACCGGTGACGACGGCCCCGAGGCGTACACATACGCGCGACTCGGCTACGTCGGACTTGTTGCTCACGAGTTCGGTCACCACCTGCAGGCCGAGAGCGGCATGCTCAGGGAGTACGGGCGGCGCGCTTACCGGACCAAGGGCCGCAGCGAGCGGTATCTGCTTAGCCGTCGGCTAGAGCTTCAGGCCCAGTGCTTTGAGGGTGTCTTTCTCGCCGCGACCGCCCGATCGATCGGCCTGAGCAGCAATGACCGTTATCAGCTCGGGATCTGGCACGCCTACACCGGTGACGAGGACCCGCCGGCAAGCCGTAAGCCGGACCATGGCAGCAGTGCGGCGCAGATTCGCTGGCTCAACCGTGGTTTGGACTCGGCTGATTTCGCCCGCTGCAACACATGGAAGGCCAGCAAGAAATCGGTCAAGTAGGCCGTCCGCCTTCGCCTTCTCCAGAAAGT
>DASUYM010000269.1:0-25654 GCA_036377435.1 Propionibacteriaceae bacterium
GCCGGACTTCTTGTCCGTGATCAGGACAATTTGGAGGGCGACCGGATCGTCCCGATCCCCATTTTTCCAATTCTGTTTTTCCCAATCCTGTTTTTGGACATGTGTTCCTGTGGCACCAGAAGGCACCCACGTACCCACAGCGACTAATACGCCAGCCACTAGGGCGGCGGTTAGCACGGCGAGACAGCGTCGAAGAAGTGATTTTTTGGGCGTCATTTGACAGCCTTTCCCCCGGGGAAGATGAAGGACGCGCCGGAGCAGCGCGCTCAGGAGATTACGGCAGTCGGACCCGCACCTGGTGGATTTCAGCGCTAGTGTCGCGGCCCATTTTGATCATCAGTCGATTCACCCGGGCTGAACCGGTGGAGCATCTCCTCCACCTCAGTCCCCGCCTCACGCGAGCTCGGCGGGTATCCCGTCACAACTGGCAGAAAACGGTCGCAGGTCAGCGCCTGCAGCTCAAGATCAGTAGCCGCTCGGACCGTGGCCGTACGCCGCACCCTCCGCAGCAGCCCAATCTCCCCGAATCCCTCCTGCGGGCCGAGTGTGGTGACCAGGTGACCATCCCCGATCACATCGGCCGTGCCCGTCTCGATCACGTAGAAGCGGTCGGCCGGGTCACCTTGGCGAAATACTGCCTGACCGGCGGGCACGTGGACAGGTTCCAGGCCACGCGCGAGCTGTTCGATAGCAGGCAGCGGCAACGGCTGCAGCATCGGTATGCCGTGAAGCAGTGTGATCTCTTTGTCCAGTTCTCCGATATTCCGGTCAGGACGCCCCAGGCGACGCCATGTCGCTGCCACAAGGAGCGGACAGAGCGCGCCGACGGCGACCATTGCCACGGGAACGCTCGTCAGATCGATCAAGAGAGAGGCCACCACGGCACCCAACCCGACGGTGAGCGAGACCAGGCTCTCCTGCAGGCCGAACAATCGGGCAAGAACAGCATCGGGGGCCAATCTGGCCATCAACGTGAACAGCCCGACATCGACAAGGGCGTTGCCGAAGCCCACACATGCCAGCAAGATGAGGGCAGTGGCCTCCCCCGGAAAGAGCGGAATCAGCGCGATGGGTAGTCCCCACAACGCAACGCCGATGCCAAACCATCGAGCTAGCCGACGCGATCCCACAAGTAGGGATGCAACGAGAGAACCGATCACCGCACCTGCACCGACGGCAGCAGTAAGCGTTCCAACACCAGGCTCACCAATGAGTAACAGATCCAGTGCAACGACAACAGTGAAGACGGTCAATGCACCACGGGTGAATGTCTGGGCGACGGCTAGCCCGTTGAGCAGCGCCAAGTCGCGGTTTCGCACTATGGCACGGATTCCCTCCGCTACGTCAGCCATCAAGGGGACTCGTGGCGCAGCGGGTCGCGGCGGGGCGTCGTAGCGCAATCGGAGTAGTAAGGCCGCCGCGACCAGTGAGGCAGCTGCCGCGACAGCGAATACAACGGCGACGTCAGTGAACTCCACAAGAACAGCGGCGAGCAATGGACCTGCCAGTGTGGCAACCGAATCCAACATCCCTCTTACGGCGTTGGCGCTGGTGAGTTCCTGCCCGGTCCGGCAGAGAGATGGGAGCAATGCCGAATGTGCGGGTACGTAGAGAGTCCCGGCAACGGTTGAGAGCACGGCTAGCACATAGACGAGCTGCACTGGGCCTTCCAGGGCGACGACGATTCCAGCCGCGCCGGTAGCGATCCCGCGGATCGTGGACACCAGGATCAGGACTCGTTCCCGGCGTCCCCGGTCCGCCAGCGGCGTAGCCAAGGGCGCAACGACCGCCGCCGGCACCATGCGCAGCAGTCCCACCAGCCCAACTGCGGTCGCGCCGCCGTCCCGGTAGGCGACGATCCCTAGTGCCACAGTGAAGGCCCACTCAGCGGTCCACGCTCCGAAGAAACTCAGCTGAGCTCGGCGCAGATTGCCGTTCACCGCATTGCTGGCAAAGGCGGACGCGGCCGCCTTCAACCTGATGCGCAGCGCTTGGTTCATCCTCGCTGAGGATAACGCCCGGATCGGTGACCGCAGCCGCGCGTCCGTGCGCTCAAGGGAGGGCTTGGCACCAAGATTCACACCAAGATCAAGAAGTCACCGGCTCGAGATGTCTGATCATCTTCGCTCAGGTCAGCTTTGATAGAGACCTCGCTTGGCGATGTACTGCACGATGCCGTCCGGCACCAGGTACCAAATCGGCTGGTGCTCCTGCACCCTGAGCCGGCAGGCCGTCGAGGAGATCGCCAGTGCCGGCACCTCCATCAAGGTAATCTTGTCCTGCGGCAGCTGCGCGATCACCGGTGAGTCAAGATCAACTCCCGGACGCGTACAGCCGACAAAGTGTGCAAGATCGAAGATCGAGTCCACTTCGTGCCAGGTGAGTATCTGCGCCAACGCGTCGGCGCCGGTAATGAAGTACATGTCAACGTCGTCGCCGCGCTCGACGCGCAGATCGCGGAGTGTGTCCGCGGTGTAGGTCAGTCCACCTCGATCGATGTCAACGCGGCTAACTGTGAACCTCGGATTGGACGCAGTAGCAATCACGGTCATCAAGTAGCGGTCCTCCGCCGATGACACCTGACGATCGGTCTTCTGCCACGGTTGCCCTGTAGGTACGAAAACGACCTCATCGAGGCTGAAGCGACTGGCGACCTCGCTGGCGGCGACGAGGTGGCCGTGGTGGATCGGATCAAACGTGCCACCCATGACGCCGAGCCGGTGCCGTTCATGCGGCTTGGTACCGCGCTGCCGGGCCAGGCCTGTCGCGCGAGGTGGCAGCGTCACTCAGTCGCCCTAGCTATGCGGGCGACCCCTGCCGATCGACCAGGTGATCAGCAGCAATATGAGGAGCATGCCGAACGCAAGGACTCCGAAGCCCCAGGCAGGAATCGGCAGTTCGCGGGTCACCTCGGTCTCGAGAAGCGTCAGTCCCAGGGTCATACCCCGCAGCGTAGCGGCTCAGAGCAGGTTGTGGGTGACTCGGTTGCTGCGTGCCCACTCCGCACTGGAGTGCCATGAGTTGCGACACGCGGTTTTGCGGCCGGCCTGGCAGCATCCTGCTCGTTTTGACGGCTGTGATGGGAAAGGCACGCTCCCACGCCGCACGAACCGCTCGTCTCGACGGCTGTGATGAGCAACGCACGCTCCCACGCCGCACGAACCGCTCGTCTCGACGGCTACTCCCGGGTCTGGCCCGACCCGGTCACCACATACTTGGTCGAGGTCATTTCAGGCAGACCCATCGGGCCGCGGGCATGTAGCTTCTGAGTGGAGATTCCGATCTCGGCGCCGAACCCGAATTCACCTCCGTCGACGAACCGGCTCGAGGCGTTGACCAATACCGCGGCCGCATCCACCTCGGCAGTGAACCGAGCTGCAGATGTCTGCGACTCGGTGATGATCGTCTCAGAGTGGCCGGTGCTGTAGCGGCGGATGTGCTGCAGGGCCGCGTCCAAGGAGTCCACGACGGCAACGGCGAGGTCCAGTGACAGATATTCCTCGGCAAAGTCCCCCTCCTCTGCCGGTGTCACGTCGCCGTACGTCGCGACCTGCGAGTCGCCGTGCACCGTCACCCCATGAATGGCGAGCGCCTGGAGTGCCTTCGGCATGAAGGAATCGGCGATGTCGGCGTGCACCAGAAGCGTCTCAGCCGCATTGCAGACCGAGGGCCGCTGCACCTTTGCATTGATCAAGATGTTGAGCGCCATCTGCTCGTCAGCTCCAGCGTCGACGAAGATGTGGCAGTTGCCCACTCCCGTCTCAATCACCGGCACCTGGCTGTTGCGGACCACGTTGTCGATCAAGCCGGCGCCGCCCCGCGGAATCAATACATCGACCAGTCCGCGCGCCGCCATCAGCTCGTTCGTGACCTCGCGCGGACCCGGCACAAGCTGAACTGCCTCGCCCGGCAGCCCGGCATCGATCAGGCCAGCCTGTAGCGCCTCCACCACGGCCGCGTTCGACTCGGCAGCCGAGGATGAGCCGCGGAGGAGAGCAGCGTTGCCTGACTTCAGGCAGATTCCGCCAGCGTCGGCTGTGACGTTCGGGCGCGCCTCGTAGATGATGCCGACGACCCCGAACGGCACTCGAACCTGGCGGACCTGTACCCCATTAGCGTTCGTCCAGCCGCGTACCACATCGCCGACCGGATCCGGTAGCGAAGCCAGCTCACGCAACCCCTCGACCATCCCCACGATCCGGTCTGGGGTGAGCCGCAGCCGGTCGATCAAGGCCGCGCTGGTCCCGCTCGCCTCAGCGCGGGCGACGTCGCGCGCATTCGCCTCCAAGATCGCGGTCTCGGCCTTGGCCAACGCGTCAGCCATCGCAAGCAAAGCAGCGTCTTTGGTCGCTCTAGTGGCGCTGCTCAAGGTCAAAGCGGCGGTTCGCGACTTCTGAGCTTGTTCCTGAACGGTCACCAGACAAATCTAACCCGCCGTCTCGACTGCGTTTTATTGCGCACGCGCGGGCAAGATCACCATGTACCTGCGCGAGCTGGCGGCCTTAAACGGACGGCCCAGCGGATGACACTTGTGCGAGGGTTCGCGGGCCGCGAGCCCAATCGGGGGCATGCTCCGGTAGCAGGCCGATTCCCAGAAGGTAGCCAGGAATCGCCTGTAGCACAGGGAAGCGCTGTATAAATCGCAGCGGGGCGGGTGCGGTCGTCGGTCGCGGCGCTGCCTCATCGTCAGCCATGCTGGACTGAATGATGACCCGATGCGCCAACCGCTGGAAAGCCTGGGTGAGTACCGTCGGCAGCCAGCGTCGACGCTGCACGGCGCGAAGGCGTCCGGTGCCTACTGGCCCAGACCGCAGCGATGGAGCAAGTATTCGACCTGCGGCTACCGCATCCTGTACGGCGAGGTTGATTCCCACTCCACCGACGGGCGACATGGCGTGTGCAGCGTCGCCGATACACAGCAGTCCTTCGCGATACCAGCGCGGCAGCCGGCTGAGCACCACATTGAGCAGTCTGATCTCATCAAAGGATTGGAGCAGCTCGACCCGATCTCCTAGCCAAGGTGCGCCGTCTCCCAACCGCTGCCTGAACGCCTCGATGCCATGATCACGCAGCGCTGCGATGGTGGCTTTCTTGATCACTACGCCGATCTGAAAGTAGTCCCCACGGTCAATCATGATCATCAGGTTGGATCGCGAGATGCGGCCAACGACCCCCTCGGGATCGGTTGCAAGGCGCGGCAGTCGGAACCACAACACATCCATGGGAACGCCAAATGTCCGCGACCGCAGCCCCGCCCGCTCGCGCACCGCGGAAGATCGCCCGTCACACCCGACGACAAGATCGGCCTCTAGTCGATGGATTTGGCCGTCCTGGCTGTAGGTCACGCCAACAATGCGTGGGCCGTCCCAGAGCAGGTCGGTAGCCTCGGCCTCCATGATCAACTCGTAGCCGGGCTCCCGACGGCTGGCGTCGGCGATCACATTCAGGAAATCCCACTGCGGCACCAGGGCGATGTGCGGATGGCGGCCGGGCAGCCGGCTTAGGTCCGCGACACCGTACGTGCCGGAGTCAAGCTGGACGCTGAGCTTTTGTGCCCAACGAGGAGGCAAAGCAGCGAACTGCTCCCCCAGTCCCAGCTCGTCCAGCAGGATGAGGGTTGAGGCGTGCACGGTGTCGCCGCGAAAGTCACGGAGAAAGTCGGCATGTTTCTCCAACACTGTGGTTCGGATCCCAGCACGGGCCAGGATGAGGCCCAGAACCAATCCGGCCGGACCTCCGCCGACAACACAACAGCCGGTCCGCGTCACCGAAGTCTCCATGTGATGAATTATTCGTCAATGCGCGCTGAGCCTGTCGAAGCGCAGCAGTTTCCGTCCTTCGACAAGCTGAGGGCGCATTTGCATGCTCGGGAATTGCGGTCGCTAGACCAGCGCCGGCGGCAGCGCGCCTTCGTTCTCCAGCAGCCAGCGTTTGGTCTCCAGGTGCCGCCCCGGTTCACCGCCGGAGTAGCCCCCGAGACCATCGCTGGCCACCACCCGATGACACGGGATGATGATGGGCACTGGGTTGGCCGCCATGATCTCCCCGATGGCACGCGCTGGCACTCCCGTGCCGCTCAGCTTGGCAAGTTCGCCGTAGGTGATCGTCTCTCCGTAACGGACCGTTCTGAGGGCCCGAAGTACCGCCTCGCTCACCGGCTCCATCGCAGGCAGATCCAACGGCAGCGTGAAGTCTCGCCGCTGTCCCGCGAAGTACTCACGCAGCTGACCTAACGCCATCTGCACTGTCTCGTCAGGCTCGATCGATGCACCTTCGGGTCGCAGCCGCCAGCCAACCTCGCGTACGCCAGCGGGCCCGGCGAGGATGCCAATCACACCTACCTGGCTATCGAACTGATCAAAGAAGAGCGTCGTCATGATGCAGACCATCCTGCCGCACCGCACTGACAGATTCTTTTTGAGCGCACTACGCAGCGTTCAAGCGCTGGTCTCGGCGTTCTCAATAACGACGAGCGCGTCGCGATGCACCACCGTACGGTCGTACCCGGCACCCAGCTCGGCGGCAAGATCGCGAGTGCTGCGGCCCAGCAAAGCCGGCAGCTCGTCGGAGTCGTAGTTCACCAGACCGCGGGCGACAACCAACCCATCAGGGCCGACCAGCTCCACCGGCTCGCCAGAGGAGAACTGGCCGAGTACGGCGGTGATGCCGGCCGGAAGCAGCGAGGCCTTGCGCTGGGTGAGCGCCCGGACAGCCCCGGCATCCAGGACCAGAGTGCCGCGCGCGTCGCTGGCATGCCGCAGCCAGAGCAGCCGGGTCGGTCGGCGGCGACCCGTGGGATGGAACAGCGTGCCGACCGGCTTACCCGCCAGTGCTACCTCCGCCTGTTCGGCGGTGGTCAGCACGACCGGAATCCCGGCCGAAGTCGCAATCCGCGCCGCATCGATCTTGGTGACCATTCCCCCGGTGCCGATCGCGGTACCGCGGGTCTCGACGTCGACGTCGGCGAGGTCCGCCTCACTCCATACCTCGTTGATCTTGCGCGCGCCTGGTTTGCCAGGGTTGGCGGTGTAGAGGGCCTCGACGTCGCTGAGCAGCACGAGAGCGTTGGCATGGACCAAATGCGCTACCAATGCCGCGAGGCGGTCATTGTCACCGAACCTGATCTCATGCGTCGCAACCGTGTCGTTCTCATTGACCACTGGCACCACGCCGAGCTCCAGCAGGCGGCCGAAGGTGCGGTACGCATTGCGATAGTGCGAATGGCGGGTCACGTCGTCGGCAGTAAGCAGGACCTGGCCCACCCCCAGCCCGTACGCGTCGAACAGCTGCGTGTAGTACCCCATCAGCAAACCCTGACCGACTGAGGCGGCCGCTTGCTGAGTGGCGAGGTCGCGCGGGCGTGCTTTGAGCCCGAGCGGGGAAAGCCCGGCAGCGATAGCACCGGATGAGACCAGGACGATCTCGCGGCCAGCCAACCTGGCGCGAGCGAGTACGCCGACGAGCTGGTCGATCCGTTGCGGGTCAATGCCTCCCTCGGTGGTCGTCAGTGAGGATGAACCAACCTTGACCACGACCCGACGGGCGCCTGCAAGCTCTTCACGCATTGCTGTCGTGCCCCGAGCCTGCGTCGCTGCTCCCTGAACCTGTCGAAGGGCCTGCCTCCGGAGCCTCGTCGGCCTCTGCGGGCACACCCTCGAAGGCCGCTCCGTCGGCGTGGTATGCCCGATCCTTCTCGCGCCGACGCCGGGCGGCGGGTCGTTCTTCGGTCAGCCGCTGGTCCGCGCCGCGGCGGCTGAGGATCTCCGCACCAATCTCGATCTGGGGAGCGAAGTCAAAGATCACAGCGTCCGCGCCGCCGATCGCGACGCCATCGCCGGGCAGCGCGCCAAGCTCGAGCAGCCGGTCTTCAATCCCAATCCGGTTGAGCCGGTCGGCGAGATAGCCGACGGCCTCCGCGTTGGAGAAGTCGGTCTGCTGTACCCACCGCTCGGGCTTGTTTCCGCGAACGCGCCACAGCTCGCCCTCACGCTCGATGCTGAATTCATCCTGGCCGCCGATCGGCCTCGGTCGAATCATGATCCGTGCGGGAGGAGGCGGTGCTGCGGAATCACGGCGAGCCTTCACCAGCTGAGCCATTGCGAAGATCAACTCGCGCAGGCCTTCGCCGCTTCTGGTTGAAATCGGGAACACGTGCAGCCCTCGGTCGTGCAAATCGCCGGAGGCCATCTCGGCGACCTGTCTGGCGTCAGGGATGTCGATCTTGTTCAGGGCCACCAGCCGCGGCCGGTCCTCCAGTCCTCCATGCGCTTTCAGCTCGGCCTCGATGACGTCGATATCTGTGAGCGGATCGCGGCCCGGCAGATACGTGGCGCAGTCGATCACATGGACGATGGCGGCACATCGTTCAATGTGGCGCAGGAAGTCGAACCCGAGCCCGCGTCCTTCACTTGCGCCCTCGATCAGCCCGGGCACGTCCGCCACCGTGTAGCTGAGGTCACCTGCGACCACGACACCGAGGTTGGGCACCAAGGTCGTGAACGGGTAGTCGGCGATCTTGGGCGTGGCGCGGGAGATCGCCGCGACTAGTGAGGACTTTCCGGCGCTCGGGAAACCTACCAACCCGATATCGGCGATGACCTTCAACTCCAGGTTGATCGTTCGGGTCTGACCTTGCTCGCCGAGCAACGCGAACCCGGGCGCCTTCCGGCTCGGGGAAGCCAGAGCCGCGTTTCCGAGCCCGCCACGGCCACCCTGCGCGACGACAATCTCGGCGCCGTCGTCAGTCAAGTCAGCGATTTGCTCACCGCTATTGGCATCGGTGACGACAGTGCCGCTGGGTACCCGAAGGATGACGTCCTCCCCCCGAGCACCATTGGCGTGATTGCCGCGACCCGGCTCGCCGTTGGTCGCACGCCGATGCGCCTCACGGTAGTAATCGACCAAAGTTGTCAGACGATGATCAACACGAAGAATCACCGAGCCGCCGTCCCCACCATTGCCGCCATCAGGGCCGCCGAGCGGCTTGAACTTCTCGCGGTGAATAGAGGCGCAGCCATGGCCGCCATTGCCGCCATACACGTGCAGCGTGACCTGATCAACGAAGGTCGGGATGGCCATCGGTCAACCCCCTTTCAGTGCTGAGAAACGATGAAAGGGTGGCCCAGATGCTCGGGCCACCCTTTCGGCGTTTGTCGTACGTGGTTACTTTGCCGAGGTGGTGGCCTCGGCCGGCACGGAATCTGACGCGCTGGGAGTCACGTTGACAACCCGGCGTCCGCGCCGAGTGCCGAACTCGACATGCCCCGCCACCAGGGCGAACAACGTGTCATCGCCGCCACGGCCGACTCCGTCACCCGGGTGGAAGTGGGTGCCGCGCTGCCGGACGATGATCTCGCCAGCGTTCACCAGCTGGCCGCCGAACCGCTTCACGCCGAGCCGCTGCGAGTTGGAGTCCCGACCGTTTCGGGTCGAGGACGCGCCCTTCTTGTGTGCCATGTTGGCCTCAGCTCTTGATCTCTGTGACCAAGACCTTGGTGTACCGCTGACGGTGACCCTGGCGCTTGCGGTAACCGGTCTTGTTCTTGAACTTCAGGATGCGGATCTTGGGACCCTTGGTCTCAGCTAGCACCTCGGCGGTAACCGATGCCGTGCCGAGCGCTGAGGAATCAGAGGTGACGGCATCGCCATCGACGAGCAGCAGCGGTGTCAGGCTGATGCTGGAGCCGACCGCATCGTCGAGGCGGTCAATCTCGAGGACGTCGCCGACAGCGACCTTGTGCTGGCGGCCGCCACTCCGCACGATCGCGTACACGCCTGACCTGCTCTCTCTTGCTGTCTGATGAGGTTGGTGTGCAACGAGTTTGACGGCACACGCAAGGTGCGCGCCGAAGCCTGCGCACCGAGGATCCAGGGTACGCGGCCGCTGCTAACGGGGTCAAACCGCGTGCGGGATCGTTCAGAGCCGTGACTCTCGGCGATCGTTGGCACTCCGCTCGCGGCGCTCACTGGCACGTGATGGTCGACCGAGTGTTTCGGTGCGAAACGTCATTCCGAACGCCTCAAGCCGGGGTCGGGCCGCGAATCAACTCTTTCTCGAGGCCGTCGAGGATGAGGTCGAGGCCGAACTGGTATTCGTCGCCGTAGTCGTAGCCGGGTTGCAGGACGTGCTCGATTGTCAACTCGGCGAGCCGCGGGTACTCCTTGGTCGGGAACTGCAGCAGGAAGGCCTTTGCGAGCTCTGAGGTCTCTTCTGGTGTGCCGAACGCCAGACTCCGTTCCTGCAGAGCGAATCCGTAGATGTAGCTGTCGAGGGCTGAGAACGCATGTGCGGCCAGCTGGATCGAGAAGCCGGCATCGCGGAGGCATCCGATGACGGCGTCGTGGTGTCGCAGCGTCGCCGGGCCGGGCGTCCTCCGCGACTCCATCAGTCCGATGGCCCAGCGGTGTCGGGTCATGACGGTGCGAATCGAGATCGCCCGCTGGCGCATGGTCGTCTTCCAGTGCTCGCCCGCTGGCAGTTCGATTTCGCTGAAGATCGTGTCGATCATGCCGTCGAGAAGGTCCTCCTTGTTGGACACGTGGTTGTACAGCGACATCGGCGCGCCTCCGAGCTCTTGGCTGAGCTTGCGCATGCTGAGGGACTCGATGCCGCCTTTGTCGGCGAGGTCGATGGCGGCGCGCAGCAGCTGCGCTCTAGTCCAAGGAAGTCTGGGCTCGGCCCTCGGGGCGGCTTCCACGGCCATATTTCTCCTCCGCAACTGCGAGCAGGAAACAGATCCCCTTGCCCGTTTGACACACGTACACCGTACGTGTAACTTACATCGTACGCGTACATCGTACGTGCAAATCTAACCCAGGAGCAACGGGGCCCCCGGCACACGTAAGCCCCTTTGAAAGGAAACGCGATGACGAATCGCACCGATTACCCTCCCGTAGAGCACCGCGGAGCCGACGCGCCACCATCACCCGCCTCTAGGCGCTGGACTTCCAACTGGTCCATGCGCACCGCCAGCATCACCGCCGGAGTCGGACTTCTGCTGATGTCTGTGCTCGCAGGCTTCGGAAACTTCGTCGCGCTCGACGGACTGGTGACGGAGGGGGATGCTGCACGAACAGCCCAGGACATCCTCGCGTCCCAGGGTTTGTTCCGGCTCGGAATCGCGAGCCTGGTCGTGGCTGTCGCACTCGATGTGGTGATCGCGTGGGCGCTCTACCGCGTTTTTAGCCCTGTCAATAAAGGCCTCTCGATGCTTGCTGCTGCATTGCGACTCGTGTACTCAGGAGTCTTCATGGTCGCGATCGCCCAGCTCCTCGGAGTGATGCGCCTGGTCAGCAACGACGGCAACCGTGCGCTGTTCGGTGCAGACCTGATGAACGCCCAGGCAATGTTGGGCATCACAGCCTTCAACGACATTTGGTACGCCGGCCTGTTCCTGTTCGGTCTTCACCTGATCCTCATTGGCTACCTGGCTTACCGGTCCGGCTATGTCCCGCGGCTACTGGGCGCCCTGCTTGCCATTGCCGGTCTCGGCTATGTCGCCGACAGCCTGGGCACGGTGCTGTCACAGGGCACGTGGACCGACATCAGCTCATTCACGTTCCTCGGCGAGTTCCTGCTGGCGCTCTGGCTCGTGATCCGGGCCCGTCGCATCGCAGCGACCGCCTCAGCGCTTCCCGAGGAGCCGATCACCGTCGCGCGATGAAGTCGCCACCTGACCAAGACAAGCTCAAACCGAACATCGGAGAAGCCCCGGCGACAGCCGGGGTTTCTTTGAGTTTCGTCAGTCGGCGTCCGATGTCAGACGGAGGGCTGCCCGAGCACCCTCACTGGTGATCCAGAGATCAGTGGCCACGGCGACGCATGAGATGCCGCGTTCTCGGAAGCGATCGGCGAGGTCAGGGGTTCCGGCGAAGGCCCCCACCGTGCGACCGTACGCCGCCGCGATTTGCACTATCCGCGTAAGAGGGCTTGCCTCCGAGTCGTCATCGAGCAGCGCCTCAACGGTGGTCCCTAGGGAGAGCGAGAGGTCGTAGGGCCCGACAAACAGTTGACCGACCCCATCAACCGCGGCGATCGCTTCGACCTGCGAAAGAGCCTGGGCCGACTCAATCATCACTGCACAGGTCGTACTGCGGTTTGCCTCCTCGACCGTCAGAGTCGGACCGTCCCACATGCGGCCCAGCGGACCCCAACTGCGCCCACCGATCTGGGGGTAGAAGGTTGCCGCTACCGCGCGCTGCGCATCCGCCGCAGATTCGACCTGCGGAACGATCACCGCCCGGGCTCCGGCATCGAGGGCGGCACCGATGGCAGTGAATTCACAAGAGGCGACCCGCACCACCAACTCTGCGAACGCTGTCGGGAAGCTCTGCGCCACCTGGATGATCTCGGTACGCGAATACCAGCCATGTTGAGCGTCAAGGCACAACCAATCGAATCCGAGCCGCGCCAATCGCGCCACCATGGCCGGACTGGCATCGCCACACCACACCCCGCTGCTAGCGCCGCCGAATCCCCGAGGCCTCTGCTCATCTACCGTCACAACGCCATTCTGGCCGCAATCCGCGTCGAAAGGTTTGATTGCGCTTTGAAACCCACGAGTACTTGGGCCTAGCGAGGCGTCAGGTGAGCATCGTCGTCGGCTGCCATCTCGGCCGCCGCCAGCAGCTCGTGGCGGTGCGCCAGCGTAGTGCGCAGTCGCCCACGGCGGGCGCCCAGCTCCACCTCCGCTGCGTCTATGCGGTGCCAGGCCGGCATTCCAAGGGCACGAATGCCCCGTTGCGCGAGCAGCCGGTCCAGATGTCCCGATCTCCCCTGGGCCCGGACCGCACCATCATGCAGATCGGCCAGCAGTGAGGTGACCGTTTCCACAGCGTCGGACTTGTTGGTACCAATCACCCCAGTCGGCCCGCGCTTGATCCAACCAGTCACATACTCGTCCGGCGAGAACCCGCCGTCGCGAATCACTCGGCCTTCGGAATGTGGAACACGTCCGGTGCTTTCGTCGAAGGGAACACCGGGCAGCGGCAGGCCGCGGTAGCCGACCGAACGCACCACAAGATCGGCGGCAAGCGTCTGACGGTCGCCAATACCGACCACGAAGCCGTCAGAATCGATCATGGTCCGCTCGACCTCGACTGCGGTCACGCGATCATTCCCGATGATCATCGTCGGTCGACTCCAGAAGTGAAATCTGATGCGCCTGGATGCACCACTCAACGGTCGCGCCGCCCACTCTTGGAGCACCACCAGATTGCGGGCCGCCACCTTGTTCTGTTGCACGACCGCCTGGCTCGACGGATCCAGCTCGAGGTCTGCGGGGTCGATGATCACGTCAACATCGGCCAGCTGCCCCATCTCACGAAGCTCTTTGGTGGTGAAGGCCGTGTACGCCGGCCCGCGGCGACCGAGCACATGTACGTCGGTGATGTTCTTGCGAGCGAGTGATTCCAGTACCTCATCGGCCATATCTGTGTCGTCGAGGTCCTCGACAGTCTTGATCAACACGCGCGCCACATCGAGTGCGACGTTGCCGATACCGACCACCACGGCGTGGTGGGACGTGCGGATCAGCTCGTCGATCTCGGACGCCACAAGATAGTCACGGATGCCGGGCTGGTCGGTATCGGAATGTACGTCGGGATGGCCGCAGTACCACGCCACGAGCTCGGCGGCTGCGATGCTCCCTGACAGGTGTTCCCCGGGAATCTCAAGGCGTCTGTCGCTGCCCGCCCCGTACGCATAGATGACCGCGTCGACGGACTCGCGGAGCTCGGAAATGCTGAGGTCGGAGCCGATGTCGACATCGCCGTAGAACCGGACAGAGGGCTTTTCCAGCGTGCGCTCGAGGGTATGGCGGATCGAGCGGATGGAGTGATGGTCTGGCGCCACTCCATAGCGGACCAACCCGAAGGGCACTGGAAGCCGGTCAATGACTGCGATCTCCACCGCGACATCGGTCTGCTGGCTGAGAGCCTCCGCGGCATAGATCCCTGCTGGCCCGGCCCCCACAATCGCAACGACGAGAGGTGACGGCTGGGCGGACGTTACATTGTTGATCAGCTCAACACCACCGGCTCGATCTGCGGCTCGGATGCATTCTGTTCCTCCCCTGTGGCATCGCGCCGGTTGCGATTGCTCCGCCGGCCACGAGCAGGGCGCTCCTCAAGTGCTGGTTCGCTGCTGCTCTCGGGCGTGTCTGCCGATGTCGCGTTGTCCGCCGCCTTTCCCGCGCCAGGTTGGGCGTTGCTCCGACGGTCGCGCGGACGAGAGTCTCGCGCTCCTCCGTCGGCATGTCGATGCGACTCGACTGGCATGTCGTGCAGCTCATAGCCGCGGCCGTGGCAGTGCGGGCACTCAGTGGTGAACGCTTCCAGCAGTCCGGTGCCGATCCGCTTGCGGGTCATCTGGACCAGACCCAGGCTGGTGATCTCGGCGACCTGGTGCCGTGTCCTGTCCCGTCCCAGACACTCGACAAGCCGGCGCAGCAGGAGCTCCCGGTTGCCGGGCAGCACCATGTCGATGAAGTCGATCACAATGATGCCGCCGATGTCGCGGAGTCGCAGCTGCCGCACAATTTCTTCAGCTGCCTCCAGGTTGTTGCTGGTGACTGTGGCCTCGAGGTTGCCGCCGGTGCCGGTGAACTTCCCGGTGTTCACGTCGATCACCGTCATCGCCTCGGTTCGCTCGATGATCAACGACCCACCCGAAGGCAGGAATACCTTGCGCTCCAGGCCTTTCGCAATCTGCTCGTCCAGTCGGTACTCAGCGAAAAGATCATGATCTCTCTCCCAACGACGCATCCGATCCTTGAGGTGCGGTGCGACATGTGAGACGTATGCCTCGACCGCGTCGTACGCATCGGTCATCCGGCCGTTGCCAGAGATGATCAACTCTGAGAAGTCTTCGGTGAAAAGATCTCGGACAATGCGTACGGTGAGGTCGGGTTCGGCGTAGAGCTGTTGCGGCGCATTGCCGGTGGCAACCTTCCGCTCGATGTCCTCCCACTGCGCTTTCAGCCGGTTGACATCACGCACCAGCTCTTCTTCGCTTGCTCCCTCAGCAGCCGTGCGGACGATCACGCTTGCGGACTCACCGACCAGGTCCGACAAGATCTCTTTGAGCCGCCGGCGTTCGATTTCGGGCAGCTTGCGAGAGATTCCGGACAGATGACCGCCTGGCGCATAGACGATGTATCGGCCGGGAATCGAGACGTGGTTGGTCAGCCGCGCGCCCTTGGCACCGATCGGATCTTTGGACACCTGAACCAAGATTGTCTGTCCCGGCTTGAGCACCTTTTCGACTTTGCGATTCTGGCCTTCGGCGCCGAAGTAGTCCCAGTCGACCTCTCCCGCGTAGATCACTCCATTGCGACCACGGCCGATGTCCACGAAGGCAGCCTCCATGGACGGCAGCACGTTTTGGACGCGACCGAGGTACACGTTGCCGATCAAGGAACCATGAGAATCGCGGTCGACGTAGTGCTCGACCAGGATGTCGTCCTCGAGTACCGCGATCTGTGCAAGATCGTCGCGTTGCCTGATGATCATCTTGCGCGTCACCGATTCGCGCCTGGCGAGGAACTCTGCCTCGCTCAGCACAGGCGCGCGACGCCGACCGGCCTCCCGACCTTCGCGTCGGCGCTGCCGCTTGGCCTCCATCCGAGTCGACCCGTCGATGCCGGTGACTTCATCGTTGACGTCTTGCCTGCGAGGCTCGCGTACCCGGACAAGGGTGTCCGTCGGGTCGTCTGGAGCCGGAGCGGCCTCTTCTCCCCGGCGGCGGCGACGGCGACGACGCCGGCGCTGGCTTTCAGTGGCGGCGTCCGCGCCGCCATTTGTCTCCCCGGTTTCGTCCTCCTCCGGCGGCTCTGCCTCCGCTGACTCGGCCTCATCGTCAGTGGTGCGCCGCCGACGACGGCCCCCGCGGCGACGACGACGCCTGCGGCCCTCGCCAGTCTCGGCCGTCTCCTCGGCTGCTTCAACCAAGCCCTCCTCCTGCGGCGCGACCTCCTCGGGCGCAGGTTCTGGGGACTCAAGTGTCTCGGGCGCAAGTTCTACGGGCTCAGATTGCTCCGGCGGCGCAGCTGCCTCAGGCGCGGGCTCCTCGAGCACAGGCTCCTCTGGCGCCGCTGCTCCGATCGGCTCCTTCTCGAAAACGACATCGGCGACCACGCCGATCTCGGCAGGCAGCGCGTCCTCGAGTGTTGCTGCAGCCTCCTCCGGCTCCGCGGAGAGTACGCGAACCTCGTCGGACGGAGCTTCGGTAGCCATGGCCACGGCCTTCTTGGCCGTTCTCCTACGCGGGGTTTTGGCGACCTCACCATCGCTCGGAGAAGTCTGCGCAGGGCGTTTCTTAGCGGTGCGCTTCGCCGCGGACTTCTTCGCGGTCTTCTCGGCCGGAGGCGTAATCTCCGCCGCGGCGGAGGCTTCGCTCGCCGGCTCCGGCGACCCGTCGGGCCGCTCGATCTCGGGTGCGTTCGGCGCTGTGGATGGCGGGCCGGCTGGTCGGCTCGCCGCCCGCCGCCGGCGCGGAGGGGGCGGAGCTGGTTGTTCGGTCGTGTCGTGGGTACGTGTGTCGGGCTCGTGGGGGTCGAGCATCAGACTCCTCTTGGGCGCATATGCGCACTTTCTCGTTTCGCGGCACTGGCGCACGGCCGTGCTGCGGAAGCTTACGGAACCGATGTGGTGGATCCGACCGTCCCGCGGTCAAGCGGTAGATGCTCCATTCGGAGCCCGCTCGTCGCGGTGGAGGATCAGGTCCACCTGCTGTCGCGACGTGTGACGCCGCGCAATATCTGCCATCGAGGCTGGACGCACTACGCGTCCGAGCCATCTCCAGTATCACACACGTCGCAGCTCGCTAGCGCGTCGTAACGCGCCACCGGGGACTACCAGGTGTTGCGACACTAGAAACCCGGCTCAGTGATGGCTCCGGAATCGGGGTCGAGCCGACCCTGGGCGAGGCGCGTCAGGACCGGCGGTTCAATCGGAGCAAACTCGGGGCTCGCCACCTGCAGTCCGGCCAGCACGTCGTCGGGTCGGACCAGAGGTATCTGATGAGCGAGGGTCACGGTCACCCGTCCTTCCTCAACCTCGAAGGTGACCACAGCTGCACGCGCGTCGAACTCCCTCATCCCGTTCTTGGTCATCCGCTGCACCAGCACCACGTCCTTGGCCAGGAAGGCATCGCGGGCGGTCTGCAGCATTGCCGTGGACAGGCCTGCCAGATTCACCCGCCAACGTGACCCGGTCAGCTCCTCCGCCAACGTTCCGGGCCGCGCCACGGCAACCTCGATCACATCGAGGCCGGGTGGTAGGGCTGCGTCGAGGGCGACTCGCACTTTGTCCGGGTCGCATGCTGCTGCCAGCCCGATCTCCAGATACTCGGCTTCGGTTGCCGCCCCGGTAGGAGAGGCGTTCGGATATGAGATTCGCGGGTGCGGCGAAAAGCCGGAGGAGTACGCCATAGGCACCGCGGCCCGACGCAGTGCCCGCTCGAACGCCCGCCCGAAATCCCGGTGGCTGGTGAAGCGGGCACGGCCGCGCTTGGCGTACCTGATCCGGAGCCACTGCACCGGCGGCGAGTGCTGCTCGGGTTGGGTGCGAGGCGTCGGCGGCACGAAATTGAGCCTAACCGCCGACTTGTCAGATCCCAGGTGAGCCATAGGTCAACTGGGATCTGACAGGTCAATTCAGGTAGCCGTAGATAGATCGGCGACGGGCGTTAACGGAAGGAGCTTGCGACCAGTCGGGCCGATTTGAATGGCGGTGTCCAGCTGTGGACAGACCCCGCAATCGAAGCAGGGGGTCCACCGGCAATCGTCGACCTCAACCTCATCCAAGGCATCCTGCCAGTCCTCCCAAAGCCACTCGCGATCCAGTCCGGCATCCAGGTGATCCCATGGCAGTACCTCGGCGTAGTTGCGCTCCCGCGTGGTGTACCAGTTGAGGTCCACCCCGCTGCCCTCCAGGCAACGCTCGGCACAAGATGCCCAGCGCTCGTAGCAGAAGTGCTCGCTCCAGCCGTCGAACCTGGCGCCGTCCCGCCAAGCGGCCTCGATGATCGCGGCGACGCGTCGATCCCCGCGACTTAACAATCCTTCGATGATGCCTGGTTTCCCATCGTGGTAGCGAAACCCGATGGCCCGGCCGTACTCCCGATCACGGCGGATCGCGTCGCGCAGCTTGGACAGTCTGGCGTCCACGGTTTCATGATCACACTGCGCAGCCCACTGGAATGGCGTATGGGGCTTGGGCACGAAGCCGCCGATGCTCACTGTGCAGCGGATATCCCGCCGCCCGCTGACCTCTCGACCTGTGGCGATCACCCGCTTGGCGAGATCCCCGATCGCCAGCACATCCTCGTCCGTCTCGGTCGGCAGCCCGCACATGAAATACAGCTTGACCTGCCGCCAACCCTCCGAGTACGCCGTAGCGACCGTCCGGATCAGATCATCCTCGGTGACCATCTTGTTGATCACCTTGCGCAGCCGCTCGGTGCCGCCCTCGGGGGCGAAGGTCAGCCCGGAGCGTCGGCCGTTGCGGGACAGCTCATTGGCGAGGTCGACGTTGAACGCGTCCACTCGAGTGCTGGGCAGGGAGAGCGAAACGTTGCTGCCCTCATAGCGATCGGCGAGCTGCCGAGTTATGTCAGCAATCTCGGAATGATCACTGCTCGACAGGCTCAACAGCCCGACTTCCTCCAGCCCAGTCGCCTCGATGCCCCGCTGCACCATGGCACCGATGACGTCGATGCTGCGCTCGCGGACCGGCCGGGTGATCATTCCCGCCTGGCAGAAGCGACAGCCACGTGTGCAGCCGCGGAAGATTTCAACGGCATAGCGCTCATGCACCGTCTCTGCCAGCGGCACCAGCGGTTCCTTGGGGTACGGCCAGTTGTCCAGGTCCATCAGCGTGTGCTTGGCGACCCGGAACGGTACGCCTGGCCGATTCGGTGCCACCCTGTGGATCCGGCCATCGGGCAGGTAGTCGACGTCATAGAACTTCGGGACATAAACCCCGCCGCCCGCCGCCAGTCGCAGCAACAGCCCGTCCCGGCCGCCCGGCCGACCCTCGGCCTTCCATTCCTGGATGACTTCCGAGATCGTCAGTGCGATCTCCTCGCCGTCGCCCAGCACCGCAGCATCGAGGAAGTCTGCGATCGGTTCGGGGTTAAATGCCGCATGCCCACCTGCTAGGACGATGGGGTCTTGGTCCCGGCGGTGTTGAGCGTGGATCGGGATTCCTGCCAGATCGAGCTCGGTGAGCATGTTGGTGTAGCCGAGCTCGGTGGCGAAGCTCAGCCCGAAAACGTCGAACTCTCCCACCGGGCGGTGCGAGTCCAGCGTGAACTGCGGCACGCCGTGCTCGCGCATCAGAGCTTCCATGTCAGCCCATACCGCGTACGTCCGCTCGGCGAGGATCCAGTCCTGCTCGTTGAGGATCTCGTACAAGATCGCGATGCCCTGATTGGGCAAGCCCACCTCGTACGCATCCGGATAGCTGAGGCACCAGCGAACCTCAACCGACTCCCAGTCCTTCGTCACGCTGTTGAGTTCCCCACCCACGTATTGGATGGGCTTGCTGACCCGCGCGAGC
Organism: Propionibacteriaceae bacterium; assembly: GCA_036377435.1. Classification (GTDB taxonomy): domain Bacteria; phylum Actinomycetota; class Actinomycetes; order Propionibacteriales; family Propionibacteriaceae; genus Microlunatus. The sequence continues at coordinate 19,561 of DASUYM010000269.1, forward strand.
AGCGGTTCAAGGCGTGGGAATACCGAAGTGGGGCCTGTCGTGATGGTCGTCATGACGCTCCCAGCGTAATGGCGACTATGTGACGTGCTGCGAGCGTCGGCATCGCGCGCCGCCGTGCTGAGCCAGGCTGGCGCGCCGCTGTCCTGGACGAGTGAGCGAGCAGACACGCCTTTCGGCTGCGAGCGAGTGAGGAGGCAGCGGCTCACGGGTGCCAGCCTCAGCGAGCAGAGCGAGCAATGTGCACAGGAGTGAGCCGGCACGTCTTTCGTCGGCGAACGACGACGAAGTAGGCGGCTCAGAGCGCGATGCGCGAGCAGCACACAAAGAACACAGCTGCGAGTCAGGCCAGATCAGGAAACCAGAGTGCGATCTCCCGCTTAGCCGACTCCAAGGAGTCGGAGCCGTGCACTAGGTTCTCCCGATTGGAGAGGGCGAAGTCGCCGCGGATGGTGCCGGGGGCGGCCTTCCGTCCGTCGGTAGCGCCGTTGATCGTGCGGACGACATCAATGGCCTCGTCGCCTTCAACGACCATCGCTACTGACGGACCGGACGTCACGAACAGCCGCAGCGGCGGGTAGAACGGCCGCTCGACATGCTCCGCGTAGAGCTGGTCGGCCAGCTCACCGGTCATCTGACGCAGCTCCATTGCCAGGATCGACAGGCCCTTGGATTCAAACCGGCTGATGATGGCCCCGGCAAGTCCGCGGCGGACAGCGTCCGGCTTGATCAGCACGAAGGAACGCTGGGTCGGCACGGGCGGTGCGACGTAAGTCATGCCAGCACCCTAGCGATCCTTTGGTCGCTAGGACTCGTGCGATTGTCATGAGTTTCAGGCAGCCTTGCCGAGTCGGGCGTGTTCAACGTAGTCGTGCAGGTGGCGATCGACGACGCGGAGGGCGCGTCGGAGTTCGGCCGGTGCGGGCGGGGCGTCGGCTGCGATGAGGGGACGCAGTAGTCGGTCGTGGACCTTGGTGTAGAAGATCGCGATGCGTTGACCGTCCGGGGTCAACTGGTAGGTGTTGGTGTGAGGTCGTCGCTCGATCAGCGCTTTGCTACGGAGCCGAGCCAGGTCGTAGCTCATCTGGTTGACGGTGTAGGCGATGCCCAGCAGGTGGCTCACCTGGGCACGCAGGCTCCGATTAGTGAACCCGATCGCGTTCAAACCGATACACAAGGCGCCGAGCAGGGCCATGACCCGAGGATCTCCGAACCGTAGTGCGGGCGACCTCCGGCCGTCCTCGGTGAGGGTGGGCTGTGCGGCCCGCTCAAAGGCTGGGCTCGCAAGGACACAACCCTGCCCGACACGTTCAGTATCGAGCAGGCGAGCGTTGACTGCACGGGCCTTGGCCTGCAGCTGATCAAGATGCCGCAGTCGCCGTTTGCATCCCAAGTCGTCAGGTGAATTGATCACGGTTTCGATCCGCAGCGCCCGGCCGTTCTTGAGGTATTGCTTGATCCTGGAGTGCTTGTAGAACGCGTTGACGGTGACCTCGGTATCCCGGGTGATCACACTAGTTTTGGCGGTGCAGTCCAGCTGCGGAGGGCGTCCGCGGCCCCGGGGTCCATGGAAGATGAGCTCGACGGAGTTGGGACGGCCGATATCGAGGTTGTCAGCCACCAGTGCTTCGAAGAAGCCGCGGGCATGCCGGGGGGTGTCGAAGACCAGAGGGTGCGGGAGGTTTCGACCTGCCGCATCGACAGCTCCCACCAATAGCCGGCCGCCCGGTCGGCCGGGGTCAGCGGTAGCGGCAGGATGCTCATCCACCGTTCGAAGAACACCTCGATGGTGTCCGGGCCCAGCCGGTCACAGATCGCCTGCAAACCGGCAGGGTCGTCGCAACTGGCGAACCCGTTGGACAACTCGGTGAACCCGATCCCAGCATGGGCGGCTTGCCGCTTGGCCCACTCGTGGCCATTGAGCCAGACCTTGACCGGGTAAGGGAAATAGGCGCACACCTTGATGAACGCCGGCCCGAAATCGACGTCCCAGAGGTAAAAGTAAAAGCAGGTCACTCGCCGATCGGCCTTGCCGAAGGAGAACCACACCTGATGTCCAGTGCGGCCCCGGTCCTCACGCTGGCAGGCCCCGAACACGTTCTGATACTCCTGGGCCACACCGATCGCCACGACACGCGACTGGCCCGTTCCGGCCTGCCGCCGCAGGTGAGCACGCATCACCTCTTGCTTGCGATCGGTCTTGCCGAACGCCACCATCGGCACCTGCTGCGCCGCGGCGAAGGCACGCACAGCCCGGCGGAACGATGTGCCGATCTTCTCCATGATCGCCGGGGACGGGATCGGATATCCCAGATGCTGCCTCATGAACGAAGCCACCTGACCACCAACCTGCAAATTTGGCACGTAGCCGTTGAGATACACCCGATCCAACGACTCGATGTCCAACCCGACATGCCCCTCAAGCAGATCATTCACGGTCGAAGTTGCCATAGCCCCAGTTGACCCGCACTCTTCCGACCACGCCAGCCCTGGGCTCGGCGGTCAGAGGCGAAGCCTCACTGGTACTCGGAGAACCAATGTCCCAACTACCCCTGCTCCTGCCCACCAGCTGCCCGGCCCCGACACCTTGAAGGTGCGCGGCCGAGTCCGCGGCGTATGGCTGGCGCTGTGGCTGGGCGGCGCGGCTAGGGGCGTCACCGGGGGGCAGTCATGAACACCGAATTCCCGCACCAACCTGACGAGCCGGTAAACCCGGCACCGGCCCAGGCATTTCCGCCGCTGGCGCCGACCGAGCAGATCCCGTCCGACGACGGGGTCCGGCTGGCGAAACCACCGCTGGACACGGTCTCGCTGTTCGCGCTGATCACGGGCGTGCCCGGTCTCGGACTCGTCTCGGTACCGCTGGGCATCTGGGGTGTCATCCGCACGAAGAATCACCAGCGCCGCGGTCGCACCCTGGCCGTGATCAGCTTCGTGCTTATCGGCCTGTGGGCAATAGTCGGAACCGTCGTAGGCGTGATGGTCGGGCTTTCGGTCACCTCCTCCACGGACCAGACTGCGGCGCCCGCACCCAGCGGCATCGTGGCCCCGACCACCGTCCCGGCCACCGTGTCGCCGGCGCCGGTCGCTCCCCCGAAGAAGAAGATCCCGGGGGATCAGCCGCACGGGCCGCTGCGCAAGGCGAAGAAGGTGTACTGGGACCAGCTGAAGACCGGGTACTGCCTGAAGGGTATGAGCGAGAAGTACACCTACACGGTCACCCGGGTCGACTGCCGCTCCCGGCACCAGGCCGAGGTCACGGGCACGTTCAATCTTCGGGGCGGCAGTCGCTATCCGGGCGACAAGGCGGTCGAGAAAGCCAGCGACGCCCGCTGCGAGAAGTACTTCGCCCGCTATGTCGGCATCGACTGGGACTCCTCGGCGTACAACTACGATTACGTGACGCCGGATCCCTCGCAGTGGCGGCAGGGTAACCGCGAGGTCACTGCCTGGCCGATGACCCGGCCCATCCCGAGGACAGCAGGATTTCCCTGCGCAACGTCAAGGAGTAACGCGCTGCTCCCGCCCGACCACTGGACCACGCCGTACGGCGACGTGCCTCCGACGCAGAACCAGCCTCCGCAGTGGCCGAGCTACACGCCGCCTCCGCCGACCTGGGATAAGTCGCAGAACCAATCCTGGAACGGGCTGGCCGTCGCCTCGTTCGTGCTCGGCATCCTGCCGGGCAGCCTGATCGCGGTCGGGTTGGGCATCGGAGCGCTGGTTCAGATCGGGCGCGAGGGCGGCAAGGGCCGGTGGATGGCGATCGTCGGCATCGTGCTGGGCGCGTTGTGGACGGTGTCACTGCTGACCATCGGGATTGTCGCCGACGCGCAGGACAACGAGCCGACCCCGCCCCGCGCCGTGAAGCAAAACGTGGCCACCCTGAAGGTCGGTGACTGCACGGCGCCCATCCCGGAAGGCTGGGTGGGGGACGTACCGGTCATCGACTGCGCCCAGCCACACCGCGAGGAGGTGTACGCCGTGCTGACCCTGCCCGGCTCGAAGTACCCGGGCGACACCGAGGTCGAGAACCAGGCCAACGAGCTGTGCAACGACAAGCTCGACTCGATGCTCACGGACGACGCCGAGCTTCCGGCCGGGACCGACGCGTACTACCTGTTCCCGACCAGGTTCTTGTGGGCGACCGGCGAGCGCAGCGTCACATGCCTGATCGAGCTCCCGAAGGACTACTCCGGGCGCCAGCTCCCGGTCTAGCTACCGGCACGGTGAATGACCGGCGGCGTGCTCGCGGGCCCTGACCCCAGAAAATTCTGGGCACCGGGGGCCGTGGGTTCCCGCGAAAGCCGAAAGCCGATCTTGGCCGCGGAAGAAATAGGGACCCGGTATTATTCCCGCCCGTGACTTCGACGACAACGCCGACAGAGACCATCGACGTGGCGGAGCAAAAGCCAGCGACGACACGGACCGTGGTGGCCAAGACCCCGGGGATCGCCGTCGGCGCTTCCATGATCATCCCGGGCTTCGGCCAGCTCTACGCGAACGCGGTCGTGCTGGGGGTGATCTTCGTGGTCGCCTGGACGATCCCCTTCTGGCTGATCTTGTTCAGCTTCCTCATCCCAGGCCTGACCAGCCTCGGCCAGGGCGCACCACTGGACGGTGTGCCACCGGAGGGCATCCCACCGGGGGATGTTCCACTGGACGAGGACCCGGCGGTCTCCCCCTTCGCCGGGCTGATCCAGTCGGCTCGGTTCTACCTGATCTTCCTGCTACTGGTCTGGGTCGGCGCGATGGTCCACGCCTGGTTCGCGGCCCGGAAGTTCAACCGGAAGAACGGGATCGAGTTGCGGTGAGGGAGGGTGATCCCTGGTCAGCAACACCGATACGCCAACACACACGCACGAGGCCCGTCTGTCTCCTAGTGGCGCCGCCAGCGAGTAGCGGGGAATGGGGCCTGGATAGGTCTTAGTTCGACTTAGCTAGCTCTCCTTGTCGGTCAGCAGCCTACGGGGGAACTGGTTCAAAAGCTCCGACGGTACGCACCACTCGCGATATCCCTTGCCTTCCTCAATCAGCTCGTAGTCGTCGAAGTCAACATCATCGGGGATTGTCACCACGAACACACCATGACCAGGCTCTCGACCCCAATTCGGAGGCGCTCCGGCGTTCGCACTCAATGGTCGGTCGCTGATGAAGACACCAGTAAGAATCAGGGGAGTTCCCTCAGCATCAGCCAGGTCGTAGCTCCCGGACCAATCCCGGAACCCATCCGCGAGGATTGCCTGTGCGGCGCCGGTGGCGTGGTAGTACCTCATGGTCCCATGGTCCATGCGGGGTGCCGGTCGACGGACTGATGGCTCTCGTGCGTGCCCGTGCGCGTGCGCCGCGTGCGTATTGGTGTTGCTGACCCCCGCGAAAAAATTCTGGGCTCCGCGTCCGCGCCGGGACGAAAGGTCGGCGGATGGGGTGTCTGCTCGCACTGCTTGCCGTGGCGGTGAGAAAATATTTAGCACCGGAGGTCTGACAGGGACGTTCACCCGCGGTGGGTGAGTCTGGCCGGCGCGAGCGCTTCCATAATGTCGTGTCGAGAGGCTCACACCGTGGGCCGGAGGAAAGGTCGGCGGATGGGGTGTCTGCTCGCACTGCTTGCCGGGTTTGCGCCAAGAGTGGCTCTCGTGCTGGTCTGGATTTTCACGAACTTGGTGGACCGTGCATTCAACGGCTTCCTCATCCCGCTCCTCGGGCTGATCGTCTTTCCCTATGCGACCCTGTTCTACGTCCTTGCCTACAACCCGGTTACCGGCGGACTGGCCGGTTGGGGATGGATCTTTGTGGTCCTCGGCTTTATCTTCGACATCGGGCACTGGGTCGGCGGAGGTGTGACTGGTCGGCAGCGTTATGCGAGTGCATAGCGCCGTACGCCTAAACTGCCCGCGACCGCTGGGGCGTGCTCACTAAGGCCTCGTGCGTGCCCGTGCGCGTGCGCCGCGTGCGTATTGGTGTTCAAAAAAAATTCTGGGCACCGGAGGCCGCCTGTCATCCTGCGGATTAGATCCTGCCGAACTCCAAGCGTATGTATCCCAGTGTCACGATCAGCTCGTTATTCGCACAGGCCACGCCGGCCTCCCCATCAGAG
>DASUYM010000270.1:0-3853 GCA_036377435.1 Propionibacteriaceae bacterium
AAATGCTCCGGCGCACGGTCATCGACAGTGATCCTCACCAGATCCACCCGGCGTACCTGGCCGCCAAGTGCGACCTCGATTGCCTCTACTTCCTCAAGTGGAAGATCCAGGTTGCGAGCCAGCAGGTTGCCGGTGCCGGCCGGTACCAGCCCCATCGGAATCCCCAGTGTGGGCCAGACCGTCGGCGACGTAGCGGATCGTGCCGTCCCCGCCAGCAGCAATGACAAGGTCAACTTGCTCCGCGACGGCCTGCCTGGTCATCGCCCGGCCCGGATCCTCGGCCGAGGTCTCAAGCCACAGCGTGTTGCTCCAGCCGTTTCGCTGGAGGTTGTCCTCCACTAGGACGCGGAACTTGTCGCTGACCTTGGTCGGGTTATAGATGACCGCGCAGCGCCGGCTGTCGCTGCGATATTCAACAGACGTCACGGCAAGACTCCTGAACGTAAGGTCATCCGGCCCCACTCGCCGCACCGACCGGCAGATCGCCGGTCTGGATGACCGTCTGAGCAATGGTTCGTAGCTTCACGTTGGTGTTCTGGGAGTGGCGTTGCAGCAGAGTGAAGGCCTGGTCGGCCGTAAGCCGACGGCGGGCCATCAAGATTCCTTGGGCCAGTCCGACCCGATGCCGTGCCGCCACTGCTCGATTCAAGTTGTCACGTTCGGTAACGGCTTCTAACGCCAGGCCGGCGTGGTGGGCGAATGTGTCGGCCACGTCCGCATACCGCGAGAGGGTCGCAGGGTGCGTGGCATACCACACCAGCCAGACCGGCTGCCAAGGCGAACCCTCAATCCGCGCCACCAGTAACGCGCGTCTGCCTAGCCCGTTCCCTGAGGCGTCTTCCGCCGGATCGTCGATCGAAATTGGTTGCTGAAGTAGACCCCGCCGGAAGAGCATCTCTACCACCGCAGCTGCCGCTGAATCATTGGGCGCCGCGTCCCTCCGGCGTGCGGCCAGGGTTTGCCAGAGGCCCTCGGTATTGGTGAAGACCGCTGCCCCGTCGGCGGCGATGAGCGTCAGTGCTTCGTCGGCGATTGCGCGCCACAGTGTGGCGACGTCTGGTGCAGACCACATCCGCTGGCAGGCAGCGACTAGAGCCCTCGTGTAGGCCAGATCGCACGCTACGGCAGTCGGTGGCATCTGCCAGAGCGGCCGGGCGGCTGCCTCGGACGGAGCCGATGAGTCGGTCAAGACGTGGCGCAGGCCGGACACCTGGTCCGCCCGCAGCCGATTAGGAGGGGGTTCAGGCGACGCCGGGAATGAGGTCATAAGCGCGTATCCGAGAAGGCAGTACGACCCAATAACCCTGGCTGTGGTGCTGCTCACCCGTGTCCGCGGTCTGGCGGAGCGGCGAACACGTTCCAGGTCGGCTGTGCGTCAGCTAGAAGGAAATCCTACCCGCTAGTTAGGGATACCGCCTAACAACTCGGATCGAGTCAAGGGCGCCGGAGACACCAGTCACCGCGCTCGGCCGAGGAGTTGGCGGACGGCAACCATCTCGATCAGCGTGAGCACCACGGCGCTAACAAGAACACTCCGATGGTGCCCCGAGCACCAACGTGACCAGCCGAACTGCGCCACGGCGGTGGTGACCGCATGGGTCTGGCAGGCTTGACGCCGGGCTGATCCTGCCTGGCGGCGCGCAGCCACAAGAAGATCATCCCTACCCCATCACCAAGAACCCTCCGACCGCGACCGCACGGCCGAGGTGTTGCCTTTGTGGATGGAGTGGAACACCCCCAGAAGTCCCAATGCCAGGACAATCACACCGACCATCGGCACCATCCAGCTACCCGAAACGTCATGATCGGTGTCGTAGTGCGAGGCCTAGCGGATCAGGGCAAAATTAACCCATCCCGGGCTGTTGGGTCTGATGTTTCACCTTCGGGCAGGATGTGGGTGCGGCGGGAAGCAGCCAGTGAAGGGCGACACTCCCTCAATACCTCCTGGCACACCGGCCGGCTTCCACAAGGCCCGGCCCCTCGAAGAAGCTGTGACGTGACGAACCCGCTCAGGTGCCTCGGAGAGATGCTGGCGACGTTGGTCGGCAGGGTTTTGGGGGGAGCGTTCTTCCTGCTCGGCAAGGCTCGCGGCAGGAAGGCGCTGCATCCGCGAGGTGAGGTCCTTCAGGGGCTGATCGGTCGACACGGCGCCGTCGGGAGGACTGGTGTTGCCTGGCTTGATGAGGCAGGCACCGACCACGTCGTGGTGCGCTTCTCCCGATCCCTGGGTTTGCCTGCTCCCCGCCCAGACATCCTGGGGCTGGCACTGCGGATCCTTACGAAACCCGGCCAGTTCGGTGATGTGCTTTTGGCGACGACCGGAACAGGACACATCGGCCGATATGTGTTGTTGCCGGCACGCCGGCATGGTCCGCGCGCCTACACATCGCTGTTTCCTTTCAGGAGCCTGGCTGGCCCGCTCCTGCTGGCAGCGATTCCGACCGCGGGCAGTCCCCGACAGTACGAGCTGGCCTACGCCAGGCCGACGGGACCGTGGCTGTCTTTCGGGACACTGGAAGTAACGCAGACGACGTACCGTGGTCATCTCTTGACCCGGTCCTGAACGTCGTGCCAGGCCTGGAGACCTACCACTGGACTGCTCAACTACGCAGGTTCTCCTACGCCGCCTCTCGCCGAGCGCGCGGGCACCGGAAGGGTCAACCCACGTCCCTGTAGGAAGTAGCTCCCGGTCAGTTGTTTCACGTCGATCCATCCTCAACACCGCGGCAATGCCGAAATGCGGACCCTCTACCAACACCGGGTGGCATCTAGCGGATGCTGGCCCTGTCTGCTGTGGCAGGTTGGACCGGCAGGGCGCGGGTCTGGGTAAGCTCCTCGGCGATGTCGCGCAGCTTGCGGTTGGTGGTCTGGCTGGGCGGGGCGAGCAGCCGGAAGGCGTGGCCGGCGGTTAAAGAATGTCCAATCCACGCCAAGAGCAAGCCGAAATTCACCAAGGCCGGCTCGTTCGGTTGGGGACCGGTCTTCCTTATATTGGTCGTGGACCGCACAATTCGTCTGCCGAATGACCAGTGCGCCAGCGACGCCGGAACACGCGGAGCCATTCACGTGGTCCGACTCCTTCCCGCAATTCTTTCTCCACCTTAGAGAACTGGCAGTCCGAGCTTTTTGCAACTCCTCTGGCAAGCGGGGGTCGGCAATGTTCCACTTTTGGGGGGCCCTCTCCAGAGAAAGCGACGCCCGACTTGAAGCCCGCCCGCCTGCAGAACAGCAGATCGATAAGCCCAGTTCGACCATCAGGAGGAGGAAAAGGAGGTCCAGGGCTGAGGCCTAGACAGCCAACCAACGCTCAGCACTCGACCGCGCAGCTTCCCGGCCAGGTGGTCACACCCACCCCCGAACACCACGGCCTCTTCACCATGCTTGCGCCAGCATAATGCGACGCACATCACACAGCACACCAGGAAAAAGAGCAAAAAGGGCGGTATTCGGAATAAGCCGGGTATTAATCAGTTGTACCTGCAGGACGCGCAGAAGTGTCCGAGCCAATTTAGTTGGAATCCCCAGGACGCGCCGAAGCGTCCGACCCAATGACAACCTCCATGAGGAGAAGTATGACCACCAGCACCACCGACCATAGTCCCGTGATCAGCGACAGCCGCGCTGTCGCATCCCGAGATGGCGACCGCCGTCTCACCAGGGAGACCAAGCCCTCGTTCAAAACCACCGAATTGATCGTCTACGTACTGTCAGTCTTCGGTGTCCTGATCGCCTCTTTGGTGGTCGACGTCAACGAGGACGGTCAAGGGTTCAGCGCTTACCAGGGCTGGTTTCTGGTCACCTTGTTGACGATCGGTTACCTGGTTAGCCGTGGCCTGGCCAAGTCCGGCAGCCG
>DASUYM010000271.1:0-9102 GCA_036377435.1 Propionibacteriaceae bacterium
GAGGATAGGGCTGTGTTCGAGCCCGTGACCTCTGCCGATGAGTCGACAGTCACTGCCCAGCTGCAGCGACCTCCGCGGGGAATGGTCGGCGTCGCGTACCGCTGCCCGTGTGGGAAACCCGCTGTCGTGGTAACCCGACCCCGGTTGGCCGACGGCACACCCTTCCCCACGACGTACTACCTCACCTGCCCGCGAGCAATTGCAGAGTGCTCCTCGCTGGAGGGGCAGGGGCTAATGGCTGAGATGAATCAACGGCTGAGCAGTGATCATGATCTTGCGCTGGCTTATCGCCGGGCGCACGAACGGTATCTGGCCGACCGGGAACGGCTCGATTCGGTGCCGGAGATCGCGCGTGTCAGCGCAGGAGGGATGCCAAATCGTGTCAAGTGTCTGCATGCGCTGGTGGCCCACGCGCTCGCCGCCGGACCCGGAGTCAACCCGCTCGGTGACGAGGCACTGCGTGCCGTGGGCGCGTTCTGGGCTCGCCCATGCTTGGAGGACGTTTCATGACACGTGTTGCCGCCATCGACTGCGGCACAAATTCGATCCGTCTGTTGATCGCCGAACCCGACGGCTCGGGTGGTCTGAAGGATCTGGAGCGACGGCTGGAGATCGTACGGCTCGGCCAGGGAGTCGACGCCAGCGGTGAGTTCCACCCCGACGCAATGCAGCGTACGTTCGCGGCAGTCGATGAGTACGCGGAATTGATCAAGAAAGCGGACGTCGCGGTTGAGGGCGTGCACTTCGTGGCGACGTCGGCGACACGGGATGTCAAGAACCGTGCCAGCTTCTTCGCTGGGATCAAGGAGCGACTGGGCGTGCTGCCTGACGTCATCAGCGGTGAAACCGAGGCGCGCCTGTCCTTCAACGGAGCCCTCAGCCGAGTCACTCCGGACGGCGATCCGGTCCTAGTGATGGACATCGGAGGCGGTTCGACTGAACTGATCACCGGCAGCGCCACCGGAGAGATGCACGACGCCATCTCTCTCGACATCGGATCGGTACGAGTCACCGAACGGTTCTTCAATCACAACCCGGTTGCCGATGATGATCTTGCACGCGCGGCGGACTATGTGGATGACCTGCTGGCCGGCAGTGGAGTCGACTTCGCTTCTATCGGCACCTGGATTGGGGTTGCGGGCACCGCTACAACGCTGGCCGGAGTGTATTTGGAACTTGAGCAGTACGACCGTGACCGAGTGCACGGCGCCACCATCCCGTTGCCCGCGATAGCGGAGCTGCTTCACCGACTAGCTGGGTTGACAGTTGCGGAGATCCGAGCACTGCCCTCGATGCATCCAGGACGAGCAGATGTGATCACCGGGGGAGCGTTGGTGGAATCGCGCGTTGCAGCGCGCCTGAACGTGGAGAATCTGATCGTCAGCGAGTCAGACATTCTTGATGGGATTGCCCTCCAGCTCATTGGTGACACAATGCCGCGATGACCTCTCTTGCCATCACGGTCGTCGGCCATGACCGGCCCGGCATCATCGCGCACGCTGCCGAGGTGTTGTCGCAATGCGGCATGAACCTCGAGGACTCGTCGATGACCCTGTTGCGCGGTCACTTCGCGATGACCCTGATCTGCGCAGGTGGTGCCGACGCGTCCCAGGTCGAGGCGGCGCTGCAACCCCTCGTGAACGGTTCGCTGGATGTCACAGTCCGTGAGGTGCCTGAGGAGCCCGATTTGCCACCGCTGGGGTCTGCGTACCTGGTGACCGTTCATGGCGCGGACCGGCTCGGGATCGTCGCGCGGCTGGCCAGTGTGATCGCCCAGGCGGGCGGCAACATCACCGATCTGACCACCCGCCTCTCAGGCTCGCTCTACCTGTTGCTGGCCGAAGTCGATCTGCCCCGCTCAACCGATGTCGACGCACTCCAGGCTCGGCTCGCCGAGGTGTCGGCCGAGTTGGGCGTGGAGACCAGCATGCGACTGATCGAGAATGACCAGCTGTGAGCCTGACGCTGCCGACTCTGCCAGACGGCCGGGTGCTCGATGTGGTGCGAGCCCCAAGCCATGTGCTGTCGGTTGCCGGGTTGCCTGTCGACGCCGCCGATCCCACGGTGGTTCAGCTCTGTGCCGATCTCGTTGCGACCATGCGGGTCTCTCCGGGCTGCGTGGGTCTCGCCGCGCCTCAGGTGGGGGTGTCGGTACAAGCCTTATGCGTCGACGTCTCGGCCCATCCGAAGACCCGGACCACCCACGGCCTGATCGTGCTGGTGAACGCTGAAATCGTGGAGGCCAGCCGCAACGAGAAGGCTCGTGAGGGCTGCATGTCGGTGCCTGACATCACAGGGGATGTAAAGCGAGCGACCAGGATCACCGTCGCTGGTCTATTGCCCCTGAGCGGCGAGCGGGTGCTTATTTCCACCGATGCCTTCGAGGCCCGGGCCCTCCAGCATGAGATCGACCACTGCGACGGCAAGCTGTTCCTTGATCGCGTCATTGGTGCGCACGCCGTTCACCCGCGAAAGGTCTATCTGCGGCCGCGCGACTCTGGCGACTCGTGACGCAGCGAGGGTCGGACACCCCGACTGTCAGATCTGTAGCTAGCGGCGCCGCTAATGCGCTGCTTGCGCATCGCGCTTGGAATCCGCCGTCGTCGTCGCTCACAGAGAAAGAACGCCTCCGCTCGCTTCTCCTCCGTGCGGCGGCGCGCGATTTCCGACGCACGCAGCGACGGCAGGTAAGGTCGGGCATCAATGAACGGTCTGGCCTCTTCTCGCGGGTCCTTCCGGCCCGGCGCCAACCGACCCAGAGCACCGCGCAATGGCCGTGGCGCGGCCGAGAGCGGGCGCCGAACCCTGATGAGTGTCATCGCGCGGCACGCCGCACATGTGCGCTCTCGTCGAGAGCTGCTGATGGATGTCGGGAAGGCCTTGTTGCTCACTTTGCTTGCCGCGCTGGCTGCCGCGCCGCTCGCGGTGGTTTGGGGAATCAGCCACGCGCAAGTGGATGACTACCTTGGCCCACATCGCGTGAACTTCGCCAGCAACTTCCACGATGAGATAGAGGTCAACCTAGGACCGATTGGCAATGCCTACCTCGCGAGCCCGGTACGCCCGATTGGCCTGACCATCACGGTGGGCGGTGTCGGTACCGCGGCAGAGAATCTCAACTCCCTGTTCTCAGAGCAGACGCTGGTCGCCTACACCAGCCTGTACACGGAGCCGAGAGAGGCCATTTCCGGCATTGTCGAGCGTTTGGCTGGCGACGCCGTACGGGAAGGGCTCAAGGCTGAGGCAGTCCTGCTGCTGGGCATCGCGCTCTGGCGACTCCGTCGCCAGCTGGCGCCGGCTCCGCACATGACGCGGACAACCAGGCGACGCGCAGCGGCGGTCTACGTGACGGTCGTGGCGCTGGTCATCGGCTCGATCCTGGTACCTGAGAGACCAAAAGACCCGCGCTATCCCGTCGCAGTCGTCGATGGTGGCGGTTTCTCCTCGCTCACGGTGGACAGCGTGCTGCTCGCTGGTGTACTGGACCGCGGCATCAGGGGCATCCGGTTGCTCAGCGTACGCCAGCAACGTGCGATGAAGAGCTACGTCGACTCCGCTGCCGGGAGCCTCTCAAACCAGCTCGATGATCTACCGAAACCAAGCTCGGACGAAACGATGCTCTTGGGTTTCAGCGACCTGCACTGCAACCAGGCGATGACCGAGCTGATCACTCGGCTGGTCCGCGCGACAGAACCGTCCCTGTTATTGAGCTCAGGTGACGACACGGTCAACGGGACTGCAGCCGAACGTGGCTGCATCCGCCGCGAGGCGGCGATCTCGACTGGGGTGCCCTTCCTGGTGGCGACCGGAAATCACGACTCAGACGTGACAGAGGCCCAGATGAGGAGTGCAGGCATGACTGTGCTGAATGGGCAAGTCGTGGAGGCGGCGGGGCTGAGAGTGCTCGGCGACGACGACCCCGAGCACAACGTCCCGTTTAGTGTCGACCGCGTCAAGGATCGCCCCGAAAGCGAGGAAGAGCTGGCGCAACGGCTGGTCGATCTCGCGCGCGATAAGCACACCGACGTGCTGCTGGTGCACCAGCCTGTTGCCGCGCGAGTGATCATGAGTGCACCGAATCCACCGGTACCGCTGGTGCTCTGGGGTCACTACCATGCCCAGTCAGGCCCGATGGTGATTAGCCACGATGACGGCTCTTGGACTGTCGGTATGCAACAGGGCACCGCAGGCGGGGTCCGCGAGCCGATGTTCACTTCGTTCAGCACACCGTTCTCTCCACCGCTGATCAGCGCCGATGTCTACTTCTACTTCCGCGACAACGCCACGGGTCTGATCACCGCCGTGCAGCCGGTGCACATCCGGCCGGATGCGAAGGTGGTGATCGATGACCGCATTGCCACAGGTGATCTGAGCGAATTGCCGCCGGAAACCAGGATGAAGCTGGGGGGAGCCTCGGCCACGCCTAGCGTGGAGGCGTCTCGCTGAGTCAACGCAAGGCTAGGATCACACCGGCCGTTGCAGATCTGGCCCCCGTAGCCCAAATGGCAGAGGCAGGCGGCTTAAACCCGCTCCAGCATGGGTTCGAATCCCATCGGGGGCACTGTGTAATTGCTCGCGCCGCTCGCGCGGATCGTGCTGATTGTTCGCTGCCGCTCGCTGCGATGTTCGCTGGGTCGCCGCCGCCTTCGTCGGAGCGGGCGGAAGGGAAAGCGTTGTTCCGCCATCTCCTCCTGCACACAACTCGCCGCTGGGGCTGGTGCTCGCTGCGCTCGCGCAATTTGTTTGAGATCGGCCGAACATCGAGAATCCGCCGGCTTCGTCGTCGCTCGGGGAATGAAAAAAGCGTGTCCGTCCATCCCTGCACTTCTCAAGACGGCAAATGTGGCTCGTTTCGCGGTCAGGCACACTCGCCAGCCGTCTTTAGACGGACAACGCAAGTAAGAAGGCTCACAGCACCTTCAAAGCTCGGAAGGAAGGGTCGGCGCCCAGCGTTTCAGTACACTGATAAGTGCGCCAACTGAGGCGCCTAACCAGGAGGACAAATACATGTTGCGTAGTTCGAACCCGATCCTCTCGAAGCAGGACGCGTTCACACCCGCAGCACCGCAGCAGTACAACCAGAACCCCTACGACCAATCGCCAGCCGGCTACGGCCAGTACCCTGGCTATCCGCAGGCCCCGGTGGAGTCGCTCGAAGGCCGGATGACCTTCGACGACGTCGTGACCAAGACCGCGGTCACCATGGGCCTGCTTATCATCACAGCCGCCCTGGCTTGGATGTTCGTACCAGATGGGCTCTACTTCCCGGCGCTCATCGCCTCCGGGCTGATCGGCTTCATCGTGGTCATGATCGTCTCGTTCCGGCGAAGGGTCTCACCTGGTCTGGTACTTCTGTACGCAGGCATTGAGGGCATATTCATCGGCATGATCAGCAAGGTCTTCGAGAACCTCTACAGCGGCATCGTCGTTCAAGCCGTGATCGGCACCTTTGCGGCAGCTGCCGTGACCTTGGCGGCGTACAAGTTCTTCAACATTCGTGTCACGCCGAAGTTCCGGAAGGTCGTGATCATCGCGACGATCGCCTTCGCGGTCGCCCTATTGATCAACTTCCTGCTATCGCTGGTGGGTGTCAATCTCGGACTCGTTGACGGCGGTACCGGTGCGGTCAGCCTGCTGGCTGTTGGCTTCTCCCTACTCGGCGCGACGCTTGCCGTGCTTAATCTGGTGCTCGACTTCGACTACATCGAGCAGGGTGTCGCCATGGGCGCACCAGCGAGTGAGTCGTGGCGTGGCGCCTTCGGCCTGACCGTGACGATGGTCTGGTTGTACATCGAGATCCTGCGCCTGCTGTCCTACATTCGCAGGTAGCTCCGCGGGTCGTAGCTGGTTCGCCAGCCAATCGCTTACTAGTTCCGACGCGGTGGTAGTCGCAACCGACGTTCACATACGCCCTGCCCGGTTTGCTACCTGTGTAGACCGCTGGGAATCTTCATACACCCAGGTTGCGGCAGCGAGCAGCAGAGACTGGTCGTCAGGGCGCCGTAGAGTCGTGCGCGTGGAGTACGTCAACTCGCTCATTGATCTGGTCGGGCATACGCCGCTGCTCCGGCTCTCCCGCGCCACCGATGGCGCCAGGCCGTTGATCCTGGCCAAAGTCGAGTATCTGAACCCGGGTGGCTCGGTCAAGGACCGGATCGCACTCAAGATGATTGAGGCCGCGGAGCGGGAGGGCAAGATCAAGCCGGGCGGCACGATTGTGGAGCCCACTAGCGGGAATACCGGAGTGGGCCTAGCTATGGTCGCGCAGGCCAAGGGCTACGCCTGCGTGTTTGTCTGCCCCGACAAGGTGAGTGAGGACAAGCGCAACGTGCTGACCGCGTACGGCGCCCGGGTGGTCGTTTGCCCCACCGCCGTCGAGCCGGAGCACCCAGACTCCTACTACTCGACCTCAGACCGGCTCGTCCGCGAGATCGAGGGGGCGTGGAAGCCCGACCAATACAGCAACCCGAACAACCCAGCCAGCCACTACGAGACCACGGGTCCGGAGATCTGGGAGCAGACCGAAGGCAAGATCACCCACTTCGTTGCCGGGATCGGCACCGGCGGCACGATCAGCGGAGCCGGGCGTTACCTCAAGGAGGTCTCCGGTGGCCGCGTCAAGATCATTGGCGCGGACCCGTCCGGCTCGGTGTACTCCGGTGGGACTGGCCGGCCCTACCTGGTCGAGGGGGTGGGCGAGGACTTCTGGCCGGCCAACTACGATCCCACAGTCTGTGACCGGGTGATCGAGGTGTCGGATGCGGACTCCTTCGCAATGTCGCGACGGCTGGCACGTGAGGAGGCACTGTTGGTCGGTGGATCCTCCGGAATGGCCGCCGCGGCAGCCATTCGGCTGGCACAGGAGCTCGACGATCCGGACGCGGTCATCGTTGTACTGTTGCCCGATTCGGGCCGCGGCTACCTCACCAAGGTCTTCAGCGACGCCTGGCTTACCCGATACGGCTTTGCACCCCGACCCGACCAAGTCGTCCGAGTAGTAGGCGACGTGCTACGGGAGAAGTCGGGCGACTTGCCGTCCTTGGTCCACACTCATCCCAACGAGACGGTCGCCGAAGCCGTCGCGATCATGCGGGAGTACGGCGTCAGCCAGATGCCGGTGGTGCGCGCGGAGCCCCCTGTGATGGCCGCCGAAGTCGTCGGTTCGGTCAGCGAACGCGGCCTCTTGGGAGAGCTGTTCAGCCACCGGGTACGACCAGCGGATGCGGTCGTACGCGTGATGGAGGAGCCGCTTCCGATGCTCGGGGTGACCGAGCCGGTCGGCGACGCGGTCGAGGTGTTGAGGACCTGCGACGCGTTGCTGGTCCTCGACGACGGCAAGCCCGTCGGCGTGCTGACCCGGCAGGACCTGCTCAGCGACATCAACATCTCGTAGTGTCCCAGTGTCGTGCGACTCTAGCCAGCTCTGGACTCGTTGAGCAGATCCGACAGCAGCAACTGCCAATTCTGGGTCCACGACACCGAATGCCAGGATTCCAGCGGCACCCATTGGGCTGACTCCGTCGTCCCACCCTCGTCCATGACGATCGGGTCGGTGGGATGGGGGCAACTCGCACGATAGATCAGGCGTACGGCGTGGAAATCCTCGATCGTCCCGTAGGGGCTACGGCCAACCCAATGCGAGGTCTGCACCTTGATCAGCTCGCCGAGGACGATCTCCTGCGAGGTCTCCTCGGCAACCTCGCGAAGCACAGCCGAGGTCGGCGGCTCGTGATCATCAAGGCCACCGCCTGGCATTCCCCACCGGCCGGTGACGGCGGTTCGGTCGGAGTACTCGGTGGCCAGCAGCCCGCGGCTCGACGTGACCACCGCGTACGCGGCGAAGCGCTGCCTCACCGCGGGTCGGACGTCGTCGCCGAGCACGAGCCCAGCGTCGCGACTTTGGCGGCGCACCTCCGGACGCGGCTCGTCGACCACCGGACGCACCAATAGCCGAAGGATCAGCTCGCCTGAGCTGGCTCGGCTGGCGTCGACAGGTCTCACCACCACGAAACCCTGATCGAATGCGAGCACGTCCGGATCGGCGCCGTGATCGAGAAACGCCTCGAACGCGTGCCCACCATGTTCCGTTGCGCCGACGACCAGCACGTGGTCATCATTGCGCAAAAAGTTGCAGCTGCGAGCGTCGGAAATCGCGCGCCGCCGCATGGAGAAGGAGCGAGCAGAGGCGTACTCTCCTCCGCGAGCGACGACGACGGCGGCGGACTCCAAGCGCGATGCGCCAGGAGCTTCCAAAAGTTGTCGTCTCAGGTGAGTCCGTCGACGTAGCGCTGGACCGTCGGCCCGACCTCAGCCACCAGGTCCTCGGTCTGGCGGTTCACCAGGACCGGCAGCCTCAGCACGTAGCGGCCGATCACCAGCCCCAGAATCTGCGAGGCGACCAAACCCGCGCGCCTGTTCGCCTCCTCGGGTGTGAGGTCGTCGCGTGGCAGCACATGACCGATGACTTCGAGGGTGAGAAACTCACCGACCGATCGAGTCAGGGCCGGATCTGTAAGGGCCGTGCGGATTGCCGCCACGAGCGACGGCTGGAGTTCGGAGTCCCAGACCCCGAGGACACTTCTGACGAGTCGCTCACCGAGACCGCCCCTGCCTCCAGCAGCGGCCTCCTCGAGCATCCGCGGCAGTCCGAGCGGGAGCGCGACCGTTGCGAGGAAGAGCTGCTGCTTGCTGTCGAAGTAATGGTGGATCAACGCCGCATCTACTCCGGCTTCAGCCGCGATTCCACGCATGGACGCACCGGCGAAACCCCTGGCCGCAAACGCATGTCGGGCAGCGGTAATGATCTGGCCGCGGGTGTCCTGGTTGCCCGGGCGCCGGCCAACTCTGGGCCCTCGCTGGACGGCCACTGTTCCTCCTCGACGGAGCCTGCATACGACATCTGTGAAGGACTCCAAGTCTGACAGGGTTCCCCGAGGGCTCCGGTAGCGTTGGGCGGCGTGCGGACCCAGCGAGCGTCTCGATGATCGACACGCTGGCGTACGTAGTGGTCGCGCTCGCCGGTGTTGCCACGCTCTGGGGCGTGGTGACCGCAGTGGCCAACAAGCCGCCCGGCAAGGCGCAGCTGCTGTTCGCCGCGGGGGT
>DASUYM010000272.1:0-12089 GCA_036377435.1 Propionibacteriaceae bacterium
CGGCCTGAAGGTTGCAGCCGTTGGCGAGGTGACCGCACATTCTTTGCAGGCGTGGGGAATCGAGCCTGATCTGGTGCCACAGGGTGAGCAGTCCGCCGCCGGCCTGGCGGCAGAGTTCCCGCCGTACGACGACGTACTGGACCCGATCAACCGCGTCTTCCTACCGCGGGCCGACATCGCCACTGAGACGCTGGCCGAGGGTTTGAGGGACTTAGGCTGGGAGGTCGAGGACGTCACGGCCTATCGCACCGTACGGGCCACCCCGCCCCCCGCGCCGGTACGCGAGGCGATCAAGACCGGGAAGTTCGATGCCGTGGTGTTCACCTCCTCATCCACAGTGCGCAACCTGGTCGGTATTGCGGGAAAGCCGCATGCCTCGACGATCATCGCTGTCATCGGGCCCGCGACGGCGCGCACTTGCGAGGAGCACGGGTTGCGGGTCGACGTCATTGCCGCCAAGCCATCGGTTGTGGATCTGGCGGATGCACTGGCCAGCTTCGCCGCACAACGCCGAGACGCCTTGCTGGAAGCTGGCGAGCCGGTCCTCAAGCCCTCTCAGCGCCGCCCGGGGACCCGGCGCCGAGTCTGAACCCAGCGCCGAACGTGTTGGCAGAATAGTGTGGGCAGGTTGCAGGTTCCGGGCGCGGAAACCTGCAGTTTGCCCACACTTTCTTGAGGAAGCGGAGTGATGAGGAACCGCCCAAGGCGCTTGCGGACCAGCGCCGCAATTCGAGGCATGGTCGCCGAGACCAGCCTCGAGCCGCGCCAGTTGATCTTGCCCATGTTCGTCGCGGAAGGTCTGCAGGAGCCGCGACCGATCAGCGCCATGCCCGGAGTCGTTCAGCACACCCTCGACACGCTCCGGAAGGCGGCGGTGGATGCGGCCGACGCAGGGCTGGCGGGCGTCATGCTCTTCGGCGTTCCCGAGCATAAGGATGCGCGCGGTTCCGGGGCACTCGATCCTGACGGCATCTTGACCGCCGCGATTCGGGCCGTGCGCGAGGAAGTCGGTGACGAGTGCCTGGTCATGTCGGACGTCTGCCTCGACGAGTTCACCGATCACGGACATTGTGGGGTCTTGACGCGGTCAGGTGCGGTCGACAATGACGCGACCATCGAGATCTACGCCCAGATGGCCGTGCTGCATGCGGCAGCCGGCACCCATGTGGTCGGACCCAGCGGCATGATGGACGGCCAGGTCGGCGCAATCCGGGAGGCGCTGGACGCTGCGGGAGCCTCCGATGTGGCAATCCTGGCCTATTCGGTGAAGTACGCTTCGGCGTTCTATGGACCCTTCCGTGAGGCCGTCGCATCCTCTCTCAGCGGCAATCGCAGGACGTACCAGCAGGATCCGGCGAACATCCGCGAGGCCCTCCGGGAGGTGGCACTCGACGTCGAGCAGGGTGCCGACATCGTGATGGTGAAACCTGCGCTCGGCTACCTCGACGTGGTGCGTGCCGTCCGCGAGGCGGTCGATCTGCCGGTCGCGGCGTACAACGTGTCCGGAGAGTACGCCATGGTCGAGGCAGCCGCGGCCAACGGTTGGATCAGGAGGGACGCTGCGATCAATGAGACGCTCACCTCGATCCGCCGCGCAGGCGCTGACGTGATCTTGAGCTACTCGGCTCTCGACTGGTCACGGTCACTGCGCGACGAACGTCGATGACCGTCAGATCAGCTTCGGGTACCGTCCGCAGCGAGGCCGCCTTCGAGCGGGCCAAGACCGTGACACCGGGCGGAGTGAACTCACCGGTTCGGGCGTTCAGAGCGGTCGGCGGCACGCCGCGGTTCATCGCCAGCGCCAGCGGCCCGTACCTGTACGACATCGACGGCAATGAGCTGGTCGACCTCGTGTGCTCCTGGGGTCCAATGCTGCTGGGGCACGCCCATCCAGAGGTCATCGGCGCGGTGGCCAACGCGGCCCAGCGCGGAACCTCGTACGGCGCACCCACGCTGGCCGAAGTTGATCTTGCGGTCGAGATCATCGAGCGGATGCCCGTCGAGCAGGTCCGCTTGGTCAACTCGGGGACCGAAGCCACCATGTCGGTGCTGCGCTTGGCCCGGGGCGTCACGGGCCGTAACAAGATCATCAAGTTCGCCGGCTGCTATCACGGCCACGTGGACGCGCTGCTCGCTGCGGCCGGCTCTGGAGTGGCGACCCTCTCGATCCCTGGAACCCCAGGTGTGACCGATGCGACCATTGCAGACACCCTTGTCCTCAGCTACAACGACAGGGCCGCCGTCCGAGAGGCGTTCGCCACCTTCGGCGACGAAATCGCAGCCGTGATCACCGAGGCCGCGCCTGGCAACATGGGGGTCGTTCCGCCCGGTACGGAGGATGGCATCGGCTTCAACGCCTTCCTGGCCGCTATCGCACACGAGCACGGTGCCTTGTTCATCTCCGACGAGGTGATGACTGGCTTCCGAGTGAGCCGCTCTGGTCAGTTCGGCCTCGACGAGGTGCGACCGGACCTGATGACCTTCGGCAAGGTGATGGGCGGCGGATTCCCTGCGGCGGCGTTCGGCGGTCCCGCCGAGCTGATGCAAAACCTGGCGCCGGTCGGCACGGTCTACCAGGCTGGCACGCTCTCGGGCAACCCGATCGCGACAGCGGCCGGCCTGGCGACGCTGCGGTTGGCTACTCCGCAGGTCTACGAAGGGCTCGACCGCACCGCGGGGCAGCTGAGGGCCGAAGTGGGGTCTGCGCTCGAGGCGGCTGGCGTGCCGCACGTCATCCAGAGTGCGGGGAACTTGTTCAGCGTTTTCTTCGTAACCGAGGGCGTGAGCGTCGTGCCGGACTATGCAACTGCCACACAGCAGTCCACAGCGGCTTACGCGGCGTTCTTCCATTCGATGCTTCACTCAGGCGTCTACCTGCCGCCGAGCGTGTACGAAGCTTGGTTTCTTTCCGCGGCGCACGATGATAGAGCGATGAATCGGATCGTCGAAGCGCTACCCGCGGCGGCCGCCGCCGCCAGCGCCTCGCGATAGCAGACGAGGGGGCTGGATGGGTCAGAACAGGACGATTGTGCATCTCGTGCGACACGGAGAGGTGGACAACCCAGCGGGACTGCTTTACGGACGGCTGCCTGACTATCACCTCTCCGAGCTGGGCAAGGAGATGGCCGAGAGGGTCGCCGAGCATCTCCGCGGACGTGACGTCGTGCATCTCAGGAGCTCGCCGCTGGAGCGGGCACAGGAGACAGCAGCACCATTGGCCGAAGCGTTCGATCTGCCCGTCGTGATCGATCCTCGGGTGATCGAGGCAGCGAACTACTTCGAGGGCCTACGGCTTTCCTTTAGCGGCGCGCTGCGTCATCCCAAGAACTGGCTCTACTTCCGAAACCCCTTCAAGCCGAGTTGGGGTGAGGCATATACCGAGATCCGAGCCAGAATGGGCCCGGCGATGAGAGATGCTGCCAATGCCGCGCTCGGGCATGAGGCAGTGATCGTGACCCATCAGCTTCCGATCTGGGTAGCACGTGGCAACGCCGAGGGCCGCAGGATGGCTCACGACCCCCGGAAACGCACGTGCACATTGGGCAGCGTCACATCATTCACCTACATCGACGCCCACGTCACGTCGGTCAGTTACGCCGAGCCGGCCGCAGAGCTCCTTCGTCCGCACCAGACCAAGAAGTTCGTTGCAGGGGCCTGATGCTGCGGCGTACTGCGGTTCGCACTGCTGCGGCATTGACCGCGATACTGATCCTGGCAGCCTGTGCTAGCACTGGGGCGGATGAGCCCACCCGCAGTGCTGGTCAGGTTGGCTATCCGGATGTGCCTCGCAACCTAACCCGGGTTCCGCCCGACCAACGCACAGAGTTGCCGACCATATCCGGCCCCGCTCTCGGCAACAACCAGACAATCTCGACCCAGGACTTCCGTGGCAAGGTCGTGGTAGTCAATGTCTGGGGTTCGTGGTGTCCGCCGTGTCGCAAGGAAGCACCCGACCTACAGGCGGCGAGCGTCGAGACCAAGGACATCGCCCAGTTCGTGGGCATCACCAGCAAGGACTACGATCCGGCGCCGGCTGAGGCGTTCGTTCGGAGCTTCAAGATCACTTATCCCAGCATCTACGATCCCACCGGAAAGGTGCTGCTGGCCTTCGCGGGTGAGCTCCCACCGAGCGCCATTCCATCGACCATGATCATCGATCGGGAAGGCCGACTGGCCGTCCGCGTGCTGAGCGAAGTCTCCAAGATCACCCTCGTGGACATGATCAACGACGTCGCGGACGGTCGATAGATGATTCCACTCGACCTGGCCAGTTGGGCTGAGACTGCGGTCGGCGGCTCGATGGCCCTGGCGTTGCCGGTGGCCCTGCTCGCTGGTCTAGTCGCATTTTTCTCGCCGTGCGTGGTGCCGCTGCTACCGGGCTATCTCTCATATGCGACCGGTCTGGGAGCTGCCGAGGTGGTCGAGGGGTCACCCCACCGCGGTCGGATGCTCGCCGGAGCCTCGCTCTTCGTGCTCGGATTCGCGGCGGTTTTCGTCACGACTGGTGTCATAGCGGGTTCGGCTGGGCGGCTGCTGGCGGAGTACCGGGACGTGATCAGCAGAGTGCTCGGTGTGGTGATCATCATGCTTGGTCTGATCTTCGCAGGTGTGCTGCGAATCGGCCAACGCGACCTACGAATTCACCGCATTCCGGCGGTCGGCGTTGCTGCGGCGCCGCTGGTCGGTGTGGTGTTTGCGCTCGGCTGGACCCCGTGCCTGTCACCGACGCTCGGAGTGGTGGTCAACCTCGGCTTCAACGAGGGCACTGCTGCACGTGGCGCTCTGCTTGGCTTCGTGTACGCTCTCGGGCTAGGCATCCCGTTCGTGATCGCCGGACTCGCCTTCACCAGGATGGCTCGCGCCGTCGCGTTTCTCAGGGAGCGCCAGCAGCTGATCATGCGCGTGGGTGGAATCCTGATGATCATCGTCGGGCTGTTGCTTGTCACCGGCACTTGGGACAGGCTGACCGCGCTGCTGCGACAGTGGGCGTCGAATTTCGAGACGGTGATCTGATGACCACCACCAAGACTCGCGATTCGGCGGCTGAGTCCAACAGACCGGCTGCGCGACCCGACCTGCCCCGCTTGGGGTGGCGCGGCGGACTGCGCTACCTGTGGACCCAGCTCACCTCGATGCGTACCGCACTGATCTTGTTGTTCACATTGGCGCTCGCGGCGATTCCGGGATCGCTGGTGCCGCAGCGCCAGATCTCGCCGGTCCGGGTGTCCGACTTCATCGACGAACATCCGAGGCTTGGGCCGCTCTACGACACAATCGGCCTATTTGGCGTCTACAGCTCGCCATGGTTCTCCGCGATCTACCTGCTGCTGTTCGTGTCCCTGGTGGGCTGCATCATTCCGCGGACCCTCGTATACGCCAAGGCGCTGCGTGCCCGCCCACCCAAGACCCCTCGGAATCTCGTTCGGCTGCCCGCGTACGCACATAAAGAGATCACCGATCGTGATCATGACGTTCTCCACCGTGCCGCGGCCGCGCTGCGCCGGAGGCACTATCGCGTCGACGTCCACGACGACAGCGTGGCAGCAGAACGTGGCTACCTCCGCGAGGCTGGCAATCTGGTGTTCCACGTCAGCCTGATCTTCGTGTTGATCGGGGTGGCGATCGGCGTGCTCTTCGGTTTCCGCGGCACCAGCGTGGTGATCGCTGGTCAGGGCTTCTCGAACAACCTCACTCAGTACGACGACTTCTCGGCCGGCACTCGGTTTACAGATGCGGATCTGGTGCCCTTCAGCCTCACCCTGAAGAACTTCGACGTGAAATTCGAAACTGGGCCGGTGCAACGCGGCGCGGCCCGGCTGTTCAAGGCCGACGTCGAGGTGACTGACAGGGCCGGCGCAGCACCTCGCCAGGAGACTCTCGAGGTCAACAAGCCGCTCCACATCGGTGGAACCACCGTGCACCTGATCGGCCATGGCTACGCCCCCAAGGTCACCGTCAAGGACGCCCAGGGCAACATCGCGTTCTCGGGCCCTGTCGTGATGTTGCCCCAAGATGGCAACTTCAGCTCAATTGGCGCTATCAAGGCTCCGGACGCTCGACCGGAGCGCCTCGCTTTTGAGGGCTTCTTCTTCCCGACTGCCGTGCTCAACGACGAGGGGCCGCAGTCGATCTTCCCTGATGCCCTCAACCCTGCTCTGTTTATGAACGTCTGGTACGGACCACCGAAGGTGGAGACCGGAAAGCCGGAGAACGTCTACTCCCTCGACACCACGGGCCTGACCCAGCTGAAGGAGTCCGATGGGCAGCCGGTGCGGATAGGCCTGAGGGTTGGAGATGGTGTGAACCTTCCTGACGGCAAGGGCTCCATCCAGCTGGACGGCTGGGTTCGCTGGGTCAAGCTGCAAATCGGAGCTACCCCGGGCGTACTGATCTCCTTGATCGCACTCGGGTTCGCCGTCACCGGCTTGTGCCTGTCGCTGTTCGTCCGTCCCCGCCGGGTCTGGATCCGGGTCCGCGGTGGCGAGGCAGGCCGTAGTGTGGTCGAGGTCGGCGGCCTGGACCGTGCCGACGCGCGGGCCGGCCTCACCGAGGACGTGGCCGAGCTGGCCGCCGAGCTGTCCCGCAGGCCGGAGGAGGTGAGCCCACGATGACCTACGAGTACTACTCCAGTCTCGCGCTGGTCAGCTCGGTGGTTGTCTACGCGGTCGCGATGTTCGCGCATGCTGCCGAATGGGCCGCGGCGCGGCGGCTGGGCGTGGCCAAGCCTGCTGCTCGCGAATTGGTTGACGTCGCGGCTGCCGAGATGCACCGCCCTGAGCTTGCCCAGATGCGCCCTATGTCTGCCCAGATGCGCCCTGAGCCCGTCGACGGGCTAGCTCAACCCGATTCCAGTCTGGTCGCCCACCCGGAAACCGATCCGGCCGCGAGCCGGCGAGTCGAGCAGTTCGGCCGGATTGGTGTGGCGCTGACCATCATCGGCTTCCTGCTGAGCGTTGCCGGCGTCGTGACCCGGGCGCTGGCCGCGCATCGGGCACCGTGGGGCAATATGTTCGAGTTCACGATCACGGCGATGGTCCTCTTCGTCGGCGTGTACCTGATCTTGGTCTGGCGAGCCGGACTCCGCTGGCTAGGACTACCTGTCACCATGCTCGCCGCGGTTGGAAACGGTCTGGCGGTGACCGTGTTCTATGTCGCAGTGGCGCCGCTGGTACCGGCGTTGCATTCGGTCTGGTTCTTGATCCACATCGTGGCAGCGGCGATTTCGGGGGCTGCCTTCAATGTCGGCGGAGTGATGTCGATCCTCTACCTGATCAAGAAGCGCGCCGAGGAGCGCGGAAGTGTCCGCGGTTACCTCGGGCGGCTCCCCGACTCGCGCAGGATCGACGTGATCGCCTACCGCTTCCTCGCTTTCGCTTTCCCGTTGTGGACCTTCACGGTCGCTGCGGGGGCCATCTGGGCCCAGTACGCATGGGGGCGCTACTGGGGCTGGGACCCCAAGGAGACCTGGGCACTGGTCACCTGGGTGATCTATGCGTGTTATCTGCACGCTCGCTCAACGGCCGGCTGGCGCGGCACCAAGGCCGCCGTGATCGCGATCATTGGGCTCGCGTCGTTCTGGTTCAACTTTGTCGGGATCAACCTGCTGGTCTCGGGCTTGCACTCCTACGCGGGAATCTGAGCTGCCATTACGGCCGATCAGGCCTTGTGTACCGACTGGATTATGGTCGGCCGATGGACGCATTCGCGATTGATCGCTCCGATGGCCGCGAGGGCGGCGAGGACTGGACTGAGAACTATGAGGAGCTACCGGGCGGCGCCAATATTTCGATCATCCTTGAGTCGACAACCAAGGCCGGGATCGGGCCCGGCTGCACAAGCACCCGTACGCCGAAACATTTATCATCCGGCGCGGTTGGGCAACCTTCACGGTGGGATCAGAAGAGTTCCAGAGTCATGCCGGACAGATTCTTGTTGTCCCCGCTGACACCCCGCACAGGTTTGCGACAGGACCTGACGGTTACGAAGGTGTCCATGTCCACGCCAATGTCCGCTTTGTCACGGAGTGGCTGGAATAGGCCCTCTCGAACCTACGCGTGAGACCAACTCAGAGCAGCTCGCGCCAAGCGGTGTACCCGCCGATCACGTCAGTGGTTCGATGGATTCCAAGATCTTGCAACGAGGCGGCGGCGAGGCTTGAGGTGTAGCCCTCCTGACAGACCACGATCACTTCCAGGTCGTAGTCTGCGATCGCTAGGCGGTCATCGCTCGCGGGATCGAAGCGCCACTCCAAGACGTTGCGCTCGATGACCAAGGCGCCAGGCAGCTCGCCACAAGCGTCGCGTTCAGCCGCCGGCAAACGTAGGCAAAGTTGGCCACAGACAGCATTCCCTGTCTCACTATAGGAAATATATGGTTTTTGACATTTGACAAGACACAACATGCGCCTCAAGCACACCGAGTCGTGCTGTCAGCACAAGTGTCAGGACATCGTGGCATTGTGACGATCATGGACGACCTGGTACGGGCCATGAACGCTGCCGCCAGCCCAGAGAATGCACGAGCGCTTACCAGATACTTCAAGGTTTCACCCGGTAGCTACGGGGAAGGGGACATCTTCCTGGGTCTCAAACTTGGTGAGCTCCGCCAGTTGGCAAAGCCGTACCTCAATTCATCCTTCGACGCAGATCAGTGGCTTCCGATGCTGCGCAGCCCTATTCATGAGCATCGGCTGATCACCTTGATCGTCATGAGCGAGCGGGCGAAGAAGATTGTCAAACGCGGCGACAATGACGAATTGGGGCTGATCTATGACACCTATCTGAGCAACACCAGGTATGTGAACAACTGGGATCTCGTCGACATCAGCTGCGGCCCGATCGGGGGGGGTTACCTGCTCGATCGCGACCGCTCGCCGCTCTACAAGCTGGCTCGCTCGGACC
The DNA here is from genome assembly GCA_036377435.1 of Propionibacteriaceae bacterium. GTDB lineage: Bacteria > Actinomycetota > Actinomycetes > Propionibacteriales > Propionibacteriaceae > Microlunatus. The sequence continues at coordinate 8,901 of DASUYM010000272.1, forward strand.
TGCTATGGGACCGTCGGATTGCGATGGTTGGGAGTCAACGCTTCCTGCGACGCGGTGAAACGTCCGACCTCTACCACCTGGCTGAGATCTTGCTAACCGACCGTCATGACCTGATCCAGAAGGCCGTGGGCTGGTCGCTCCGAGAGGCGGGCAAGCGGGTCGATGCGGACGGACTGCGTCGCTTCCTTGATCAGTACGCCTCAACCATGCCGCGTACGGCGCTGCGCTACGCGATAGAGCATTTCGACTCGGCCGAGCGTCAGCACTACCTCACCCTTCCCCGTACGCCGGCTCCAAGCGGCAAGCGGCACTAGTGCCCTGCGCCAGGAATCCGGCACATATCTCTGCCGCCCAGCCGGCGCCTCGCCGCGTTCTCCTCGGTCGACAGACGACCCGGTATCCCTCCCTCGTCGGCCTTGCGATGCACTCGCCTGGACGTCGGAGCTATACACCGCCAGGAGTCCGCTACATATCTCCCCCTCCATGCGGCGCCTCGCTGCGTTCTCCTCGGTCGATATGCGACCCGGCATGCCTCCCTCGTCGGCCTTGCGATGCGCTCGCCTGGACGTCGGACCTATGCACCGGATTCCTGGCGCAGGGCACTAGTCCCTGTGGCTCCGTCGCCGTGTACCGGGCGACATCACGGTCGAGAGATCCGGCGCGGTCAGAAAATGACGGTGCTCGGCGGCGAATGCCGACAGGATGCCCTTCTTGTTCCGAGTACGACCGGGGTGCGGTATGTCGTGGAACTTTTCATTGAACTGAATGGCGGCCTCGGTGGCACGATCTTTGAAGCCTCGCAGGCTGCTCGAATCTATACGCAGCATCTCGGCGACAAGAGCCATGTCACCTGCAGCGTCGCGGATTGCCCGCCAAATTCTCACCCACGATGCGTCAGCGAGCAGGTTGTCGATCAGCGGAGCCCACTGCAGCCGCCGCTGCCAGGGCACGGGCGTCGGGTTGATGCCATTGCAGATCGACTCGCGATAGTGCACCAGCGTGTCAGGATCGTTCTTCGTCTTGTCCATCAGCGCAGCCGCCTTGAACCAGTGATGAGCCGCGGCCGCGTAGAGCGTCCGTCCGCTCTCCGTGAACTGGCTGTAGGTGACGATCTGGGTGCCCGGACGCTGGTGGTGTAGGCGGAGCAGGGCTGTCAGGCCAGTGCTGGTCTGGGAGCTGAGGTTGAAGTCAACAAAGGCGAGATCCCAGAACAGACCGCGGCGTAGCTGCTCGTTCAGCTGGTCGATCGTAAGCGCCACCGTGAGGTCACGTCCGAACACGTGCTCGAAGTTCGCCCGCTCGCCGGGCACGTCGTCCACCAGCAACACGCCACCTGCGGTCATCGCTCATCCCTGCTGCACTTGATCATTTGTCGACGCCTGACCTCTTGCGGACTTGATCACTCACTTTCTGTTAGCCAACGGGCCGTGACGGTCTTGGTAACCCCATTCTGCGCTGAGGTCAGTGACCCGGAGAGGCTTCCCAGACGCGCCTCCAGGCGCGCCGAGCTTGTTCCGGGAGTCTTCCATACTCCATGCGCCATAGGCGGAGCGTCGTCAGTCACTGAGATCGCCACCTGCGCTCCATCGGGCGCCACCGCTACTCGGATGGCGCCGGCTCCCGCGTTTAACGCATTGCCGACCAGGTCGTTCAGCACCAACCGCGCAAGATCACGATCGTCGGCTGGCAGCGTATCGACACGGATGTCGATGTCGGCCTTGGCCCCTACGGCCCGGGCCAATGTGAGTATCGGCGCCTCGAGATTCTGCACGTTCCTGGAACTGTCACGGCCAAGCTGACCCAGCGTCAGCGTCTCACGCAGCCGGCTATTGGCCGAGACGGCAAGTTCGTAAAGGGACGGAGCGATCTCGCGGATCTCACGAGCCCGCTGCTCGATGAGCCGGAGATTGGTGGAAAGCGCGCCGTGCGTCTCGCTGATCACTAGTTCGCGTCCCGCGTGGGACTCCTCCTGAACGAGTGCGGGCAGCGCCTTCATGATCAGGTCAGTGTCTGATATTCGGGAGCCCACGACCGCGAGAGGCATCAACGAGATAGCCAGCGCGGCAAGCCAGCCGTTCGGTTCCCAGTCGGCAGGCAGCGCGATCAAGCAGACTGGCAGCGCGGTGATAGGCCCCGCAAGTCGGCGGAAGATCTCGTGCCAAGCTGGAGGATCCGTCTCGTCGGGATTGAACCATGTGTGGTCGTTGAAGATCAGCAAGGACGTTGTGATCAAGAACACCGTGGCCGCGGCCAACATGATGAGACGTGCCCAAAGCGGATCATCAGTCGCTATCCACGAAGGGATCGCGATCAGCAAGAAGGCCTCTGGAATCTCAAAGTACGAGCCAAGACTCAGTCGATGCCGGCCATCTGTCTTGATCACGTTTCGGAGGTACGCCCGCGACAACCAGAACCGCGGTTGAGTACCGCGTCGCAGGTGTCGCTCATTGACCCACAGCAGAAAGCTGCCGAGCGAGGCAGCCAGACACAAGGCGATCGCCAGTACGCTGCTGCGACTGCCAATGGACAAACCGGCGATGGTCACCAAGGTGACCACTCGGAGATACCACGCCTGCATGACGTAGTCGCTGCAGCGCCGGACTAACGCGAGGTAGGAGATCCGGTTCCGCCGATGGCGGCTCATTCTGCCGCCGATGCTTGTGCCACCCACGCCTTATGGTGCTCCGATTTTCTGGTACGCGGCAAGCGCTACCGAGCAGTAACGCTGGACGTGCTGGCACGATGGCTGGGTGGGCCATTTCGATCTCTGCATTGTCGGCACCGGATCAGGGAACTCGATCGTCGACGCCAGGTTCGACCACCTCAGTGTGGCATTGGTGGAGATGGGCACATTCGGCGGGACGTGCCTCAACGTTGGCTGCATTCCTAGCAAGATGCTCGTCCACCCTGCCGATCTTGCCGCCTCCATAGTTCAGGCGACCAGGCTCGGGGTTGATCTTGACCTCCGCGGCGTCCGGTGGCGAGACATCCAGGAGAGGATCTTCGGTCGGATTGATCCGATGGCTGCAAAGGGCCGCGGCTACCGCCAGCGAAGTGAGAATGTCACAGTCTTCGACGGGCGCGCCCGCTTCGTCGGACGGCGCGAGTTGGATGTCGGAGCGGCGGAGACGATTGGTGCCGACCAGGTCGTGATCGCGACCGGCAGCCGCCCGGTGGTTCCCTATCTTC
>DASUYM010000273.1:0-5303 GCA_036377435.1 Propionibacteriaceae bacterium
AGGAATGACTTGGTGCGCTCCTCCTGGGGATTCAGCAGCACCTCGTTGGGCGGGCCCTGCTCGACGACCACACCTTGGTCCATGAACACGACGCGGTCGGCAACTTCACGTGCGAAGGCCATCTCGTGGGTGACCACGATCATGGTCGTTCCCTCCTCGGCGAGGTTGCGCATGACCCCAAGAACCTCGCCCACCAGCTCTGGGTCGAGGGCCGATGTGGGTTCATCGAAGAGCAGCAGTTCCGGCTTCATGGCCAGGGCACGCGCGATCGCCACCCGCTGCTGCTGCCCGCCGGAGAGCTGCGAGGGATAGTACCTGGCCCGATCTGCGAGGCCGACCATGTCAAGCAGCTCCAAGGCCTCCTTCGTGATATCCGCCTTAGGTAGCCGCTTGACCTTGACCGGTGCTTCCATCACATTTCCAAGGGCGGTCATGTGCGGGAAGAGGTTGAAGCGCTGGAAGACCATGCCAATCCGCGCCCGCTGCCGTGCGATGTCCTTGTCTTTACGCACGTGCAGTTTGCCTTTGCGGTCCTCGAACCCGATGAGCTCCCCGCCAACCCAGATCCGGCCACCCGTCAGAGTCTCCATCTGGTTGATCAGACGCAGGAAGGTGGTCTTGCCCGACCCGCTGGGGCCGAGCAAGCACACGACTTCTTTGGCGTCAACGGTCATGTCAATGCCTTTCAGCACCTCATTGCTGCCGAACGCCTTGGTGACATTGACCGCGTGTACGAGATGCTCGGTGTCCGTCGCCGTGGTCGTCATTTCGCTGCTCCGATCGCTAGGCCCTTGGCCGCCTCCTCTTTGTCCTCGCTCACCTGGACGCCGAAGCCGCGTCCGAAGTGCCGCTCCAGGTACGCCTGGCCGACCATCAGGACGCTGGAGGCGATCAGGTAGTACAGCGTGGCCGCCACCAAGATCGGAAAGACTTGGAAGGTCCGATTGCCGATGGCTTGAAGCTGGAAAAAGAGCTCGGTGCCAACCGGAATGCCGATGAGCAACGAGGTGTCCTTGAGCATGGCGATCGTCTCATTGCCGGTCGGCGGCACGATTACGCGCATGGCCTGAGGAAGCACGATCCGACGCATGGCCTTGCCGCGGCTCATGCCGAGCGCCTGGGCGGCTTCCATCTGGCCCTTGTCGACGCTGAGAATCCCCGCGCGTGCGATCTCAGCCATATAGGCCGCCTCTGACGCAGCTAGACCGATCACGCCCCCGGCGAGGCCAACGAAGATCGCATTGGCATCGAAGGGTCCGATGCGCCAGTCACCGCTTAGACCGAGCCATTCGATGATCTTCCAGTCGAAAGGCACACCAAGAGCGATGCCTTCTGCGAAGAGGAGTCCAAGCTGGCCCATGATGACGAGTAGCACATACCGAGGGATGGCGCGGAAGAACCAGGTGTACAACCACGAAACTCCCTTGAGAATCGGGTTGTCCGACAGTCGCATGACCGCCAAGATCACCCCCAAGGTGACGCCGAAAACCATCGCCAGGATCGTGACCAGGATGGTGCCCTTCCAGAAGCCCTCGATCACCGGGCTCTGGACCATCGCCTCAAGGACAAACGGCCAGTTGAACGCCGGGTTGAAGATCAACATGTTGAGGAACATGACTGCCAGCACGGCGATCACTGCGATGGCGACCCAGCGACCCGGGTGGCGAACCGGTGTTGCATGTATCAGCCCGGGGCGGTCATCGCTGACCGCCGGCCGGGCTTCGGTTGTGGTTGTCATGTCGTGGGGTTTACCGCAAAGTCGGAGATGGCGCCCTGATCGACGCCCCACTTCTCAAGCGCAGCCTTGTAGGCGCCCTCTTGCTCGAGCTGCTTCAGCGCTTCCACGATTGCCTCACCGAATTCGGTCTCACCCTTGGGCAACACATAGCCGTACGGGGCTGCGTCGTAGATGTCGCCCAACGGCTCCAGCTTTCCGCCGGATTGCTTCACCGCGTACGCCACTATTGGCGAGTCGGCCAGCATGGCGTCAGCCTTACCAGTGACCACCGCGCTTGTGGCTTGGGCCTGGCTGTCGTATGACAAGACGTTGATCTTGTTGCTCCCGCATTCCTTCTGACGCGGCGGAAGATCGTCGGTCTCCTGCACGGTTCCGGTCTGCACTGCGACGTTCTTGCCGCACGCATTGTCAGGGTCGAGGCCCTTGGGGTTGCCCGGTTGGGTCGCCCACTGAGTGCCGGCATTGAAGTAGCTCACCATGTCGACCTCCTTCAGGCGATCCGAGTTGATCGTGAACGATGAGATGCCCATGTCGTACTTCTTGCCGTTGACACCGGTGATGATGCTGCCGAACTTCGATGGTTCCCACTCGGTCTTGACGCCGAATTTTGCCGCGACCTGGTTGAAGAGATCGACGTCGAAGCCTTGGACTGTCTTGCCGTCGCCGGCCAGGAACTCGTTGGGTGCATATGTCGGGTCGGTGCCGATCTTGATCACGCCCGCGCTCTTGATGCTCTCGGGCAGCTTGCTGGCAAGTTCCACATTCTCGCTGACCGAGACCGAGGGGGCACTCCCGCCGCCGGGCTCCCCGCTCAATGAGCTCGAACCACATGCACTCAGGGCCAGAGCGGCGACCGACGCCGCGGCCACACCCAGCTTGATCCGGACATTCATAGCTGCTGCTCCCTTCCAATCCCGGGCTCCATCTGGGCCCGGGCTGATTACGCGTTTTCACCGCTCTCGTAAGCGGCGGATGGGTCCTGACGACAGAGTGAATCCTTGCACGCGACGCCTGAGTTTGACCGGTGCCAGTCGGTTTGGAATCCGATCGCAACGATTTTATTGCGACCTAGTGGAGACGCTGAGCCCCGGCGGATGGAAGGCCAGCGAAGTGTGCGGGCGGGCCATATCCCGCGTCCGCGAAGCTGCGGGCGATCTCGCCTCCTATTCGCTCCACATCGCCCGCCGGAACCAGCGCAATGATGCAGCCACCGAATCCGCCGCCGGTCATCCGAGCACCGAGGGCCCCAGAAGCGCGAGCCGTTTCGACGGCAAGGTCTACCTGCGGCACTGTGATCTCGAAGTCGTCACGCATCGAGGCATGCGAGGCGTCGAGCAGGGGCGCCAGATCGGCGATGCGGCCCGCTCGCAGCACACTGACGGCTTCCCATACTCGAGCGTTTTCGGTGACGACATGGCGTACTCGGCGTTGAATCACCGCGTCAGGAAGCTGATCGAGTGCTGCGTCCAGGTTGGTGACGTCACGCAACGCCGCTACGCCGAGCAGCTGCGCCGCCTCCTCACAGCTGGCTCGGCGAGCCGCATATTCACTGTCGACTAGCGCATGCGGTGTCTTGGTGTCCAGGACCAGGATCTCCAGTCCTGCGCTGGCCGTGTCGAATCGAACCTGTTCTGCTTCAGCGGTTCGGCAGTCGAAGAACAGAACGTGACCCGCGGTGCACAAGGTGGAGGCGGCTTGGTCCATCAAGCCGGTCGGGGCGCCAACGAAAGCGTTCTCGGCGCGCCTCGCGAGCTTGGCGCGCTCCAGCCCGGCGATGTCGAGTTCGTTGAGATCGGCCAGCGCAGTGAGCACGGCACACTCCAGCGCAGCCGACGACGATAGACCCGCGCCTACCGGAACGTCGGATGAGAGTACGAGCTCAGCTCCGCCAATCCGGTGTCCGGCTTCCTTGAGGGCCCACACGACGCCGGCCACATATGCCTGCCAGCCGGTCATGCCGGGTTGCAGGTCGGTAGCCCGAAACGTCTCGATCGAGTGATTGTTGAGCGACGTGACGCTCCAGATGTCGTCCTGCCGAGGAGCAGCGGCGATCAATACCCGCTGGGCGAGGGCGAATGGCATGACAAAGCCGTCGTTGTAGTCGGTGTGCTCGCCGATCAGGTTGACTCGACCAGGCGCAGCCCAGACTCCCGCCGGCTGCCGCTCAGTCCGAGCGCGGAAGGCCTCGATGAGGGCGGCGGCGTCATTGCTCACGCGACGCACTGTAGACGCACTGTGTCGGGCGAAGCCACCTGCGTCGGTCCGCGCTCATAGGGTGAAGGGCATGATGGCGGCCTACGCGGTCCGGGCGGATTCGGAAGCGCCTCTGAACGCCCTCGTCGTAGGTGAAATCGAGCCGCCGGGAGTGCCGCCGGGCTGGGTGCGGGTGCAGGTAAAAGCTGCTGCTCTCAATCACCACGACATCTGGTCGCTGCGTGGCGTTGGCCTTGCGGCCGACCGGCTCCCCATGATCCTTGGCTGTGACGCTGCTGGTGTCACCGAAGACGGTCGGCAGGTGATTGTGCACTCCGTGATCAATGCGCCCGACTTCGTCGGCTCCGATGCCACCTACGACCCCAAACGGTCGCTTCTCTCCGAGCGCTATCCCGGCACCTTCGCGAAGCACTTGTGGGTGCCGCCGGCCAATCTGGTTGCTAAGCCGCGCGAGTTGAGCTTTGCTGAGGCGGCCTGCCTGCCGACGGCCTGGCTGACGGCGTACCGCATGCTCTTCAGCCAATCGGGGGCCAGGCCGGGCGACACCGTGCTGATCCAGGGCGCAGGTGGGGGAGTGGCCACCGCACTCACGGTCCTCGGCCGGCACGCCGGGATGCGTATCTGGGTCACCTCGCGTGACGAGGCGCGGGGTGCCCGAGCGGTCAACGCCGGAGCGCACCAGGCCTTTCCGATCGGCTCCCGGCTCCCGGAGCGGGTGGATGCGGTCATGGAGACTGTTGGTGCTGCCACCTGGTCACATTCGATCAATGCACTGAAACCGGGCGGCACGCTGGTGATCTGTGGCACGACGTCCGGCGACAATCCGGCCAAAGCGGAGCTGACCAAGATTTTTTTCAAACCGCTTCGGGTGCACGGCTCGACGATGGGCACCCGAGACGAGTTGATCGCCCTGACCAAGATGCTGGTGACCACTGGCATACGGCCGTACATCGACCGCGTGCTGCCGCTAGCGGATGCCGCCGAGGGATTCGCCGCGATGATCGCCGGTGATCATTTCGGCAAGATCATCTTCGAACCATGAGCCCCCGTGTCGACCAGATAGTCCTGCGGCCGCCGACCTCGGCCGACATCGAGCCGCAGCCCGGCGTAGATTGCGACGCTCCGCGTCGCGCGTATCGCGCTCGATGGTCCGCTGTCGTCGTCCTCGCTCGGAGACGAGAAGGGTGTCTCCTCGCTCCTTCCTCCGATCAGCGGCGCGCGATCCGTGGATGAATTGCGACGCTTCCGCGTCGCGCGGATCGCGCTGGATGGTCCGCTGTCGTCGTCCTCGCTCGGAGACGAGAAGGGTGTCTCCTCGCTCCTCCTCCGATCAGCGGCGCGCGGCCAGATG
>DASUYM010000274.1:0-26970 GCA_036377435.1 Propionibacteriaceae bacterium
AGACGGCGGCCGCCCAGCGAACATCGCCGCGAGCGGAGCGAGCAATATCACACCGCGCCGAAGCCAACGTGTCGGGCGTTCTCCTCACCCAGGTCGACGTAGGCGATCTTGGACACGGGGATGAGCACCTTGCGGCCGCGCTCGTCGGTGAGCGTGAAGACTCCGTCGCCGCCGGCGCCGATGGAACTCATCAGTTCCTTCTCGACGTCGCTGGCCGACTCGGTGCTCTCCACCACGATTTCCCGACTGACATGCTGAATGCCGACCTTGACCTCCACTGTTCCTCCTGGTGAGAGCTGACTTGCCGCGGGTGACACAGAAGCAACGGTGCCACACTCCGGTCGCGAAGCCCGCAGTGTTCGCGCAGAGCGTTTCGCTCAGGTTGCACGGCCACTAAGTCAGACTTGCCTTCTCATCGTCCGTCGCTCGTCGGATCACAATACGGGTCCAGGCGCCGACATAGATGCGATCATCAGCAGCAAGCTCATACTTGCCGCGAACTGGAATCGGGTCGGATGGGATCGGGCCTGTGGCTGGCGCAACGAACGTCCCGTTGGCCGAATCCAGGTCCTCCACCCACCAGCGGCTACCGTCAGTAGTCAGCTGGGTCTGGCGGCGGCTGACTCCCGAGTCGGACTCACAGTCGATCTGAGGGTGAATGTTCCGACTCCTGGAGGTACGGCCTATCAAGATTGATTTCGAGCGCAGCGGAACGACGACCGGCAGGCCAGGAGAGGGCATCGGATCGGGGCTCTGCTGAACTTCGTACCAGGCGGGGTCGATCCAGACCTCTGCCACCCAGTCAAACGTCCCGGCGGCTGCGGTGCCCCCATTGCCGATGGTCGGCGCCGTGGAGGCCTGGGCTGGCTGGGACTGGTCGACACCGGTTGCCTCTGACGACGCAGGTGCCACGAGTGGACGGGGCATGGTTCCCGTGGTGAAGTCGTAGCCGCAGCTCTCACAGAACAGCGCATCGACGGAGTTATCCGCCTCGCAGTTCGGACATCGCTGATGACCCGGTGCGCTGGCCGCAGTGGTCGGTGGTGCAGTCGTAGGCGGTGCCGTTGTGGAGTCGATCGGCAGCCCGCAGACATCGCAGTAGTCCTGCGCCAACGATGAGTGGCCTACCGGACAGATGGCAATCATCGGCGGGAGCCAAAGGTCCGGCTCAAGGTCGATTCGGAGGTGAAGATCATGAGTCGCGCCTTCCGGTCGAGGGGAGCGATCATCCCCTGATCCTGGTTGTCTTCGTCGACGCGGTGTCCAAGGCCATCTCATCTGCCTTGTCCACTGCGCGCTTCAGACGCACCGTACCGGTTTCAGAATCGTCAATGTCGACCACCTTCCGGAGTCTGATGGTCGCCTCCTCATTACCCGTTTCTGCAGCCAGCTGTACGGCACGGCCCAGCTTCATCGTGGCTGTCTCGTCGTCGCCGGCGGCCTTGGCGGCCAAGCCCTCCTGGATTGCCTCCGCAAGCTCCGTCTGGCCCGTGTAATGCGCGACCTCGGGATTGATCCGGGTGGTCAGGCCCTCGTCGTCAGACCACTTTGCTTTGACCAGACTCTGGGCGACCACCTGATCGCCGACGGCGAGCTGGACGCGTGCCGCGAGCTGCTCCTGCCCGATGGCCTTGGCAGCCAGCCGCACGCTGACGTGATAGTCGCGGGACTCATCGCCCCACGATCCTGTCGGATAGCCGCCGGTGAGTGGATTGACCGCAACTCGGCGTGAGGTCAGGTCCTCCACCGTCGGTGAGACCTGGCGTACGAACAACACCTGCGCGCCTTGCGGTGCCCAGACCCGCAACTGCGCATCAGCCACGCCGCGACTCATCGACTGCTGCATGAGGTCGGCGAAGACCTGGCTCATCTGGTCCGGCTCGGGAATGATGTCCACGCTCCCCAGCAGGGCCTGGGCGATCCGGCGTACCTCGGCAACCTGCCAGTCGACGCCGACCCCGCGGCAATCGCATTGGAACTTACCCGTGACACCGCGGATCGCGTTGGTCAGCTGCTCCGGCGTCTCGTTGTGGTTCTCCCCGTCGGTCAGCAAGATCGCATGTCGCTGCGCCAGCCCGGGGACGGAGTCGAATAGCCGACCAGCGAGCGTAAGCCAGGTCCCCATCGCCGTCCCTCCATCAGCGCGGAACTGGCTGATCGCCTGATGGGCCGCGTACCTCGCGCTGCTGTCCATCCGCACCATGCCCTGACCCGCCCGGACGAGCGGGAATGCCAGGTAGGCCTGGTGGGTGCCGGCAACCACCGCAAACCAGGTGCCGTCAATGATCTGATCAACGGCTGCCGCCGCCGCCACCTTCGCCGCCTCAAGCTTGGCCCGACCCATCGAACCCGAGGTGTCGACGATGACAATCTCCCCGGCATCACCGGATCCGGTCTGACCTGCCGATCCCGCTCCGCTACAGGTCATGGTGACGATGGCGTTGACGTCCGTCCCGGCTTCCGGCAGGAACTCGTTCTGGTACACCTCGGCGGTGAACTCGGCCATGATCAACTTCCTTTCGCATCCTGGCTGGTCGGTTCAGTATGCCTGGAGGACACAGGCAACCCAGCGGCACGTCACAGACGTGCGAGCGCCACCGAGATGTTGTCCTTGCCGCCCCGGCCCTTTGCCCAGTCGATGAGGGAGACCGCCAACCTAAGCGGATCAGACTCTGGAGTGCTGAGTTCGGCGACGAGCGACTGCAGCACGGTGGCCTCGGATGCGTAGTTCCACAAGCCGTCGGAACACACCAGGACCCAGCCGGGTGACGTGACGATTGTGGATCCCGTACGCGGTACGAAGTCGGGGCTGTCCCGTCCAAGCCACTTGGTGATGGCATGAGCCTGCGGGCCCGTCTCGGCCTCATCACGCGGTGTGCCCATCGCCATGCGTGCCTGGGCAATCGAGTCATCGACACTGAGCTCTGTGGGATCGCCATTGGAGCCATGATCAGGAATCCAATAGACCCGGCTGTCACCGACATTGCCGAACACCACCAGGTCAGCTTCGACGACAGCCGCGGCGAACGTGCAGGAGGCGGCGTTCTCGCTGTCCGGCGCGGTGTTCTCGATCACCGCGGCATTGGCCGATGCTGCTGCCTTGACCACAGCATTTGAGATCGCAGCCACCCGGCTGGCCGGGGTACCGAGTCCGGCTGGCTTGTGCGCCACCAGAACGTCGCGCGCCGTACGAGCGGCCGCCAGACTGGCAACATCGGAGTCCAGAGATGTGGACACCCCGTCGCACACCACCAGCACCGCGCGAGAGCCCGGTGATGGCTCGGCCGCGACAGCGGTCGCATCCTCGTTGCGGTGGTGCCGGACCCCCCGGTCGCAGCACGCGGCAACCCATGATGCTGGCTGCTCGGTGTAGTGGTCTCGCTCCGTCGGGGCCTTGGTGCCGCAGGTCTCGCAGTAACCGTCTGCCCCAATCACGCCGCCGCAGTTGGCACAGGGACGTGCAACGACAACGGTGGCCTCGTCCTCGGTCTTGATGGAGCGCGTGATCTCGATGGGCGCGGCCATCTCGTCCGACTGTCCTGCAGAGGCGGCGGCCGTCGGCATGAGGGCGCCCCCGCAGGCCTCACAGAAGGCCTCCTGGGCTGCCACCTCTGCGCCACAGTGTGGGCAGCGAAGACTCCCGTCCGCCTGGGGGATCGCAGCAGGCGGCGCCGCAGCGGACTGCGTCAGGTGGTCAGTCATCGTATGGTCCACCTTCGCACGGCGTTGGCTTTGTCGACCAGTGCGTAGCGACGTTGCTGATCGGTCTCGATACCTGCCAGCTGTCGATAGGTCGACTCCAACCCGTCGCGCAGGGTCTCATCGTCGGCCGAGTAAGGCCCGATCTTGACTTCTCTCTTCGACCCGTTCTTATCGACCTCCGCGATGGCCCGTTCCAGAATCTGGGCCGTCAGCTCAGACTGTTCACGTGGATCCAGCCGGACTCCGCTGATGCTGTCCATCGCCTGGGCCAATGCCAGCAGGCTGTCGCCCGACTCGTAGAGCCGTCGCGCCCGTAAGCGACGCGCCTCGGGGTAGCTCCGGCTGGTGGACGGCACCAGGTCCAGGGCCTGGACAGCGCCAGGCACATCGCCGCGCGCGGCCCGGATGCGCGCCATGCCGAACGCGGCGGCAGCCACGTAGTTGGCGTCGGTGCTGGCGCAGGTCCGGTACAGCCCCTCCGCGATGGCTCCTTCACCGCCACGCTCACACGCCAGGGCCAGCGCAAGCTTCGGGGCCAGCTCACCCGGCACCTGACCGTAGACGGCGTTGAAGGACGACTGCGCCGACGCGAAGTCGCCGGCGTCAAGTGCCGAAAGACCGGCGACCCACACCGCGCGCCATTCCCACGGATCCTCGATCAACATCTCGTTGACGATCTGCTCCACCAAGTCCCGACGTCGCAACTCCAGCGCGGCGTGGGCCTGCGCCAGGCGAACCTCAGCCGTGGCTACGGGCGCATCTCGAAGCTGGTCGAGGCGCTTCGCAGGATTGTCAATGGAGATGTTGCTGAGCCAGGCGTACTGGGGATCGCTGGTGTCGACGCGCAGCGCAGGAAGCTGATTCCACTCCAGTGCTTCGCTGGTGATGGCTGGCGCTTCGAACAGCACCGACGCAGCGGAAGTCAGGGCCGTGCCAGGCGTCTTTTGGGCGACAACCTCACGAAGGACCCCAAGCAGTTGCATCTGAAACTCATCGACCGAGGCGAACCGGTCCGCCGGGTCGGCCGCGCAGGCCTTTGACAGCAGCCTGTACAGGGAGTCGTGGGCTGCGAACACTGGCGTCTCGTCGACCGGCGGCAGGCTGGCGACGTACTTGGTCTGGTAGCCCCGGAACTCCGTCATCAGCACGAGGCAGGTACGCCCGATCGTGTAGATGTCGGATGCGACGGTGGGTCCGACCTGAGCCACCTCGGGTGCCTGGTAGCCGATGGTGCCGTAGATGGCCGACTCTTGATCATCGACGCGCCGCACCCCACCAAGATCGATGAGCTTGACCGCATCGCCAACCTGAATCAGGTTGTCTGGCTTGAAATCGCAGTAGATCAGACCAAGATCATGGAGGTAACTGAAGGCCGGCAGAACCTCCAAGATGTAGGCCAGCGCCTGGTCAACGGGCAGCGGATCAAACTTTCCGTTGTTGGCTCGCATCCGGTCTTTCAAGATCTGCTTGAGGGAGGTCCCGCCGACATACTCCATCACGATGTAGCCGGCATCTTCATGGGTGACGAAGTTGTAGATCTCCACGATCAACGGGTGCTCAACCTGGGCGAGGAACTGCTTCTCCACGATTGCCACGGCCAACGCGTCTTTGTCGCCGGTATTGAGCAGGCCTTTCAGCACCACCCAGCGATCCGACACATTGCGGTCTTTCGCGAGGTAGATCCAGCCGAGCCCGCCGTGTGCCAGGCAGCCGGCTACCTCGTACTGGTTGGCCACGAGATCACCCGGCTGCAGCTTGGGCGTGAAGGAGAATGCGGTGCCGCACTTCGGGCAGAAGCCTTCGGCTCGTCCTGGCTGGCCGTCTCGTGACCGACCGACCGGCGCCCCGCAGTTCGGACAGTTCCGTTTCTCTTCCGGAACCTGCGGGTTCTTCATGATCGCCTTCGCGGCGTCGATCATCGGTGCCGGCGGAACACGCGTCAGCCCAGCGCCTAAGCGAGCGGACCGGAGCCGTTGGGAACCTGAGCGGACGCGTTTGGTGATCTTGGAACCATTGTCGGAGACCCGCTGCGATCCCAGGGCGGTCGACTGCAGCCTGCTGGAGCCTCGAGTGATCGCCGATACTGCGCCGCCCGGGGCGATCGGCGCCTCATCCTCGGCAGCCGACTCGCTTGCCGGTCCCGCGGGGCTGCCGCATACATCGCAGTAGCCGTCGACGATAGTGCCGGTACAGCCGGGTTGCGTGCAGCGCGCGCCGGAGGAGTCGGGCGTCGTTGCCGGCTGCTGAGCGCGGCTCTCGCTCGGAGCGGCGGGGGAAGTACTGACGGGCCCAGGGCTGCCGCACACGTCGCAGTAGCCGTCGACGATCGTGCCGGTGCAGCCCGGCTGAGTGCAGCGTGTCATTCAAACGCCCTATTCATGTGGTCTCTGACGTTGTGGCTGGATGGACCGCGTGCGGCGCGGGGGTGGTTTGCAGGTAGGTCTGGTAGACGGTGACGAGCTGTCCGGCAAGTACCATTCGGCTGGGTCGCTGATCCAGCGCGTTGCGAGCGAGCTCATACGCCTGGGCGACATCCGAAACATCGGCCACACCGGTTGCCATTGCCTTGGCGCGATAGGCCTCGAGGCGGCTGGCGAGCTCCTCATGATCTTGCAGCGCCTTCGCGTAAGCCGTTTGGGCGATGGTCATCGCCCGAGACACCTGGTCAAGGCGGCGCAAGTAGTTCTCCAGCTGGTCGAGTGTGTTCGGCACCGGACCGAGGGCGGCAGTGTCGGGCACTGCATAGCGCGGCGCTGGGTCGACGCGGCGTACGCACTCCTCGACGATGGTGTGCAAAGCGGCCTCACGAGCATCGAGGTCCGCGCGTTGGTCCCGGGCTCGTTGCACCAGAGCTGCGGCATCGCGCCGGCGGGCCCCATTGACGATCAGATCGCGCTCGAACGTGGCAGCGTCGATTTCCATAGGTCCGAGCATTCCCGCCACGTCGCCGCCGCGGCTGGCCTTGTCAGCGAGCTCCTTCAGCCTGCGCGCCAGTCGGGACTGCTCGAGTGCGGCCTGTTGTTGCGCGGCACCGGCCGGCTCGAGGTCGATCTGCTCGCGGATGCGTTCCATTTGGGCACGAAGCTGTCGGATGCGTTCGGTGATCTCCAGCCCGGACGGATCAAGGCCGAGCTTGACGCGGAGCTGTGACAGCAAGGCGTCGGACAGCCGGCAGGCCTCGGGCAGCGAGACCGAGAGCCCTGACGCTGTGCTGGCATCCAGCCGCCCCCAGATCAGCGTTGACATGCGCATCAGTTCGGTAGCTCCCACTCGCCCGGAGTTCCAGGTAGCGAGCAGCAACTCGTAGCGATCCGATACCGCCTTCCACAACGCCATCGACAGCAGGATGTCGCCTGTGGCGGACGAGCCGGTGGCCGCTTGCAGCGCGGCCTTGTCCAGTTCGTCCAGCTCCCCGCGTCTCCCGTCCCGCCACCTACCGAGCTCATCCACATAGACCTGGGCCGCCCTCGCGTCGAGGGCCTGGCCCATTCGCCCCGGCGCGACTGGCGCGGTCACGTGCCCGGCAGGCGTCACCACGGTCATCACGTCCTGCCGTAGACCGCTCTGGGCGGGTCCGGTGCGGGTCCGAGGGCGTCTCTGAGCCACCGGTTGTAGATCCTGGTCCACTCACCGTCGTCACGCATCTTGTCCAGCCGGGCGTTGACAAAACGGACGAAGTCCACGTCCCGTTCGTTGAAGCCCAATCCATACGGCTCTTCGGTAAATGCTTTTTGATCAGGCACTACCGCATATGGGTCCTGCGCTGCCAGCCCGGCGAGTACGGTGTCGTCACCTGTGATAGCCGCTACCTCACCCTGCTGGAAGAGCGCGAGGCAACCTGTGTGGTTGTCAGCAGCGACCGGAATGGCCTTGGGGGCTTTCTTGATCAGGTTGTCCATGCTGGAGGTGCCTCGTGGCGCGCACACCTTCTCTCCCGCGAGATCATTGATGGAGTTCGCTTTCGACCCCTTGCGGACCAAGATCTTCTGGCCCGACCGGTAGTACTCGGTGGAGAAGGCGATCTGCTTCCAGCGATCACAGTTGATCGTCATGTTGCGGGCGACGATGTCCACATCGCCCTTCTCAAGCGCCGGAATCCGCTGCGCCGCGGTGATCACCTTCAGCTGGTAGCGATCCCGATCACCGAAGATCGCCTCGGCAACGGCTTTGACCATGTCGATGTCGAAGCCCTCGATCTCGCCGCTGAACGGGTTTCGCGATCCCAGCAAGTAGGTGTCGGCCGATACTCCGGCAACCAGCCGGCCGCGCTTTTGGATCTTGGCCATCGTGGACCCACTGGGCAACGTCTCTGGCGTCGGCAGGGGCCCGCTGGGCTCATACGAGGCGAGCGGTTTGGCGCAGCTGCTCGGCTTTGGCGCCGAGGCACCCGTGGTCGGGCTGGGTGCGGGGGCCTGCACAGGCAGCGGTGTCGGGGCATAGCTGAACAACGTACACGCCGAAAGCACGGTGACCGAGGCGAAACTTGCCAAGGCCAAGATCGGCTTAGGCCATCGGGTTCTCATCGGTATTCCTTCAGCCGCGCGGCAATGCCCCAGCGTCCGAGGAGCGCAGCAGCCAATCCGCCAAGGAGGATGAGGATAGCGCCGACCACCAATGCCGGCTGTTCGTTTGCGAGGGAACTGGATGCGTTCTCGCTTACTTCGTCGAGGTAGCTAGCCAGATTCCGGTCGAACGTACCGAAGACGGTGTTGGATGAGTCGCGCTCCGAGCCCGTGGCCAGAGCGACCGCCCTTTCCCACCGGCCGCCCTCGTCGAGGTCTCTGATCTTGTCGTGGACATCGGCATAGGCCTGCCATTGGGTCATCAACTCAGGCCTCTCGCTGAGGCGCCCGAGGTTGCCGGCTACTGAGTCGGCAGAGGACTTCCACGCGTCCTCGAAGGCCTGCCCGGATCCTCGCGCGATCAGTGTCAAGCTCTCATTGGACTTTGCGTTGTTGGCATCGATTCGGGCATCTGCCGCGGTGTTGACCGCAGCGAAGCTGCCGTTGGAGATCGAGCTCAGCGTGCTCTTCAGCTGTTGCGCTGCAAGCAAGCCGCCGACTGTGATGACGAGCAGCACGACCGCACTTGCCAGCATCCCGACGTTGATCCTCCGCTTGAATCGGCGAGCCAGCCAAATTTGGCCGACGATGACGCCGACCAGGGCAAGTAAGGAGATGACAGGGAGGACGTAGCCGACCCGCGCGTCCATGCCGTCCGCCGCTCGCGCCGCATTTGAGCTGACGAGGTTGTCCAGAATCGGCAATGCAGTGCTCCGCAGGTCGGCGCTGGCGTTGCGGAGGTACTGAGCACCGACAGGGATCCCTTGACGATTGTTCGCGCGCGCTTGCTCGATGGTGGCCGCGTAGCTGGCGACCTGCTGATTGAGCGCCGACAAGGCTGCGGCGTCGGCGGGTTGTGCCTGGGCAGCTTCGACGATAAGCGAGCTGGTGCTGCTCAGCGCCTGGTCATACATCGCACGTTGAGCTGCCGGTTCCAGGCCACCAACAAGGAACGCGTTGGTGGCGGTCGCATCCGCGCTCAGCAAGTTCGACTCGATCTTCTGAATCCGGATGAGTTGCGCGGTGTCGGCTCTGGCACGGCTCAGCGAGAAGGCCAGATAGGAGAAGATCAGGCCGCCCACCAGGGCGACAACAACGCAGGCGACAACAACGCCCAGGCTGAGCACTCGGAGGCGCTGCGGCGTATCCATGCGCTTGACCCCTGGAGCTGCGGTCGCGGGACTCGGTGTCGGTAGGCCAGGAGGCACGGGCGTCGTGGCTGGAGGCGCGGTCGGCGCCGTTGTCGTTACGGCGGCAACGGGCGGCGCCGCCACCCCGGTCGCACCCCCTTGATGGCTGGCCTGGCTCACGGTTGTGCTCCTTGGGTCTCGGGACGATCCTCGGCTGGCTGCTTGCTGTCTCCCTCGGTTGAGGGTGCTGAGCTGTCCTGCTGCTCTGGGATGACAGGTGGCGGCTCCTCCTCTGCAGCCGACTCTTCAAAATCGTCAGGGATCAGCTTTCGTAGCTGTTCGACGGTCGGCTCAGCCACCCCGCGCAGCCGCCAGGCATGCCTGCCGATCGCCGCCTCCAACATATTGCGTGCAAATCGGCCGTTGCCGAACATGGGACCACGCGGCGTCATGGCAAGGATTGCGCTAAAGCGTTCCACGCAGGCGTCCTCGAGGTCGTAGTCGGCTGCTCTGGCCATCTCCTTGAGGATGCGCACCAGTTCCTCGTCGCTGTAGTCGGAGAACTCGATCGTGGTACGAAACCGGCTCGCCAGACCTGGGTTCTGGGCAATGAAGATCGCCATCGGGTCGGGATAGCCGGCAACGATCAACACGAGGTCGTCGCGACGGTCCTCCATCTCTTTGACAAGCGTGTCGACGGACTCCTGGCCGTACTGGTCGCCGGCCAGGCTGTACGCCTCGTCGATGAAGAGCACTCCGCCGGCTGCGGAGGCCACGACCTCGGCCGTCTTCATTGCCGTTTGGCCGAGATAGCCGGCGACCAACTCTGAGCGGTCAACCTCGACCAGCTGACCTTTTGACAGCAGCCCGAGCGCCCGGTAGATGCCGCCGACCAGCCGAGCCACGGTTGTCTTGCCGGTACCTGGATTGCCAACGAACACCAGGTGCCGCGTGATCGTCGGCGACTTCAAGCCCGCCTTGCTTCGTAGAGTCTCTACTCGCAGCACTGCCACTTGCCGGTGGATCTCGGCTTTGACCTCGGTGAGTCCAATGAGTGCGTCGAGCTCGGCCAGCAACTCCTCAAGGGTCTTGGGTTCCGGCTCTGCCTTGGGCTCAGAGGTTTCTGGTTTCTTTTCGGGCGGTTGCGCACTGCGCGCTGAGCCCACTGAAGTGTGCCCTGAGCTTGTCGAAGGGTCAGGCGGTTGCCCTTCGACGAGCCCAGGGCGCAAATTGGGTGTGAAATCCACGGAACTGAGGTCGAGCGAGCTCAGGTCGAGCGAACTCAGCTGAAGTGCACGGAGCATGTCGACCACCTCGGGCCGGGTTGTTGCGGCGATCGGAGATGGCGTCAGCGCCCCCAGCTGCGCTGCGGCAGCTACAGCGGCATTGCCGGCGGTCCTCGCATTGGGTGCGCCAAGGGTCTGCGCTGCGCGGCAGACCTCGGCCATGGCTTCGGCGTAGCTAGGGGCGTCCGACGACCCGTTCAGCACGAGTTGTCCGAGCAGCATCGTGGGAGCAGCGCGCCAACGTCGGCCACGGTGTGCCGCATCGAAGAATGACTGCGGTTCGGGATGGCCGGTCTGCTCGCACCAGTCGAGGTGGGCCTGCTCCGCCGACTCGGCGACAGCAGCGGCCAGGGCCTCGCCCTCGCGGACTGCCGCCTCAGGTTCCAGGCCGGCTGCGGCCGCTGCACTGCGGAGCTCGTCCAGTGCTGCAGCAAGGGTGCGCGTAGACGGCGCCGTCACGGCAAGTCCAAGGTGCTGCGTGGTGCCTCGGGCGCGGGCTCGTCGCCGATGTTCAACGCCCCTCCGGTGGATGCATGGCCGAACTTTTCCTGCAGGAAGCGGCCGTGCACGATCAGGGCGTCCGCGTCGACCCTCACCACCGCGTCAAAGATCTTGTCCATAGTGGCGCTCAGCAGGTCCAGCTGATCGATCAGCAGCATCAATGAGGTCTTGCCGTTTTCGATCGGACGCGAGTCGGCCCACTGCCGTGGCAGCCGGGTGTACGCGCCGATCGCTTCGGGCAGGTAGTCGGTGGCCGTTGCCATCACGGAGTACGCGTCCGGGCTGCCGAGTCCGAGGTTGCGGAGCCTGGGCATGGTGTCGCGTACGGTCTGCGCAACACGACGGACTCTGGACTGAACCGGCGCGGGCACAACGCCGCCGTCCACCATCTCCTCAACATCGTCCAGTGCACGCATGATGTCGGATTCGGTCGGTGCCGCAGGTGTTGGCGGCATCGGCTCGGGGGATGGCTGCGGACGCCGCCCCGTGATGGCTGCGATCCAGTCCTTGAACCCCATGAGATGCAGACGATGATCGAGTAGCTGGATTCGAGGTCAGCGCAGTCCGCCGGGGGTGGCGCCACTCTCGAGGTCGAGGGCGCCCGAGGCCAGCTGATGATCTTGGCGCTGCACCCGATCGAGGTATTCGCGGGACTTGGCTACCTCGGTCTCCAATGTGCCGATGGTGGCTGCCATGGTGTCCAGCGCCTGCATCTTAAAGGTATCGATGGAATCCATTGTGGCGTAGATGTTCTGGAATGCCGCTTGCAGCTGGGGAAGTCCGATCGTCGCCGAGGCCGCCTGCTGCTGGATCTGTGCGGAGTTGTCACGCATCATCTCCGAGGTGCGCTGGATGAGGTCGGAGGTGGTCGTGTTCAAGGCCGTGATCTGGTCGAGAACCAGCTTCTGGTTTCCAAGTGCCTGCGCGACGATCACAGCCGTGCGCAGGGCCGAAATTGTCGTGGTCGACGCCCGATCGACACCTTTGATCAGCTCAATGTTGTTCTTGATGATGATGTCGATGGCGAGATAGCTCTGGATTGAGACAGCGAGCTGGGTCAGCAGATCTTGGTGCTTTTGACGGACGTAGAACAGCACGTCCTGGCTTAGCGCCTTTGCACGCTCGGGGTCGGAGATCTCCAACTGGGCGATGGTGGCGGCGAGCCGTGCGTCGAGCCTCTCAGCTACGTAGATGTAGGCGTTCAGGCGGCCCATCGTTCCCCAGAGGTTCTGCTTCTCCAGATTGAGGGCGACGTTGTCCTTGGTCAGCTCGTCCTGGCCATTCCGCAGGGCGTGCAGGATTCCGTTCAAGTGGCCCTGGGCGGACTCATAGCGGCGGAAGTAGTCCACGATCTTGTCGCCGAAGGGGATCACTCCGAGAAACTTGCGCGTCCCAGTGGCCCGGCTCGGGTCAAGGTCCTCCACCGTACGGCGCAGCTCGAGCAGGGTGTTGCCAACCTTGGAGCCTTCAGCGACTCCGCCCTCCTTGAGCGCCCGTACCGGAGTCTGCAGCAGGCGGTTTGACGTCTCGGCGGCTCGGCGAATGTCGGCGTCTCCCATGGCACGAACGTCGGCCGCCTGCTTGGCGAACTCGGGTGAGCGCGTCTGGGCGGTCATCAAAGCGCTCAAGAAGCTGTCAACCTTGTTGTCGAGCTGCGGAATGGTGGCTGGATCCACCTGCGGAGCCATGGCAGGAGCTTGAGTGGCCACAACTGGTGACGGCGGAGCCGGCGCGGTAAGGGTCAGCGGGGCACCCTCGGGTGGGGTGAGCGGCGCCGGGGCGGCGGCGGACGACGTGGGCTCGGTCATCGACTTCCTCTCTGGCGCGGGCGTTGGGCGCCTGCGTTTCTATCGCAGGCTGGTCGCGTTTAAGGCTTTGACGAGCAAATCTACTCGACACCCGGTTGGGTCAGGGACGAGCCGAGCGCAGCGATCGAGCAGGCAGCCGAGCCTTGGTACGCCCTGGCGTACGTCGTGACGGCTGTGGTGGAAAACGTGCGTTCTCGGGGCGCTGAGCCATGCGGTTCGACGGCTGCGATGGAAAACGTACGCCAGAGCCTCTAGCTGCGGCTGGTGCGCAGGTTCTCCGGGACTACGGCGCCGGTAACCAGACCCGCGACTGCGGCAGCTGCCATGGTCTGCTCGAGCAGTGTGAGAGGGGAAACGCCCAGCTCAATCGAGGCCCGCTCAAGATCATCGAACTCAGGCGTCACCTGCCAGATCCTGCCGCCACGATGCGCGATCTTGATAGACAGGCGGCTGTCGGCGACAGTCAAATCGACCCATCCCCGTGGCAGGGCTGTCTTGCGCACGGTGGTCTCCCGCACACCGATGGTGCTGGTGAGGGCCAACATCAGGTGGCGAAGATCGGCTGCCTGGTCGGCCCTCGCCATAACGGCGACCGTATGGGCCGGCCGACCCTTTTTCATGAGGATCGGAACCAGCCAGGCGTCGGCTGCTCCGGCTCTGATCAAGCTGGTGAGCACGCCAGGCCAGAGCCGAGGATCAAGATCATCGACGTTGGCCTCGATCAACACGGCCGCCTCCGACGGATCATGGTCGGGCCGGATGAATCGTTCACCGATGAGTACGCGCGTGAGGTTAGGCCGACCGGGCGTATCCCGAGTGCCAGCGCCAGCCCCCGAAGCCTGCAGGGTGAGCAGCGGAAGGTCTTCGCACCGCTCGGCCAGGGCGGATACCAATGCCATTCCGGTCGGGGTAGTGAGTTCGCCAGAGCCACCGGCGAAGATCCGCCAGCCAGTCGCCAGCTCGACGACAGCCGGAACCGGCACACCGAGGTCGCCGTGCGCCCCCCGGACCCGCCCCGATCCGGCAGCGACCGCACTCGCACTGATGGTGTCGATCGCGAGCTCATGCAGTGCCGCTGCGACTCCGACCACGTCGGCAATGGAGTCGAGCGAGCCGACCTCATGGAAGTGCACGCGCTCTGGTGGTAGATCGTGGACTCGTCCCTCGGCGTCGGCCAGTCGGCCGAAGGTTGTCAGCGCTCGGTCGCGAATGGGCGTGGCGAGATTTGCAGTGGCTATGAGATCTTTGATCGCTTTCCATTCCCGCGCTGGAACGTCTTGGGCGATCACCTCTACCGCTATCCGATTTGCGTGCTGCCCTGCTCGCGTCACCGATGTCGAAGTCAGCCTCACGGAGTCAGCGATCACGGCGTCCACAGCCTGCTGCACGACCGCTAGATCCGCACCCGCGTCGATGAGCGCGCCCAACAACATGTCGC
The DNA here is from genome assembly GCA_036377435.1 of Propionibacteriaceae bacterium. GTDB lineage: Bacteria > Actinomycetota > Actinomycetes > Propionibacteriales > Propionibacteriaceae > Microlunatus. The sequence goes on from DASUYM010000274.1 coordinate 14,428, forward strand.
CCGCGACGCCGGCGGAAGCATCGATCCAGGCATGGCGTCGGCTGCTCATGCCGACGCGATCTGGGCCGCCAGGTGGCCGGCGCCGTAGCCGTTGTCGATGTTCACCACCGCTACGCCGGGCGCGCAGGCGTTGAGCATTGCCAACAGAGCAGCCAATCCTTCAAAGGCCGCGCCGTAGCCCACTGAGGTGGGCAACGCGACGACGGGCGCTTCGATCAGCCCCGCAACAACACTGGGGAGAGCGCCATCCATTCCTGCAGCTACGACCACCACTCGGGCTCGCCGCAGCAATTCGAGACGGCCCACGACCCGATGGAGGCCCGCGACGCCGACATCGACAACAAGTTCGGTGGACCGTCCCAGGTAGCAGGCCGTGAGCTGCGCCTCCTTGGCTACAGGCAGATCGGAGGTTCCGGCTGCGAGCACGACAACCAGTCCGCCAGTCGCGGAGGGCGGACTGGGTGGCCAGGCCAGCAGACCGGCCTCTTGATCATGAAAGGCGCACGGGAGCTCGGAAAGTATGGCTGCCGCATGCTGCTTGCTCGCTCGCGTAAACAATGTCACGTGCGGCTGATCACGAACAGCGGTGGCAATCATTGCGACCTGCTCAGGCGTCTTTCCTTCGCAGTAGATCGCCTCCGGATAGCCGCGTCGCGCGGTCCGGTTGTGATCGAGGTCGGCGAACGCCTCGAGGGATGGCTCTCGGCTCGCGGCTTCAGTCATGATCAGAAGTGACGAGCGGCAGGGTGAATGCCCCGGACTGGATCCCGCCCACATCCACCGCGACAAATCGGAACCCGGCGCCTCGTACGGCGTCCAGCACCCTCGTGCGAAGCGGATCGCTGACCGCCCGAATCAGATCTGCGGGAGGCAGCTCGATCCGCGCGACGTCGTCGTGGTGCCGAACTCTCAGTTCCGCGAATCCAAGCTGCCGCAAGGCGGACTCAGCGCGTTCGATCTGGCTGAGCTTGGCCGGTGTGACCGGGTGATGGTGCGGGATCCGCGACGCGAGGCAGGGTGCAGCAGGCTTGTCGGCCACCTGCAGGTCAAGAGCGCGCGCGAGCGTACGTACTGCCGACTTGGTAATGCCAGCGTCGGCGAGCGGCCGCAGGACATGGTGGTTGGTGGCAGCACGCGCACCTGGTCGGTCCGGTCGCCGAGCATCGTCGGCGTTCTCCCCGTACGCAATGGCATCCAGGTCGTAACGGCCGGCGATCCCGTCATCGAGCCGGCTGAAGAGTTCCTCCTTGCAGTAGAAACAACGATCAGCCCCGTTCGCCTGATACTCCGGACGATCACCTTCGTACGTCATCACCTCGACGAGCTGTACGCCGACCTGGCGTGCGACATCGTGGGCGGCTCTCCGCTCCTCGGTCGCGAGGCTGGGAGAGACTCCGAGGAGTGCCACGACCCTCCCTGCGTCAAGTGCGCGCACTGCGAGGGCTAGCAGGAGAGAGGAGTCGACGCCTCCGGAGAACGCAACTCCCAGCCGCCGTACATCCGCAAGGCTGGCCGAGACCGCCGCGACCGCGCGCTCCACGGTCCACTGCTCGCTTCGACTAAACGGAATCGTTTCAGAGATCGTCACGGCCAGTGCCCTTTCAGCTCATCGGGTTCACTCGACACTAATGCGTGCATTTTGAGCAGCTGCTCGCGCAGTGTCGATTGCTCGCTCCGCGCGCGAGTATCGCGCTTGGAAGCCGGGCCTTCCTCTCTCACTCGCAGACGAAGAGCGTGTCTGCTCGCTCGCTCGTCCAGACAGCGGCGCGCCAGCCTGGCTCCGTGCACCGGCGCGCGATTCCCGACGCTCGCGGCTTCTATCGGTCAGTGGGTGGGATCTCACCTGAACCGCGGGCGATCAGCTTTGCGGCCACGACGACGGTCTGCACGGGGGATGCGTCGCCGTCCAGCCGGGCGAAGAGGCGCTCGGCAGCGAGCGTGCCGAGCCGACTGGGATCTTGTGCCATCACCGTGATGGCAGGACGCACCAGGTCAGCCAGCATGATGTCGTCGAAGCCGATCAAGGCGATGCGCTGCTCCAATTGGCGATCATGCAGCGCCCGGATCGCGCCGAGCGTTACCAGGTAGTGAGAGGTGAAAAGCGCAGTCGGAGGACTGTCGAGCTGCGTGAGGCCGTGCACAGTGGCATAAGCCTCTTGCTCCGAGCGCACGGCTCTTACCTGCCGTGATGTGTTGGCCAACCCCGATTCGGCCATCGCGTCGGCGAACCCACGCGCCCGCCCATGCGCCGTCGAGGCAGGCTCCTCGCCGAGGTGGGCGATGTCGCGATGACCGTGCCTGATCAGATGTCGCGTCGCTTCGACGGCTGCTTCGTAGTTGTTGGTGATAACAGCATCGGCTAACAGCCCGATCGGTGGTCGGTCCACGAACACCAGCGGCGTACCCTGCTCGCGTTCTGCGTGCAGGTAACCCTGGTCTTCAGTGATCGTGTTCAAGATCAATCCATCGACCCGACGACGAGTGAAAGCATCGACCATGATCCGTTCGCGGTCTGGATCATTGTCGGAGCTAGCTGCGATGACGGCTGTGTCACGACCATAAGCCACCGTCTCGACAGCTCGGTTAATGAGAGCGGAGAATGGGTTATTCACGGCGTCAAGGAGGAGACCTAGCGTGAGGGTCTTGCGATCGCCGCGCCGCAGCGCGCCAGCCCCCTGGTTCGGCTTGAAATTCAACGCCAATACGGCGCGTTCTACCCGCGCCCGGGTCTGGGGCGATACGTTTGCCTCGTCGTTAATCACCCGCGACACAGTTTTGGTTCCGACACCTGCCAATGCCGCAACGTCACGGATGGTCGCCCGTACCCTAGGCGACGATTCGGAGCGCGACGTTGACATCGATGTCTCCTCTCCCACGAGCAGTCTAACTCTATACGAATTCGTTAATCTAATGTGCTTGACATCGAACCTGAGAAGCTATTAAGAATGAGCCTGACACCGTTGTCATGATCGGCGGTGCGTATCCAAGGAAGGGATCTTTCATGAAATACCTACCGCCGAACCGCAGGGGCAGCCGCCTCGCTGCGGGCCTGGCGTTGACTGCTGCGGCGTCGTTGATGTTTGCAGCTTGTGGTGGTGGCGGCGACACTGGCGCCCCGGGAGCCGAGGCTTCTGGTGAAGGCGGCGGCGGCGATGTCGCTGTCACTCTGATCACCAAGACCAGCACCAACCCGTTCTTCATCGCCATGCAGGAAGGCGCCAAGGCAGCGGGCGACAAGAACGGTGTTTCGATCACCACAGCGGCCGGCAAGGCTGACGGCGACACCGATACCCAGGTGAAGGCCATCGAGGCTGCTGTAGCTCGAGGTGATCAGGGAATTCTGATCACTCCAGCCGCCGCCGGTGTCAACAGCGCTATCGAGAACGCCAGGAACTCCGGCCTGTACGTGATCGCCCTCGACACGCCGCCGGATCCGCCGGACACTGTCGACATCACATTCGCCACCGACAACTTCAAGGCTGGCGAGCTGATTGGCAAGTGGGCGGCAGCCCAGATGGACGGCAAGAAGGCCACCATCGCCATGCTCGACTTGTTCAACGACAAGATCGTGTCCGTGGACGTCAACCGAGACCAGGGCTTCCTGACGGGAATGGGGATCGACGTAGCGGACAAGATGAAGAACGGCGACGAGGCCAAGACGGGCAAGTACACCGGTGGCAAGGGCGGCGACTATGAAATTGTCTGCAACGAGCCGACCCAGGGTGCTTCTGACGAGGGCAAGACCGCCATGGAGAACTGCCTGTCCAAGTCCAAGGACATCAACTTGGTCTACTCCATCAATGAGCCATCTGGCGCTGGTGGCGCGGAGGCCCTCAACGCGGCCGGAATCAAGGATGCAATCGTCGTGTCCGTGGACGGCGGTTGCGACCCCGGTCTGAAGCTCGTCAAGGAGGGCGTCATTGGTGCCACCTCGCAGCAATACCCCGTGAAGATGGCCGAATTGGGCGTCGAGGCCATCAAGAAGATCGCCGAGGGTGGGGAGAAGCCCGCTAACAGCCCTGGCCTGGACTTCTATGACACTGGTGTCGCCCTGGTCACCGACAAGAAGGTCGAAGGCGTGGAGAGCATTAGCGTCGCTGAAGGCGAGAAGCTTTGCTGGGGCTAAGTGGTCCGAGATGAACTGGCTGGCTGGCTCCGCCTTGTGGGCGGAGCCAGCCCCCTCACGCGGCGACCGCAGTGGCCTCCGCTACCGGTGTAACTACTAAGGCAAGGAAGTCCACGTGACAACGACAGTCGAACCCGAGGCTCCACATACCGCTGCTGAACAGTTCGCCCTGCGGCAGCAGTCGCCGCTGCAGCGAATCCAGCACCTTCTTCACGCTCACCCATCGATCAGCCCGCTACTTGTGCTGGTCGTTTCGGTCATCGCGTTTACGATCATCAATCCACGTTTCATCGAGCCGCGGACGATCGGCATCATTCTGCAGCAGGTTGCCGTGATCGCGGCGTTGGCCATCGGTCAGACGTTGGTCATCCTTACCGCAGGCATCGATCTGTCAGTGGGAGCGATAGCCATCTTTGCGTCCCTCTTGATGGCCAATTTCGCCGCGACGAACGGCATGCCAGGGTTGTTGGCGTTGATACTTGGGATTGCCGCCGCGACTCTCGCGGGAGCTATCAATGGGACGCTGGTCACCCGGCTGAGCCTGCCGCCATTCATCGTGACGCTGGGCACTTTCAGCATCTTCACTGCGCTCGGCCTGCTGTACTCCGGTGGGCAGGAGGTGAACCGCCGGCAGATGCCGCCAATCTTGAACTGGGCCGGGACGCCGATTCAGCTTGGCCCGTTCCGGATCACCACGGGTGTGATCATCGTGGCGATTCTGGCGGTGATCATGGCGTTTGTTCTGAGCCAGACTTCGTGGGGACGGCATCTCTATGCGGTGGGTGACGATGCGGAGGCTGCCCGCCTGGTTGGTATCCGGGTCGATCGTGTGCTGCTGAGCGTCTACACGGTGGCCGGGTTGATCTACGGAATCACCGCCTGGGTGCAGATCGGTAGAGCCGGTACGGCGAGCGCCAATGCGATCGTTGACGCGAACCTGGACAGCATCACCGCTGTGGTGATCGGTGGCACGAGCCTGTTCGGTGGCCGGGGCACGATCATCGGGACGATCCTCGGCGCGTTAATCGTGGGGGTGTTCCGTACCGGTTTGAGCCTTGCCGGTGTGGATGACCAGTGGCGGGTCTTCGCCATCGGTGTTCTGGTCATCGTCGCAGTCTCCATCGATCAGTGGATTAGGAAGGTGAAGGCATGACCACCACTCCCAGCAGCAGCGAACTGACAGAGGAGGAAAAGGGCACCGTCGGTCTCGGTAACCCGCCGGTACTTGCCGACCCGTCCGAAACGGTGCTGTCGGGTCGTGGATTGATCAAGACCTTCGGTAGGGTCGTCGGGCTGGACGGTGTGGACGTCGACCTGTTTCCGGGCGAGATTCTGGCGGTGATCGGCGACAATGGTGCCGGTAAGTCGACGTTGATCAAGGCTCTCACTGGGGCCTTGATCCCCGACTCCGGACACGTCTATCTCGATGGCAACGAGGTTAACTTCAAGACGCCGCAAGATGCCCGAGGTTCTGGTATCGAGACCGTTTACCAGACCCTCGCGGTTGCGCCTGCGCTGGACATCTCAGCCAACATGTTCTTAGGTCGCGAGCGCCGCCGCTCCGGGCCGCTCGGCTCGGTGCTGCGCATGCTCGACAAGAAGGGCATGAAAGAGGACGCGGGCAAGTCCATGGCCAACCTTGGCATCGCGACCGTGCAGAACATGGGGCAAGCCGTAGAGACATTGTCCGGCGGTCAGCGCCAAGCCGTGGCGGTCGCCAGGGCGGCAACCTTCGCCACCAAGTTCGTCGTACTCGATGAGCCCACGGCAGCGTTGGGGGTGAAGGAGACCGGGCAGGTGCTCAACCTCATCCAGCAGATCAAGGACAAGGGTCTGCCGGTGATCTTGATCAGCCACAACATGCCCAATGTGTTCGAGGTGTCCGACCGAATCCATATCGCGAGGCTCGGCGGCTGCGCCGGGGTGATCACACCTAAGTCACATACGCCTACCGAGGCCGTGGCCATCATGACTGGGGCAACCACGCTGCAGAAGGGCTGAGCGGGCTATCTCACACGATCGTCACACCCCTCGTCACTGAGTCGAGGGGTGTGGCGTTTGTTTCGCGAGCGATGAAGGAGCCGGCTCGCAGCGCGGCGTGCGCGAGCGAAGCCCAAGAGCAGCAGCGGCCTAACCTTCCGCTGCACCACTGGTACGCGCGGCCCTGTCGTGTTCGGTAAGAGGGAAGCCACTGATGCCGCGCCAGGCCAGGCTGCTGACAAGCTGCTTGGCGTCCTCGAGCGTGATGGTGGAGGTACCGCCCGAGATCCAATAGCGCGCGCTCACCTGAGCGATACCGACGAGCGAAACCGCAAGCAGCTTGGCCTGTGGTGTAGGCAGCGAAGTATCTTCTGCAATAACCCCCGCAATAGCGTCGGAAATCTCATCGTTCACCCGCGATAGTCGCTGCTGCACCGCACCATCACCGGTCAGATCGGATTCAAAGACGAAGCGGAACTCCCCGCTGGCGGAGGAGATGAACTCATAGAACGCTGCGACCGTAGCGATCACTCGATCCGCATTGTCGTCGGTCGAGGCCAAGGCCTCCTCGACCACCTCGACAAGCCGATCGCAGCTTTGGTCGAGGAGGTCCAGGTATAGGTCCAGTTTTGAGGGAAAGTGCTGGTACAGCACGGGTTTGGAGACTCCGGCGGCGTCTGCGATGTCGTCCATCGCCGCTGCGTGGTAGCCCTTGGAGGCGAAGACTTCGCTGGCTGCGTCGAGCAGCTGGATGCGACGTTGGTCCCGTGGCAGGCGGGTCGGGCGGCTGCCCGTCGCCTCCTTCTCCACGTTCGTCGCCACGAATTCACCCTAACCTTGCGACGGCCAGTGTCGCCTTCCAGTGCGCGTGAACGCCGTGCATCGTTAGACCTCGTCGGGCAATGGTGGCGCGTCGGAAGCGAGCAGGTCGGCGGCCAGGTCCCCATGGTCGGCGATTCTGGCGAGGACCTCTTCGGGGGTAAACCGAAGATCGGCTGGTCCGCGTACCCCGCCCAGCTCATCCCAGGTCACAGGCGTGGCGACGGCGGGATCGTCCCGTCCTCGCATCGAGTAAGGGGCGATGGTGTTGCGTGCCGCCAGGTTCTGGTTGTAGTCCACATAGATCCTGCCGGCTCGTTGTTCGATCGACATCGTCGAGACAAAGAAGTCGGGTTGGGCCTTGTGTAACGAGGCATTGAGCTGCTTGACGTAGCTCCAGGCAGCCCTGCTGCGGGTTGGAGCAATCGCGGCGTAGACCTGTATGCCCTTGCTACCCGAGGTTTGCGCGATCGGGATCATGCCGTCCTCGGCCAGTCTGGCAGCCACAATCAGCGCAGCTCGCGCGCTCTCGACGATGGTCATGCCGGCTCCAGGATCCAGGTCGACAACGACGCGGTTGGCCAGCGGCTCCCCAGGATGCAGTTCCGGCGCCGGGAGGCTGATGATGCCATTGACCGGCGTGGCGCTGCTCACGGTCCATTGCGGAACATGCATCTCAAGTGCCGCGAGATTAGCCAGCCAGACGATCGTCGGCTCGTCGTCTGCCACGACATAGTCGATGATCCCGTCGCTGGTACTGACGTTCACCCGGCGTACCCAGTCGGGCGTGCCCATCGGCGCATTCTTCTCATAGAAAGAGAAGCGGTCTGGACCGACGCCGTCGGGGAACCGCAGCCTGGTCATCACCCGATCCCGAATATGGGGCAGCATGACGGGAGCGATTCGCAGGTAGTAATCAATCACCTCGGCCTTGGTGAAGCCGACCCTTGGATAGAGCACCTTGTTGAGATTGGTCAGCGTGAGAGTTCGGTCACCGACCCGAGTGATGATGTCCTCTGCGGCGGCCATGGCCCTATCCCATCATCCGGAATAGCGGTCGCCTGACTCGCGTTACGCTCGAGATCGAGAAAGTCTTGGTTCCCGCGGTACAGCGCCGCGCCCTTGAGCTGGAGGAATCCGTGGCCTTGCCGCCGCTGGTAGCGCCCGCCAATGAGCTGACCATTGACGAGGTACGCCGATATAGCCGTCATTTGATCATTCCCGATGTGGGGATGAACGGTCAGAAGCGGCTGAAGAACGCCCGTGTGCTGGTGATCGGAGCTGGAGGTCTGGGCAGCCCCGCGCTGCTTTATCTCGCCGCGGCTGGCGTAGGGACGCTCGGCATTGTCGACTTCGACACTGTTGACGAATCCAATCTGCAGCGCCAGGTCATCCATGGACAGTCCGATATTGGAAAGTCCAAAGCCCAGTCAGCCAGGGAGTCCATCGTCGAGACGAACCCGTACGTCAAAGTCGTTGTGCATGATGTCAGGCTGGACAACGACAATGTGATGGAGCTGTTCAGCCAGTACGACTTGATCATCGACGGTACCGACAACTTCGCCACCCGATACATGGTCAACGATGCCGCCGTGCTGCTCGGCAAGCCGTACGTGTGGGGCTCGATCTACCGATTCGACGGTCAGGTCAGCGTCTTCTGGGCTGAGCACGGCCCGTGTTATCGCTGCCTGTACCCAGAGCCTCCGCCGCCGGGCATGGTGCCGAGCTGCGCTGAGGGTGGCGTTCTTGGAGTGCTCTGTGCGTCCATTGGGGCGACGCAGGTGACCGAGGCGATCAAGCTTTTGGCAGGTATCGGCGAGCCGCTGATTGGACGGCTTCAGATCTACGACGCGCTCGAGATGAGCTGGCGTCAGCTGAATGTTCGCAAGGACCCGCAATGCGCGGTCTGCGGTGAGAACCCGACAGTTACCGAGCTGATCGACTATGACGAGTTTTGCGGTGCGATCACCGATGAAGCGGCTCAGGCTGTCGCCGGGCACACCGTCGGTGTCAATCAGCTGGAGGAGTGGCTTGCCGAGCGTGATTCCGGAAGCAAGGACTTCGTCCTGATCGACGTACGAGAGAAGGTCGAGAGGGACATCAACCGGATTCCTGGATCGATTCTGATTCCCAAGGGTGACTTCCAGACCGGCGCCGCTCTGCAGGATCTGCCGCAGGACAAGCAGGTAGTGCTCTACTGCAAGACCGGGGTGCGGTCTGCAGAGGTATTGGCCCTGGTCCACGGAGCTGGGCTCGCCGACGCGGTCCATGTCGGTGGCGGCGTCAGTGCCTGGGTCCGGCAGATCGACCCGACACAGCCCGCCTACTGACGCGCCCTGAGCCGAATCGGCTTAAGTTGGAAAACTGGGTTAACCCAGATTGCAGTCACTTCGCACACGATGCAACGTGTGTGAAGTGCAAGGAAAATGAGTTAACCCAGTTTCCTGCGGCTACGAGAGCGAGCTCTTCCGCGATTGGCAGGGAGGCAACACAAGGCCCCGGCACCGAACGGTACCGGGGCTTGTTAGGTCCTGACGAAACCTAGATCGCGTGGACCTGGTCGGCCTGCGGACCCTTTGGTCCTTGGGTGGTTTGGAACTCCACACGCTGGCCCTCGTCGAGCGTCCGGAATCCGGTCGACTCGATTGCGCTGTAATGGACGAAAACATCCGGACCGCCGCCGTCCACGGCAATGAAGCCGTAGCCCTTTTCGGCATTGAACCACTTAACGGTTCCCTGCGCCATGAAACATCTCTCCTAGCATCTGCATTCGAAACCGCACCTCACGGTCCCGACTGCTGTTGGACGCCAGGCCTTTCCTCACGCCCACGCAAAGTTCTGGGCGTAGCACTGACCACGACACCGACCACTTGCAACAGCGTCCTTAGCCTGTCATAGATCACCACGCAATGTGAACCCTCCCCGATGTCGTGTCTCGAGACTTAGTTTGTGATCACAGCGCGTCGTGGATCGGGATTCTCAGTTGCCTGCCTCATCGAGTGTGAACCGGGCCCGAGCCAGGTCGACGCGGTCACCTTTAAGCGGAGTCTTGTCGGCACGAAGCAACCTCAACCCGGGCGCTTCGAGGCTGCGTGCTGGGCGCCCGTCAGCGCGTACGACGCGCCACCACGGCACTCCGCCGCCGAGCAGCGCCATCACGTGGCCGACCTGCCGTGGTCCGCCGCGGCCGACGATTTGGGCGATGTCTCCGTACGTCGCGACCTGGCCTGGCGGTATTTGCTCCACGACGCTGAGCACGAGTTCGGCGTAGTCCTCATCCATCGACCTCACCAGTCCTCGGTACCCGGCCCACCTTTGAACGGGCCGGTAACCGTCGAGGTGATCCACCCGCCGTAGTAGCCGCCCGGCTGCGGCACCACCCGCACGCCATCGACCAGGCACTCATCCATCGCACCCGCATAGATCCCGACATGATCAAGAATCGACGCGTAGCGGGTACTCGGGTGCGGGTAGTACCACGCTCCCCGAGCAGCGACCTTACTGCCGCCGATCACATCCAGGTAGGCAGCCTGGCCCTTCCATTCACAGAACGAAGTCCCGCGTGCCGGCCTCAATGAACCCTCGATGAAGGCCGAGCGCGGTAGGTAGTAGGTCGGTGGATGTCCCCTTTCCAGCATGCGCAAGCTGGTCCGGGTCTCACAGATCTCCATTCCGCCCAAGATCACGATGATCTCCTCGTCGCTGGCTCGGACGACGGGTGGGAGCGGGTAGTCCCAGACAGATTCCTGACCCGGCGCGATCGGTTCAGGGATGGGACGAGCGGACATGAGGCGAGCGTACGCCGATGGCGACCGGCCGATCATTCACCGCCCCCGCGATACTGAATCCGTGAATACGCCGAGGACCACTGCGCACATCGAGCTGCGTCGGGCGCAGCAACGTTCCCTCAGCCGAACTGATGGGGCCGAGACCTACCACAGCTTTTCGTTCGGCGAGCATTACGATCCGACGAACGTGTCCTTCGGTCGCCTGATGGTCAACAATGATCACTTGGTGCGCGTTGGAGCCGGTTATCCTGAGCATCCCCATCGTGACGCCGAGATCGTCACCTGGGTACTCTCCGGCTCGCTCATCCACGAGGATTCGCACGGCAACTCGGGCCTGATCTATCCCGGACTGGCGCAGCGGATGAGCGCGGGCTCGGGCATCGTGCACGCCGAGCGTAATGATGCCTACCGGATCGATCCGACACGCCCAGCAGTGCCGGCGCACTTCATTCAGATGTGGATCAGGCCAGACGAGGCCGGCGCTCCTCCCAGCTATCAGCAACGGGAGCTGGCCTTGGGCGATCTTGCCCGCGGTTGGCTGCCGATTGCCTCGGCCCGGCACCCGGACGCGGTAGTGAGCCTCGGCAGCGCCGGCTCGACCCTATGGGCCAGCGTCCTACCAACCGGCGCCTCCCGCAGCCTCCCGGACGGCGATCTGCTGCATGTCTATCTGGCACGAGGAGTGGTGGACATTGAAACGATCGGGCGTCTGGAGGAGGGCGACTCGCTTCGGGTGTCCGGCTCCAGCCAGCTGAGACTCGCAGCACGTGCCGAAGCGGAGGTGCTGGTGTGGCAAATGGATCGGCAACAAGGAGATCTCACATGAGCACGCTGCGAGTCGCCCTCGCTCAAATTCTCAGTGGCTCAGATCCCCAGGAGAACCTGGAACTCGTCGCTACCGGAACGGCCGAGGCTGCTGCGAAGGACGCCCAGCTGGTGATCTTTCCCGAGGCCACCATGCGACGTTTCGGGCTGCCGCTGGCCGAAATCGCTGAACCCGCGGACGGCCCATGGGCCCAGCAGCTGCGAAAGATCGCCGAGCATCATCAGGTCGTGGTCGTTGCCGGGATGTTCACACCCAGCGGGGACGGACGGGTCAAAAATACGTTGCGCGCCGTCGGGCCAGGTGTGGACGCGTACTACCACAAGATTCATCTCTTCGACGCGTTCGGCTTCCGCGAATCCGACACGGTCGCGCCCGGCGCGGAACCGGTCATGATCACGGTGGCCGAAGCAACAGTCGGGCTCACCACCTGCTACGACATACGGTTTCCTGGGCTTTACACCAAGCTTGCAGAACTCGGAGCTCAGGTCATCTGTGTGGCCGCGTCCTGGGGAGCCGGAGTGGCCAAGGTCGAGCAGTGGCAGCTGCTGACGCGGGCCCGCGCCCTGGACTCCACCTCCTACGTCGTGGCTGCTGGCCAGGCGGACCCCGCTACAGCTGGCATCCCCTTCGACGGCACGGCACCAACTGGAGTTGGCTACAGTGCGGTTATCTCGCCGCGCGGCGAGGTGGTGCGATCGCTGGGTGCGGAGCCCGGTCTGCTGGTCGCCGATCTTGATCTTGACGTCGTTGAGCAAACCCGGGCCGCCATCCCTGTGTTGGCCAACCGCCGGTTTTGAGCGCGATTCCGGCGAGCAATCAAACCCCGACGAGCCATTAGATACTTCTGGCATGCCGTCTGCCGGATCGCGCGCCGCCGCACGGAGGAGGAGCGAGCGGAGGCGTTCTTTCCTCCGGGAGCGACGACGACGGCGGCGGGTTCCGAGCGCGATCCGCAGCGAGCGGAGCGAGCCATGAATACCGACGATCAACCCTGGTCGCCGTTT
>DASUYM010000275.1:0-13971 GCA_036377435.1 Propionibacteriaceae bacterium
ATGGTGGCGTCGTCCTGGGATGTTCAGTAGGGCATGATCGCGCGGGCGAAGGTCACCAGCAGAGGGCCGACCGGAAGCGCCAGAGCTAGGCCGACCCGCCAGAACGTACGCGGGTCGCGGGTGCTCGCAGTCCCGGTCGCCGCCTGGGACGTGGTGGACTTGGTGCCGATCAGGGTCATGATGAGTCCATTCGGTGAGTAGGTTTTTTCACCGTGCCCGCCGGACCGCGATCGGCGCATCGGCGCTGGCCCTGAGGTCGGCCTTCGTGGCCAGCACGTGCCGGGCTGCGTACCAGCACTGATGCGCAGGTGCCAGCCGAGACCTACGCTGACGAGCATGACCCGAGTACGCGCGGTCACTGCAGGGCTGACAGCGCTGGCTGTGGTGCTGGGCGGTATGGCCGCGGTGAGGCTGCCGGCCGGGTCATGGCTGGCATGGTTTCTGGCGGCCGTTCTCATCGGAGCGATCAACGCCACCCTCGCCGTACTCGTCGCCTGGAAGGCGCCAGACAACTGGTGCGCCGCGGTGCTGGCCCTGGCCGGGTGCTGGATGTGTGCGTCCGCAACGTCCGACCTGTGGCAAGCGGGTTTTCCGATCGGGTCATCACCGCCGAACCCTTGGGTAATCGCGCTGACTCAGGGCGCCTGGATGCTCTACTACCTGCCGCTGGCCTGGCTGATATTGATCTTCCCGACCGGTCGGCTGCTGACTCCCCGCTGGCGGGTAGTCCTGGTCGGCCTGCCGCTGGTCGTCGTGATCTTCAACCTGACGAGCGCAATGGCTCCTGGTCCGTACACCGAGCCGTTTCCGGATTCCCCGAAGGTCCTCGGGACTTCCGAGGTCGCCGGCTACATCGCCATCGCCTGCCTTCCGATCTTCCTCGCGCTCCTGGTAGCCAGCGTCATGAGCATGGTGCAGCGCTACCGGCGGGCCGGCATCGGAGAGAAGGTTCAGCTGCGCTGGATGGCGGTGGCCGGGCTCACGGTGCCGCTGACCCTGCTCCTGTGCTGGCTGAGCTACCTGCTGCTAGGGAAGGTGGACCTGGTCGCGTTCGGCCTGGTCGCGATGTACCTGGCGATCCCAGCCGCGACCGCGATCGCCATCGTGCGGAGCACGCTCTTCGACGTAGACCAGCTGCTGATCCGCGGAGCGGTGTATGCCGGGTTCGCCGTCCTGCTGGTCGCCGCGCTTGGCCTGGTGTCGGGCCTCGCGGACTGGTGGCTGGGCCGGGACTCGGTGGTCCTCGCGGTGGCGGTCACTGTCCTCGCACTGCTCGGCTGTCTTCCCTTGCGCAGACGGGCCGAACGGCGTGTCGCCGCCTGGCTGTTCCCGGACCGCGAGCAGGTGCTGCGCAGCCTCGAACGGCTGCAGGCCGATGTGCACGCCGGCGTACGGCCCCCGGAGGCGCTCGAACAGACCCTCAGGACGCCCTGCGTGATCCGGTGCTAAAGGTTGGATACCTGCTGCCCGGTCGGACGGACTACCTCGACCAGCACGGCGACCCGCTAGTCCCTCGCGGGCCTGGACTGGACATCCAGATGGCCGGCGACCGGATTGCCACAGTGGTCAGCAGCCGCCCCGTGCTCGGCTGGTCGACAGAGATTCCCACCACAGTCGGATTTCTCAGCGAGTTGGTCCGGCTTCGGCTGGAGACCGCGCAGGCCTTGCACGAGGCTGAGGCCAGCCGGCGCCGACTGGTGGCGGCACACGACGAGGAGCGGCACCGCCTGGAACGCGATCTCCATGACGGAGCCCAACAACGGCTGGTGGCGCTCGGAATGACGCTGCGACGGGTTCAGAGACGACTACCGGAGCAGGATGGCGCCTTGGCCGAGGTGTTCGACGGATCGGTGGCCGAGCTGCAGGCCGCGGTATCCGAGCTGCGCCAGATCGCCCACGGCCTTCGACCGAGCAGCCTGGACGACGGCCTGTCCGCGGCGCTGGATTCGCTGCGCACCCGGCTCGGGGTTCCGCTCCAAATCGAGGTCGCCACCCACAACCTGCCAAAGCCGATCAGTACGACCGCGTACTTCGTGGCTAGCGAGGCGGTGACCAATGCGATCAAGTACGCGTCCGCCCGGACGATCGCCCTCACCGTGAATCGGGCTCCGGGCGGTGTCGTCGTGCAGGTCCGCGACGATGGCCGGGGCGGTGCTGTGGTGCGGCACGGGTCGGGCCTCGCCGGGTTGCAGGATCGGGTGCGGGCTGTCGGCGGCGAGCTCTCAGTGGTCAGCCAGGTCGACCGGGGCACGCTGGTGGAGGCGGTGCTGCCGTGCGCATCGTGATCGCCGAGGACGCCGCCCTGTTTCGGCAGGGTTTGACCCTCCTGCTGCAGGACGGCGGGCACCAGGTCGTCGCGACGGCCCAGGACGCCGAGTCCGCGCGGCAAGCGGTCTCTGCGCAGCGCCCCGATCTGGTGATCCTCGACGTACGGATGCCGCCCCGCCACGATGACGATGGCGCGCAGCTCGCCGCCGAGCTGAGGCAGGACCACCCGCGGCTGCCGTTGGTTTTGCTCTCACAGCACGTGGAGGTACGCCACATCGTCAGCCTGGCGACGGCGGGATACTTCGGCTACCTGCTCAAGGATCGAGTGCTCGACGTCGATGACTTCCTCGAAGCGCTCGATCGGGTGGCGCGCGGCGGGTCGGCCCTAGACCCAGAGGTCGTGGGTCAGCTGGTCGCCGCCAACCGTGACTCTGGCGTACTGGCGGCGCTGACCGACCGCGAGCAGGAGGTGCTCGCGCTGATGGCAGAAGGACTGACCAACGCTGGGATCGCCCGCCGTCTCTGGCTGACCGAGCGGACCGTCGAGAGCCACATTCGCAACCTCCTGACCAAGCTCGGCATCCTCGACGAGTCCGGCGGCCATCGGCGGGTCCTCGCGGTCCTCACGTTCCTCGAGGCCCGCGGCCGCGTCCGGGCGGCGGACGCTGACGCCGATCCGGCACTCGACAAAGCTGCGGACAGGCGGCAGGGGGTCTGACTCCCGCGAGACGGAATACCGTCCGGGGGTGAGGCTAGGCGGAATGCGCGGACGGCAGCGGGAATGGGACACCAGTGAGCTCCTCGGAGAGCGTCCATAACCGCTTTGCCATCTCAACGTCTGACGCGGCGGCGCTGCGGCCCACTAGCGTCGGGTATCCACGGTGCTCCCCCAAGCCATCCGGACCGACATAGCTCGCCCCAGGGAGATCTTGGCTCGCGGCGTACAGAATCGGTCGGGCTCCGGCCTCCTCCGTTTGTGCGAAGAGCCGATTACCGATTGCCGCCACCCTGTCTTCCAGTCGGCTTTCGCTCCGAAACTGAAGATTTGTAGCCGCATAGCCCGGATGCGCCGCGATGGCGCGGACCGCGGAGCCGGCCACGGTCAGCCGACGCTGCAGCTCGAGCGTGAACAGCAGATTGGCCAACTTCGACTGCTGGTATGCGGCCCAGCGCCTGTACGTCCGTTTCTGCCAGTTGAGATCGTCCAGCGAAATGTAGCCGCCACGGTGTGCGCCGGAGGCGACGGTCACCACTCGATCGGTCACCCGCGGCAGCAGCAGATTGGTGAGTGCGAAGTGGCCGAGGTGGTTGGTGCCTATCTGCAGCTCGAAGCCGTCTGCCGTACGCCTCTCGGGGGTTCTCATCACTCCAGCGTTGTTGATCAATACACTGAGCTCGCCCTGCCATCCGGTCGCGAAGGCGCGTACGGAGCCGAGGTCGGCAAGATCTAATCGGCGGACCTCACAGTCGCCGGGAATGGACTCGGCGGCCGCCTCCCCCTTGGCGAGGTCGCGTACGGCGAGTACGACACGAGCACCTGCTTCCGCGAGCGCCCGCGCGGTTGGCAGCCCGATTCCGCTATTGGCGCCAGTAACGATGACGATGCGTCCGGCCTGCGATGGCAGGTCATCCGAAGTCCATCGAGTTGCGGTCACGACCTGAATTTAAATCTGATCACCCCCAGAAAGTGGTCACGTACGACGTGATCTTTTGAAAGATTCGTGTCGTACGTGACCGCTTTCAGGGGAGGGACTCAAGCTGAGTTCGGTTCAGGTCATGGATCCCTGAGCTCGAAGCCTTCGATCGCGGTGAGCGGTACGCAGATAACCGAGGTTGATATGTCAGGAGGCCATTCCTCCTGGAAGGCTGCCTGATCGATCAGCGGCTTCTGACCGCTCTCGGCCAGGGCTGCCTGACCGGTCACTACCACGGTCTCGCGATGGGCAGCGGGGGTGCCGCCATCGACGTCGATTCTGACCTCAGAGCCAGGTGCGTAATGCACGATGTCGTTGTAGTCGGGCACCCGCACCAAAATCTGATCTTCGGCGACTGCGTACGAGACCACGACCGAGCGAGGACCCTTGCCTGATTGGTAGCCCAGCCGCCCCTCGTGATGGCTACAGAGCCACGCCTTGCACTCGTGCTGTGAAAGCCTGCGTGTCCGCTCTCCTGGCGAAACGCGACCACCGAAAGTTGGCATGATCCGCTCCTCGAGTTTCGCCCACCCCTCCACTCTTAGTCTGTGCCACTCAGGAGCCGCGCGAAAGGGGATCAGGTCCCAAAGAATCGGGACTAAAGTCCCTGTCGCAGCGAATCTTTGCGACGGCCTCCTCTCCTCAGGTTGGCGCGATGCACTGTCAGTCAACGCGTGATGTCGTCGTGTGAGAGTCAAAGTCCCGGGCGGCGAGGACGAATAGTGAGGAGAGTTGGGCGATGTCTTTTCGGCCTGCTCGTGCCCTGACGGGCGCCTCTGCAGGGGTACGGCGATAAGGCGGGTATTGCACCTTGTCGCGCGGTCGACGAAGAGTATGATCGCTCCCAAGGCAGTCGACGATTTGACTGCTCTGCTTTGTGCTGCGCGCGGTCCTTGACTCAGGACGCTTCAGCGTCTATATTTGGGGTTTGCCCTCGCCATCTGCCGACCCGTTTCACTTTGACACGGGTCGTTCAGCATGCGTAGAAGCACTTTTGCTCCTCCACTGAGAGCCTTCGGAAGGACATAGGAGTTGGCCGCCTCGCGCACAGCCTTGAAAACCAAAGTTGTATCCCCTACCGGCAGAATCTCGTTCGCGAAGATCGCCGAACCCATGGAAGTCCCAGATCTGCTCGATTTGCAGATCGATTCATTTGACTGGCTTATCGGCAACCAGGCCTGGCGCGATCGCGTCGCGACCGCGTTGGACCAGGGCCGTACCGACATCAACACCAAGTCCGGACTAGAGGAGATCTTTGAGGAGATCTCCCCGATCGAGGACTTCTCCGGCACTATGTCGCTCTCATTCCGGGACCACCGGTTCGAGCCGCCGAAGAACACAGTCGACGAGTGCAAGGAGCGCGACGTCACCTACGCCGCGCCGCTCTTCGTCACCGCCGAGTTCATGAACAACGAGACCGGCGAGATCAAGAGCCAGACGGTCTTCATGGGCGACTTCCCGTTGATGACAGACAAGGGCACCTTTGTCATCAACGGCACCGAGCGTGTCGTCGTCTCCCAATTGGTGCGCTCACCCGGCGTCTACTTCGAGCAGACCACGGATAAGACCTCAGACAAGGACATCTTCACCTGCAAGATCATCCCCTCGCGGGGGGCCTGGCTTGAGTTCGAAATCGACAAGCGGGACATGGTCGGGGTCCGTCTAGATCGCAAACGCAAGCAGAACGTAACCGTGCTGCTGAAGGCGCTCGGCTGGACCGATGCTCAGATCCTCGAGCAGTTCGGCAAGTACGAGTCGATGCGGCTCACCCTGGAGAAGGACCACACCACCACCCAGGACGAGGCGCTGCTTGACATCTACCGCAAGCTACGTCCCGGAGAGCCGCCGACCCGCGAGGCCGCGCAGGCGCTGTTGGAGAACTACTACTTCAACCCGAAGCGCTACGACTTGGCCAAGGTTGGCCGGTACAAGATCAACAAGAAGCTGGGTCTGGAGCTGCCCTTCGATCGTCAGGTGCTGACGATCGAGGACATCGTCGCTGCCATTCACTTCGTGGTTGCCCTGCACGAGGGCAAGGAGACTCTCGACTCTCCACGAGGCGAGCTGCTTGTTGAAGAGGACGACATCGACCACTTCGGCAACCGGAGACTGCGTACGGTAGGTGAGCTGATCCAAAACCAGCTGCGCACCGGTCTAGGCCGTATGGAGCGGGTGGTTCGAGACCGCATGACCACCCAGGACGTCGAGGCGATCACGCCGCAGACCTTGATCAACATCCGGCCGGTCGTGGCGGCGCTGAAGGAGTTCTTCGGCACCTCGCAGCTGTCCCAGTTCATGGACCAGACCAACCCCGTGGCCGGCCTGACACACAAAAGGCGGCTCTCCGCGCTCGGGCCCGGCGGCCTGTCGCGGGATCGCGCCGGCATGGAGGTCCGCGATGTGCATCCGTCCCACTATGGCCGGATGTGTCCGATCGAAACCCCTGAGGGCCCGAACATCGGTCTGATCGGGTCGCTCGCCTCGTTCGCCCGGGTGAACGCGTTCGGCTTCGTCGAGACTCCGTACCGCAAGGTGGAAAAGGGTCACGTCACAGACCAGATCGACTACTTGACTGCCGACGAAGAGGACCGGTGGGTCACAGCGCAGGCAAACGCCAAGCTTGACGATAAAGGCCGCTTCACCGAGGCCCGGGTGCTGGTTCGCAAGCGCCACGGCGAGGTCGACACGGTGCCGGCCAACGAAGTGCACTACATGGACGTCTCACCGCGCCAGATGGTGTCGGTCGCGACCGCAATGATTCCCTTCCTCGAGCACGACGACGCTTCACGTGCTCTTATGGGCTCGAACATGCAACGCCAGGCTGTGCCGCTGATCAAGTCGGAAGCTCCGTTTGTGGGCACCGGCATGGAGTACCGCGGTGCAGTTGATGCAGGCGATGTAACCGTCGCGACCGAGGCCGGGGTCGTGACGTCGGTGAGCGCGGATCTGATCGATGTTGCGCACGACGACGGCACGCTCAAGACTTATCGGCTCAGCAAGTTCCGTCGCTCCAACCAGGGCACATGCATCAATCAGCGCCCGCTGGTAACCGCTGGTCAGCGCATCGAGAAGGGGACGCCGCTCGCTGACGGCCCCTGCACTGATCACGCCGAGATGGCCCTCGGTCGAAATCTGCTGGTCGCGTTCATGCCGTGGGAGGGTCACAACTACGAGGACGCGATCATCCTCAGCCAGCGGCTCGTCCAAGATGACGTGCTCACCTCAATCCACATCGAGGAGCACGAGGTCGACGCTCGCGACACCAAGCTGGGCGCGGAGGAGATCACCCGCGACATCCCCAATGTCAGCGAGGAGATGCTCGCCGACCTGGACGAGCGCGGCATCATCCGGATCGGCGCCGAGGTTTCGACCGGCGACATCCTGGTTGGGAAGGTCACCCCGAAGGGCGAGACGGAGCTGACTCCGGAGGAGCGGCTGCTGCGAGCGATCTTCGGCGAGAAGGCTCGGGAGGTCCGTGACACTTCGCTCAAGGTGCCGCACGGCGAGTCGGGCACGGTCATTGGCGTACGCGTCTTCGATCGTGACGCCGATGACGAGCTTTCGCCTGGGGTCAACCAACTGGTCCGGGTCTATGTGGCCCAGAAGCGCAAGATCCAAGACGGCGACAAGCTGGCTGGACGGCACGGCAACAAGGGCGTCATTTCCAAGATCTTGCCCATTGAGGACATGCCGTTCCTTGAGGACGGCACTCCGGTCGACATTGTGCTCAATCCGCTGGGTGTGCCTAGCCGAATGAACGTCGGCCAGGTCCTGGAGACTCACCTTGGCTGGGTCGCCAGGCAGGGCTGGGATCTCGACGGCGTCAAGAACGATTGGGCCAACCGGCTGCGCAGCGTCGGCCTCGACCACGTAGAGGGCGCAGCGCGACTGGCAACCCCAGTCTTCGACGGTGCCACCGAGGAGGAGATCACCGGTCTGCTCGGCCAGACCTTGCCGAATCGGGACGATCAGCGCCTGGTGAACGCAGACGGCAAGGCGCACCTCTACGACGGCCGCTCGGGCGAGCCGTTCCCAGAGCCGGTCGGCGTCGGTTACATCTACATGCTGAAGCTGCACCACCTCGTAGACGACAAGATCCACGCGCGCTCGACCGGGCCGTACTCGATGATCACCCAGCAGCCGCTGGGTGGTAAGGCGCAGTTCGGCGGACAGCGGTTCGGCGAGATGGAGGTTTGGGCGCTCGAGGCGTACGGCGCGGCGTGGGCCCTGCAGGAGCTGCTCACCATCAAGTCTGACGACGTCCCGGGTCGGGTGAAGGTCTACGAAGCCATCGTCAAAGGCGAGAACATTCCCGAGCCTGGCATTCCGGAGTCGTTCAAAGTGCTGGTGAAGGAAATGAAGTCCCTGTGCCTCAACGTCGAGGTGCTGTCCAGCGACGGCACGGAGGTGGAGTTGCGAGACTCCGAGGACGATTACCGCTCGTCTGAGGACTTCGGCATCGACCTGTCCCGTCGCCCCGGTGACTCCCTCGGCGGAGTCGAAGAAGTCTAAGTGCCTCCTCCTTACGCCGACTTGTCTGTGTCTGTGGTCGCCAACGCAAACCACATGCGCTGACGAGTCGGCGGAGGTGAAGGTTCAGTGCATTGACAACGTGAATATCGCGTACTGAGAGAAGAGAGATAAGCAAAGAATGCTCGACGTGAACTTCTTCGACGAGATCCGCATCGGCCTGGCCACCGCCGACGAGATTCGCAAGTGGTCGCACGGTGAAGTGAAGAAGCCGGAGACCATCAACTACCGGACGCTCAAGCCGGAACGCGATGGCCTTTTCTGCGAAAAGATCTTCGGCCCCACCCGGGACTGGGAGTGCTACTGCGGCAAGTACAAGCGCGTGCGCTTCAAGGGCATCATCTGTGAGCGCTGTGGCGTCGAGGTGACCCGCTCCAAGGTGCGCCGTGAGCGGATGGGCCACATTGAGCTGGCAGCTCCGGTGACCCACATCTGGTATTTCAAGGGCGTCCCGTCGCGCCTGGGTTACCTGCTCGACATCGCTCCGAAGGACCTGGAGAAGGTCATCTACTTTGCCGCGTACATGATCACCTCAGTAGACGAGGAAGCCCGGCATCGGGACCTGTCCTCTCTTGAGGCCAAGATCGACGTCGAGCGCAAGCAGATCGAGGGCCGCCGGGACTCCGACATCGAGAACCGGATGAGGAAGCTCGAGGAGGACACCGCCGCGCTGGAGGCCGAGGGTGCCAAGGCCGATGCCAAGCGCAAGGTCCGTGAGGGAGCGGAGCGTGAGGTCAAACAGCTCCGTGACCGCGCCCAGCGTGAACTCGATCGGCTCGAGGCAGTGTGGAACCGCTTCAAGAACCTCAAGGTACAGGACCTCGAGGGTGATGAGGTGCTGTATCGGGAGATGAAGAACCGGTTCGGCAAGTATTTCTCGGGTTCCATGGGCGCTGACGCCATCCAGAAGCGGCTCGAAACCTTTGATCTTGAGGCCGAGGCTGCTGACCTGCGCGAGACCATCCAGGTCGGCAAGGGCCAGCGGAAGACCCGCGCACTCAAGCGGCTCAAGGTGGTCTCGGCGTTCCTCACCACGAAGAACAGCCCCACCGGGATGGTGCTGGATTGTGTTCCGGTCATCCCGCCGGACCTTCGCCCGATGGTGCAGCTCGATGGTGGCAGGTTCGCGACCTCGGACCTGAACGATCTGTATCGGCGGGTGATCAACCGCAACAACCGGCTGAAGCGGCTCCTTGATCTCGGTGCGCCCGAAATCATTGTCAACAACGAGAAGCGGATGCTGCAGGAGGCCGTTGACTCGCTGTTCGACAACGGCCGCCGCGGCCGTCCAGTCACGGGCCCGGGCAACCGCCCGCTGAAGTCGATCTCCGACATGCTGAAGGGCAAGCAGGGCCGGTTCCGGCAGAACCTGCTTGGCAAGCGCGTCGACTACTCCGGCCGTTCGGTCATTGTGGTCGGCCCGCAGCTCAAGCTGCACCAGTGCGGCTTGCCCAAGGCCATGGCGTTGGAGCTGTTCAAGCCGTTTGTGATGAAGCGGCTGGACGACCTCAACCACGCGCAGAACATCAAGTCCGCCAAGCGGATGGTGGAGCGCCAACGTCCGGTGGTATGGGACGTGCTCGAGGAGGTCATCTCCGAACATCCTGTGCTGCTGAACCGCGCGCCTACGCTGCACCGCCTTGGCATTCAGGCTTTCGAGCCGCAGCTCATCGAGGGCAAGGCCATCCAGATCCACCCGCTGGTCTGTACGGCGTTCAACGCCGACTTCGACGGCGATCAGATGGCTGTGCACCTGCCGCTGAGCGCAGAGGCCCAGGCTGAGGCCCGGATCTTGATGCTCTCGACCAACAACATCTTGAAGCCGGCCGATGGTCGCCCGGTGACCATGCCCACTCAGGACATGATCATCGGCACCTACTTCCTCACCATGCAGCGAGACGGCGTGGCTGGCGAGGGTCGGGCTTTCGGCTCGGTGGCCGAGGCTTTGATGGCCTTCGACCGTGGGGAGCTTTCGGTCCAGGCCAAGATCAAACTCCGCCTCATCGACATCGTGCCCCCGCTGGGCAAGACCTTGTCGCCTAACGGTTCGATCTTGCTGGAGACGACGCTGGGCCGCGCCCTGTTCAACGAGGCGCTGCCGGACGACTACGCGTACGCCGACTACGAGGTAGGCAAGAAGCAGTTGGGCCAGATCGTCAATGATCTTGCCGAGCGCTATCCCAAGGTTGAGGTGGCCCACTGCCTAGACCAGCTCAAGGATCTGGGCTTCCACTGGGCAACGCGCTCTGGTGTCACCGTCTCCATTGGAGACGTCAGCACTCCGGCCGACAAGGCCAAGATCCTGTCGGTCTACGAGGACCGCGCGAGCAAGATCGACAAGCAGTACGAACGCGGCTTGATCACCGACGACGAGCGTCGTCAGGAACTGATCGAGATCTGGACCGATGCGACATCTCGGCTCGGTACCGCGATGGAGAACAACTTCGAAAAGACCAACCCGATCTACATGATGGTGCACTCCGGTGCCCGCGGAAACATGGTGCAGATGCGCCAGATCGCCGCGATGCGTGGGCTGGTGGTCAACCCGAAGGGCGAGATTATCGCGCGACCGATCAAGTCCAACTTCCGTGAAGGGCTGTCGGTTCTGGAGTACTTCATCTCCACCCATGGTGGGCGCAAGGGCCAGGCGGACACAGCGCTGCGTACGGCCGACTCGGGCTACCTGACCCGCCGGCTGGTTGATGTCAGCCAGGACGTGATCATCCGCGAGGAGGACTGCGGCACTGAGCGCGGCCTGACCAAGACCATCGCCGCCGACGACGGTCAGGGCAACCTGCTCCTCGACGAGCACGTGGAGACCGCCGTGTATGCGCGGACACTCGCCACCGATGTGCTCTCCCCGGACGGTGAGGTCCTGCTGAAGGCTGGAGTCGATCTTGGCGATATCAATATCCGGTTGCTGATCGAGAACGGTATTACCTCGGTCAAGGTGCGCAGCGTGCTGACCTGTGAGGCGGCGAGTGGCACGTGTGCGATGTGCTATGGCCGGTCGCTGGCAAGCGGCAAGCTGGTCGATGTCGGCGAGGCTGTCGGCATCGTCGCGGCGCAGTCCATTGGTGAGCCGGGTACTCAGCTGACGATGCGTACCTTCCATACCGGTGGTGTCGCGGGTGATGACATCACCCAGGGTCTGCCGCGTGTGGTCGAGCTCTTCGAGGCCCGTCAGCCCAAGGGCAAGGCGCCGATCGCGGAAGCCACCGGGCGGGTGAAGATCGAAGACAGCGATCGACTCAAGAAGATCATCATCACTCCCGATGACGGATCGGAGGTGGCGGAGTTCTCGGTGTCCCGCCGGGCTCGGCTGTTGGTGGAGGACGGCGACCACGTCCAGGTTGGCCAGCAGCTGACCGCTGGCACCCCCGATCCGCAAGACGTGCTGCGGGTGCTCGGTGTCCGTCGGGTGCAGGAGCATCTGGTTGACGAAGTGCAGTCGGTCTACCGGACGCAGGGCGCCCCGATCCACGACAAGCACATCGAGATCATTATCCGGCAGATGTTGCGTCGGGTGACCGTGATCGAGTCCGGTGACTCCAGCCTGCTCGCCGGCGACCTGGTTGATCGGCTCGCCTACGAGGCGGCGAACCGGCAGGTCGTTGCCGAAGGCGGTACGCCCGCATCAGGCCGTCCGGTATTGATGGGGATCACGAAGGCGTCGCTGGCCACGGAATCGTGGCTGTCGGCCGCCTCCTTCCAGGAGACCACCAAGGTGCTGACCGACGCGGCGATCCACGCCAAGTCCGATTCGTTGGTGGGCCTGAAGGAGAATGTGATTCTGGGCAAGCTGATCCCGGCCGGCACCGGTCTGGATCGGTACCGCAACATCCGGGTCGAGCCGACACCGGAGGCCAAGGCTCAGGCGTACTCGATGGTCGGGTACGACTCGTTCGACTACGACTTCGGTCAGGGGTCAGGCGCAGCCGTGCCGCTGGAGGAGTTTGATCTCGGCGACTACCGCTGAGATCAAGACAGGAGGGGCGGGGCCGGGATGGGCCCGCCCCTCTTGCTGTGCCCACGCAGCCACTTCGCGCTAGAAACCGTCACTCAGCACTAGTCGCAACTAATGCGTCGTGTCAGGAACTACCGCCAAGTGCCGGTATAACGACAATCAAGTGCGGGGTCACTGCAGCTACCTCGTGTCCAGGGCCGGGAGGATGACGTCGGTCAGCAGGAACGATACGTCCGAGCTCGGGATCGAGTATTCCTCGGTGGGAACCGCGCCGATGGCGACGACCATGCGCAGGTCCGGTACGACGGCGACCAGCTGCCCACCAAAGCCGCGGGCTAGGTATGTTGTATGCGCGGTCGTCTGGTTGATGGTGGTGGTCCGGAGCCACATCAGCCCGTACTCGGGATTGACCGAGCTCGGGGTGGTAGATGTCTCGACCCAGCCGGCCGGGAGGATCCTCCGGCCCTGCCAGACCCCGTCTCCGAGGTACAGCTCTCCGATCTTGACCATGTCTGTAGCCCGCAGTCGGAGCATGCAGCAGCCGCTGTGCAGTCCCACCGCATCCGTCGCCCAGCCGAACCCGACCGCGTCGAAGGACGGCGGCGTCGGGAGTGAGCCACGATTCTCGTACGCC
Source organism: Propionibacteriaceae bacterium (assembly GCA_036377435.1). GTDB lineage: Bacteria > Actinomycetota > Actinomycetes > Propionibacteriales > Propionibacteriaceae > Microlunatus. The sequence goes on from DASUYM010000275.1 coordinate 13,094, forward strand.
GGGCGCGAGTCGATCTCGAGTGGGTCGAATAGCTTCTCGCGGGCATAATCCAGCACTGTCCTGGGATGGTCGCCGCCGGTCTGCCGAAGCGCATCGGCTAGCACAGCGGTGACGAGGTGTGCGCTTCGGCTGGAGTACTCATAGATCGTTCCCGGATCGTTGGTCAGTCCGTCGGCCAAGATCATCGCCACCGGGTCACCGCGGTAGCTGAACACCTTCCAGATGTTCTCCACCGGCTCGTCACCGGGGAACCCGGCGGTCATGTCCATCAGCTGGCGAAGGGTTACCTTCGCCTCGGCGTCAGTCATGTGCTGCCGATAATTGGGCAGCAGTTCCGGCAAGGTCTGGTCGAGGCTCTCGATGACGCCGTCGAAAATCGCGATCCCGATGAGCGCGGAGGTGACGCTCTTTGTGACCGACCAGACATGAATGGCCTGATCCGGCCGCTGCCCGTTGCGATAGTGCGCGATCACGGTCTGGCCCTCCACGCTGACCATCACGGCGTTGATCGTGTCCCAGCCCACCGACCCAGACTTGATCTTGGTCTCGATGGCGTTTTCGAGCGCGACGTAGTCCGGAGCTGCAGTCGCCGGGCTGGGATCCGTGACCGGATCTGACTCGGACGTCACCGTGCAAGCGGTCAGGGCGAGGAGGGTCGTCAACGCGAGCAACACGCGGGTGAGCTTCGGTGTAGTGGACAGGCGAATCGACATGACGTCTCCTCCCGCTGAGATGGGATCGCCCAGATCGGGGCGAGTTACCTCATGATCGCTCGCGTTGTTCCCGCAGGCGTACTCGATTGGCGGGTACGACTCTTCAAAGCCACTTCGCGTTAGAAACCGGCACCCCGCGTTAGGTCCTGCTAACGCGAAGTGCCG
>DASUYM010000276.1:0-14240 GCA_036377435.1 Propionibacteriaceae bacterium
AGAGAGTTGCATCTGCGAGATGCCCTTCCGGTTTGGACAACAGGTTCTTAGACAGTCCCTATTTTCCAAGCAGGCAAGGGCATCCGTGGCGTTACGCCACGCTCACCACACCCACCTCATCGGTGGATCCAGGCTAAATCACGGCCATTGAAACCTGGGGATCTAGGGCCCAATCTCGGCAAGATATCCCAACCAAGGCGTGAAGCGGAGGGCATGGATTCAACTGGAGCGCAATGACTGATCAACAAGATGACGATGGTGAGCCACGTCGCGTGCGCCACACCAGAAGAGCTTTGGACTGGATGCACGGGCTTCCCGCTGGCGGGATTCTCCCCGTACCGGACTTGACGGTTTCCGCGGCCTAGCGAATTGCCGGGCAGGCGACGGCTCCCCACGAGGACCGAACCCTATCCGGGTCCCTTCGCAGCGCCCGCACTCACTGTTGACTTGTGGGGCAACTGCTTCACGCTGATGCCGCTCGACCGGCCGAAGGTCCCTGGACGTCATGGAAGGATTGCCGGACCACGCCAGTACGCATTTTGCGCTGGCGAGCGTCCGTCTCAAGCTCCTTACGCCGCGTCCTGACGACCTCTTCTCCACGCCTTGAGTGCCTCACGAACCTCCAATCGAGCCATCAGGCTCCTCAGCTTGCCTTTCGCATCGGCAGTCGCTCGATAGCCAGGATCCGTCAGCCGCGCTCAAGTCGGTCTACGGACTCGTGCATGATCGGCGCGAGCGCCGTCATCAGGGCGAGGTAGTCCTCATAGGTCTGGCGATAGATATCGTGCCGGGTCGTGTCGTGGCTGAGAATCTGGGTCTGGGACGCGTACAAGGAGGCACCTTGGTCGAGGTCGCGGACCAAGCCCGCGCCGGTCGCCCCGATCACTGCACATGCTCGCAGCGTTAGGTTGTCGCCACTTGCAGACGGCGTTCATCTGTGATCCCACCCAGCGACCGGTCAGCCGGAAAGTCAGGTAGTCGATCGCCTCGACGATACGAGCGGAGGTCCCGTAAACCGCCGGCTCGTTCTCCTTGAGCCAGATCGCCTTCGGCAGCAGCCACTCGGCCGCATCGGAGCCACCGCTCCAGGCAAGGATCGTGTGGATTTCGGCGTGCCAGCCCGGCTACCGGTCTATGACACGCCAACGCCGACCGGCGCGCGGAAGCCAGGTGCGCCTCACAGGCCTTTGATCACCCTGGCGAACTCGTGCAGCGGATGCCCTCCCCCCAGCCCTGGTCGTACTCGGTTGGCCATGCCCCATTACCAACTCGACGCTGGCCTTCGCCGCCGACCGACCCCAGTTGGCACGCCGGCCAACCGGCGGTCATTCCGCTCGTGTTCCGCCCGCGCTACACGCTGGATGTGCCAGTCGAGGATCGGCTTACCGGGACTCGCCTATGCGGGCTCGTCAGCTGTCCCCAGCCGCGGGCGCTCGACCTCGTACGTCACGTGTGTGACCAACGCGCTGGTGGTCGCACTGCTCGGGCTTAGGCGGACGTCTGAACGCACGCCGTCGAAGAGCACCACGGGCACGAGATGGAGGCGGACCTCGTCCAGCAACCCGGCGTTGAGAACCGGCGCGCGATGTCTGCGCCGCCGTTGCCAAGGACGTCCTAGGTGCCCGCTGCCTCCTGTGCGCGCTGCAGTGCGTTCTCAATCCCGGCGGTGACGAATATGTGCGACGTGCCGCCCTGCTTGACGATCGTTTGAGCGGGACGATGGGTGACGACGAAGCAAGGGGCGTGGAACGTCGGCTCGTCGCCCCATTGCCCGAATGCCCAGGTCAGCCATGCGGCGTCCGAGGATCAGCGCCCCAATGCCCCTGAAGTGGTCGGTCTCGAAGCGCTGGGACTCGGCCGATGACCGGCCGGCGAACATCCAGTCGTGCAGACGCTCGCCGTCGCGCCCCAACGGTGTCTCGGGGGTGATGTCTGGACCGGCGACGTAGCCGTCCACCGCCACACTTATCTCCAGCAAGGCCTTGCCCATGGCTTCTCCTCTCGGTCCGACGTTGTGGCTTCAGACCGGTTGAGCTGCCCATTTACATCGGCCACCGCCGAATGCCAGCCGCAGACGTGCGACAGCGTCAGCCGGTCCCGTTAGCCGACCTTTGACCAGGCGCCGCCTCTAGGGACCCTCGGTCACCTCAGCACCTGTAACAGCAGCTCCACAAGGGCGCCGCAGACGAGTTCGGGCTGGGTGAGCATGGCGAGATGGTGACTATGGAGCTCGGCGACGGGCCATCCATACCCACGCGACCGGTCGGCCTCTGCTTGGTACGCCTTGCTCAGCTGCAGGTAACCGGCCGCCGGCCCCAACGAAGCTGGCTCACGCGGCCGCGGCTCTTCGAACATGGCTAGCGGGAGGGCCGGGCAGCCTGCAATGAAGCGCGCTCGGCGAACCGGATCAGGCAGCATGGCCTGCAACTGCTCTGGCTTCCACCATCGTGGCCACGGCGGCACCCAACCATCGCGAGCCATACCACGGACCTGGGCGACAACGCCGCTGGGCGCCTCTTGGCTCCAGCTCTTCCCGGGCGTAGGCAGGCCAGCGTCGAGAAACAGGCAGGCCGCGACCTGACGTGAGGCGTTGGCCATGGCGGGCAACAGCGGTCCCGCCCCGCTATGCCCGATCAGCACCACGGGCCCGACCTCAACCGCTCGGCTCACGATATCGACCTGCCGCGGCCAATACGGCGCTCCTTGGGTAACCGTGGAGGTCATGTCGGGCACGACGACCGAGTAACCGCACTCGACGAGCGCAGGCGCCAGCGCGTCCCACGTCGCCGGACCGACCAAAGGACTGTGCACCAGCACGAGGTTTGGGGCCTGAGTCGAATCAGCGAGCACTGGGCTTCCTCTTGGGGATGATCGTTACTGCGTCGATCTCCACAATTGCACCTGGGCGAGCGTGTCCTGCGGTGGAAACAACCGTGATGGCTATGCGATGAGCGCCCCACACTGATCGCGACGCCGCATATCCCACCTGGGCGTCGACCCCATGAACGAGGTAGATGTTGAGCCTGACGACATGCTCGGGACCGGTACCCGCGGCAGCAAGCACCATCAACACGTTCCGCATTGCCTGAGTGGCTTGCGCCGCAATGCCCTCCAGCAGCTCTCCGGTGCTATCGGTGCCGAGCTGGCCGCCAACATAAAGCGCCGGCCAGCGGGTGCGATCACGCCCTGCGTGAACACAGGGCTGCTGTGGAGGTCTTCAAGGGCCAAGTGTGTCGTTCTGGCGGTGGTTCCTTGCGCTCAAGAGGTTCGGACGCTCGGCGTGCCGTTCGACTCAATCCGAGGTCGCGGCCTGGATCAGGCGGGCCATGGAGCGGTTCAGGCCGGTCATGAACGTCGCCAGGTCCGGGCACCGGTCTCGGTCGGCGACCGCGGTGATGTTGAGCTGGTTGGTGTAGGAGAGCACTCCGATACCGATCGTGAGGTTGACATTCAGGGGAACCACGGGGAAGGCCGTCGTCAGGCGAGCCCCTGCCAGGTACAGCGGCCCAGCGGGACCGCGGACGTTGGCCACGTGGATGTTGATGTAGTGCTGGCGGCCGGCCACAGGCAGCGTCAACCGTTGCATCAGCGGCGAGCCGAATACTCCGATGCCCCAGGGGCGCTGCGCGCGCTGCTTCCGTGAGGCGGTCTCGGCCGCGATGCTGTGCAGTCGTCGAACGGCGTCGGGTTCACCGACCGGCAGCCGAACGACCATGACACCGTACAGATTTCCGCGGAGGGGCCCAAGCGAGGGGTTCTGCAGGGTGACCGGCACCATGGCTCGGAGGACCCGCCCGTCCACCATCTCCCCGCGGAACTGGAGCAGCTCCCGTAGCCCGCCGGCGACGGCAGCGAGCACAGCATCATTCACGGTGACGCCGAGGCGGTGGGAGGCATCCTTGACCGTGGATAGGCTGCTGCTGATGACGGCGATGCGACGAGCGGCGCTGAGTGGTGCGTTCAAGCTGGTGCGGCTCGCGCGCTGCTCGCCGAGGAACTCCCGGATCGGCGGCCACAACTGACCTAGATGGTCGACCAGCGCCATCGGATGCAGGAGACGCCGCGAGGCTTTGGACACTATGGCAGCGGATCGGCGGACGTTGTCGAGAAGCAGGTCGCGTGAGGAGGGCGGCGGCCGAGGCGTCCAAGGCAGGGCCGCTGGCGGGGTGGTGTCGGGCGTGTGGTCGAGCAGGTTGCTGAGGAGCTCCACGCCGGCGAGGCCGTCGGCGATTGCATGATGAACCCTGACGAACATGCCGACCTCGTTGCCGGGCAGTCCGGGCAGCAGCCACAGTTGCCACAGTGGGCGAGACCGGTCCAGCGGGCGCTGCCGCAACTCCTCGCACGTCTGCAGCAGCTCACTCTGGCCGGCCCCAGCCGGAAGCGGGCGTGTTCGGACGTGGTCGGTGATGTTGAAGGATGGAGCGTCCACCCAGATCGGCCTGCCTAGGACGCGTTCCGGTCGATGAACTACCTGACGGAGCCGGGGAGCCAGGTGCAGCCGACTTGCGATCCGATCCCGCACGTCCGCACTTCGCAGCCGGCCGTCACCGTCGAACAGCGGGGCCCCCTCGAGCACCGCGATCAGTCCAATCTCCGCTGGCCAGCCGAACTCTTCGGGCACGAAGCCCCCCAGGTCCGGCCCAGTCAACCGGTCAACGCCGACCGAACCACCCGCCGACCTTGCGGACACGTCTAGCTCGTCGTCCTTCCCACGTCTCGGGAACCAGTCCCCAACGAAGTCCTCGGCGAACTCCTCACCTCATCTCATTCGGTGTACACGTTGTCGCGCACGGTGTCCATGCCCAGGCTCTTGTCCCTAACGATCTACATCACAGGTGGCGTTTGAGGCAGCCTTACGCGGTGTAGAGCAGGGGCCGCCGGTGATCTACGACTCGGCCATCGAGGTCTCCTCTTCGACAGCGGACCGCTCGTCCCTGTGTGTGGAGGGGATGGCGGAGCCGACGGCGACGACGTTGGTCTGATGGACGAGTCGATCGATGAGGGCGGTGGCGACGTCATCGCCGGCACGACGACGCGCCGTAAGGCGACCCTGCAACGGGCACCTCACCGCGGCTGCATCGAGGGACCCCGCGCTCAGGGCGACGGATCAGGCGCACGCTGGCGGCCAGGGCCGTATCGGCGCAGACTGGTCGTGTGACATCTGACCGTTCCGGGAGGTTCGCCATGTCGAAGACCCAGCCACACTTTCCCGACATGCTGCCGGTGCTCTCGCGAGGAAAGCACCGCAACCCCCGTAAGGGGGCGTGTTTCATGGAGTTGGCCTCCTACCTTGCCGGTGAGCGATGGAGCGATCACCCGGCGTGCACGCACTCGTTGCTGGCATCGGTCGCGCGCCTAGTCAACGACCACACCTCAGACGAGGGCCGTCCACGCCTGGCCGAGTTGATTCCATCTGTGATCGGGCTGACCGGCGATGACCTGCACATCGATGCCTTGATCACCCTCCGCTGCGCGACCATCGCGCTGCCGGTTGCAGCGGCCGATCGACAGCGGGTCCTCGCGGTCTCGGTCCTGGTCTGCGAAAGGGTGTTGGCACAACTCGATGGGCGCCGAGGGGACAGTCTCACTCCAGACAGTGAGCGCGCGCTGAGCGCAGTGCCCGAAGCGACGCAATGGGCCGACCGCTTCACCAGCAACCTCCGTCCCCGGCCAGCGGTCTTCCGCCGGCAGGCCGCACCGCACGCTGTCAGCTGCGCGGTCGACGGTGCCGCACACGCGCTGATCCCGGATCCTGATGGCATGTTGCGCAGGATGCTCGCCGAATCAATCCAGATCTGCGCCGCGTGGACCGGCAAGGCCGCGTCCGGTGTCGGGGTCGACGACACCGCCTGGGCGGAAGCGTGCCAGCTCACCGTAGCCGCGGACGGTCGCTGACAGGTAGACCAGGTCCGTACGGAGCACCACTCCCGCGGACACGAACCTCGACAGACCCAGCCCACAGGTCCCGACGGACTCCAGGCGTCCCGCGTCTCGGCGCAGGTTCGCGCGTCTCGCCCGCCGGGTGGCGGCGGCGAAGCGGGCGTCGCGGTGGCGCAATGGCCGGTGGACTCAAGGCGTACTGGTCCCGCCCACCTGGCCTTGACTATTCCGCCTTTCTGCGCGGCTGCGGCCGACGGCGGCTGCGGCGCATTCGGCGGTAAATCGGAGTTGTCCGCTGCGAGGGGACGAGGCTGACAAACACGTCGTCGATTGTCGGCTCGACTGTAACCACTGACACCTCTCTGTACCCCTGAGATTGCAGCGCACCGATCAGCGATCCGGCTACGGCCTGCTCATCGGTGTGGGCATCCAACACCGCGTGCACAGTCGCCGCGGACAGATAGGCGTCGAGCACCTCAGGGAGGTTCCCGATCAGCTCGAGAGCCGCGTCGGGGTTTGAGACAGTCACTTCGAGAATCCGCTGGCCAGTGGCCTGTTCACGGATCTGTTGCGGAGTGCCCTCGGCGACCAGCCGTCCGCCGTAGATGAAAGCCAGCTGGTTGCAGTGGCTGGCCTCCTCCATGTAGTGGGTCGTCACGAACAGCGTGACGCCGCGGTTAGCCAGGTCATAGAGGAGATCCCAGAACTGCCGCCGCGCCACCGGGTCAACCCCACTGGTCGGCTCGTCGAGGAACAACAGTTCGGGGGAGTGGATGGTCGCGGTGCCGAGGGCGAGCCGCCGCTGCCACCCCACGGAGAGGTTGGCGGTCAGTTCATTCTCCCGACCCACCAGATCGGCCATCTGAAGCACGTACGCCCGCTGGTCCGCGTACTGGCCCGCCGACAGACCGTAGACCCCCGCGTAGAAGCGGAGGTTCTCCTCGACGGTCAGATCTTTGAAGAGCGTGAACTTCTGCGACATGTAGCCGATCCGGCGCTGCACCCGGGCCGGATGTGCGAGCACGTCCTCACCCAGCACGACCGCCTGACCTCCAGTGGCTTCGAGCGAACCGGTGAGCATCCGGATGGTGGTCGATTTGCCACTCCCGTTGGGGCCGAGGAATCCGAAGACCTGCCCGCGCGGCACGTCGAAGTTGATCCCATCGACCGCGGTGAAGTCTCCAAAGCGTTTCGTCAGCCCACGCACCGAAATGGCTGCAGCACTATCGGGTGGAGTGCCTGCGAGCTCAGCAGTGATACCCATCGGCTACTCCGACAACCGCCGACGAGTGGCCAGCACCGCAACCCCGAAGATCACCACTGCGAAGAGCGCCAGCACCAATAGCTCCGGGACGAGCGCGCTGAAGCCGACACCTTTGACGAAGATCCCACGCAGCAGCAGCACTGCCCAGGTCAGCGGCATGGCGTAGGTCACGGGCACCAGTGCCGCCGGCATCGACTCAATCGGGAAGATGAAACCAGACAGCAACATCATCGGCAACATGATGAACAGGATCGTCTGCTGCGCCTGCTGCCGGGTGTGTGACGCCAGCGACACCAGCAGGCCCAGGCCGACAACGGTGAGCATGAACAGCCCAAGCCCGGCCGCGACCCCTGCGAACGTGCCATTGAACGGCACCCGGAACCAGAAGATTCCGACGAGGGCCACGACCGTCATCTGCAAGACAGCCAGCAGCACGTACGGCGTGACCTTGCCGATCAGGTACTCCCCGCGGGTGATCGGCGTGACGAACATCTGCTCCAAGGTGCCGCTCTCCCGCTCCCGCACCACGGCCTGGGACATGATCGCCATCACCGACAGCATCAAGATCGCCGCCACCAGTCCGGGGATCATTGTGTTCACCGTTCTAAGCGACGGATTGAATAGCACGCGTACCCGGGAGTCGATCCCGGGACCCGAGGACGCGAGACCCTGCTCGGTGATCCGATCCGCGTTCAGCCGAGCCACGATCTGGGCGGCGTAACCGCTGCTCACGGCGGCTGTTCTGCTGTCCGATCCGTCGACCACAACGCCCAACGGCGCAGTCTCGCCTCTGTCCAGCCGTGCCTGAGTGCCTTCAGGAATGACGATTGCCACCCGGACCACGCCGCGATCCAGCAACGGCTGCAACTCGGTCTCGCCCTGCGGGTAAGCCTTGATGGTGAAGTAGCCAGAACCGGAGAAGCCTGCGGTCAACTGTCGCGAGATCGCTGTTCGATCAAGATCAACTACGGCTGTCGCCAGATTCCGTACGTCGGCCGAGACCACATACCCGAAGAAGATCAATTGCACGATCGGCATGATGAAGATCAGACGCAGTAGCAGCGGGTCGCGTCGCAGTTGGAGGAACTCCTTCCAGATGATCAGCCGGATGCGGTGCAGACTCATGTCGACCTCCTGCGGTACAGCATCGAGGACGCCAGCAGCACCACCAGCGCGTACCCGGTCAGCGCCACCAGCTCAGGCCATAGCTCGGCGAAGCCGGCGCCTTTCAAGAAGACCCCTCGGGAAATGGTCACCATGTACCGGCCAGGAAACGCGTAGCTGAGCCACTGCAGCGGGGTCGGGATCGAATCCAGCGGGAACGCGAACCCGGAGAGTAAGAAGGCGGGCAGGAACGCGATCAAGAGCCCGCTGATGTTCGCAGTCTCCAGACTGGGTGCGACCGCCGAAATGATCAAACCGAGGCCCAGCGCAGCGAACACAAAAACCACTGACGAAGCCGCCAAAAAGCCAATGCCCCCGCGCAACGGCAGGCCGAAGACCCAGATGCCGACCAAGGCAATCGCCAGCATGTCTGCGAAAGCCAGCAGGGTCCAGGGCAGCAGCTTGCCAACCATCAGCTCACCCCGGCGCAAGGGACTGACCGTCATTTGCTCACCGGTGCCCTGCTCGCGCTCCCGGACCAGGGTGACAGCGGTCTGTTGCACGGTGACGATCATGATGATCACCACCATCAGCCCCGGGATCAGAAAGTCCGACGACTTGCCCTCCGGGTTGTACCAGGTGCGTAGCCGCGGCTCGATCGCGCCCACCTGAGCCAGATTCATGCCCTGCCGGTCGGCCCACTCGACCGCCACCTGTTGCCCGTAGCTGGCGTTCAGGGCGGTTGCGTACGCCTGAGCGAGCTGCGCGGAAGTCGGCTCACTGCCGTCGCTCAGCACCGCAACCTGCGCTCTGTCCCCACTGTCGAGGCTGCGGGCAAAGCCGGACGGCACGATCACCGCAATCCGCACCCTGTTCTGGTCGAAAAGTTGATCAACCTGGGCAAGATCATCGGCCGAACCGAGCACGTCGAAGAATTCTGAGGACCGGTACGTCTGCAGGTACTGGCGACTCGCCGGAGTGTTGTCCTGGTCGAGCACCACGGTCGGAACGTTCTTCACATCGAAGCTGATCGCGTACGCGAACAGCAGCAGTTGGAGGACCGGCAAGATCAGCACCGTCGCCAGAATCCGCGGATCACGCAACAGATGCTTGAACTCCTTGCCTGCGACCGCGCCGACCCGGATCAGTGCAGATTTCATGGTCGGGTGGCCTTCATGACTGGGCAACCTCGATCAGGCGCGCGGACTCGGTCAAGAACGCGAACGCCGCTTCCATATCCACCCGGGCAGGTCGCACGGCACTGACGGGCACGCCGACGGCGATCAGCCGGGAGGTCAATTCCGCGGCAACCCGGTCATCGCCAGTCCACAGCACTCGGACCACATCGCCGTACAGGTGCGCCGACCGAACACTGGGAATACCGATCACCGCGGCCAAGACCGCTCTAGGCTGCGGCGTCGTGAGCTCGAACAGCGTTCCTGGCACCACGGCCTTGATGTCAGCCGGTGACCCCTCGCGGATGATCCGCCCGCTGCTCAGAAAGGCCAGATAGCCGCAGCGCTCTGCCTCATCCATGTACGGCGTGGCCACGAGTACCGTCTTGCCTGCGCGATGCAACCCGGCCAGAATGCGCCAGAATTCTCGGCGCGAGACCGGGTCGACGCCCGTGGTCGGCTCGTCGAGCAGCAACAGGTCCGGCTGATGCATCAACGTCGCCGCCAACATCAGCTTCTGCTTCATGCCGCCGGAGAGATATCTGGCCCGCCTGCCTGCGAACTCGACCAAACCCATCGCGGACATGAGCTCGGCCGCCCGCCGGCTGCGCTCGGCTCGACCGACTCCTCGAAGAGTGGCGAAGAAGTTGAGGTTCTCGGCGACGCTGAGGTCGGGGTACATGGAGAAGTGCTGGGACATATAGCCGATCCGCGGGATTACCCGGTCGGGTGACCGCCTTACCGAATTGCCAAAGATCGTCGAGTCGCCCGTCTCGGGCGCCAGCACAGTCGCCAGCATCCTGATCAAGGTCGACTTGCCGGCGCCATCGGGTCCCAGCAGACCAAAGATCATTCCGGTCGGAATTGTCAGGTCCACCCCGTCGACGGCCCGGTTCGTCCCAAACGAACGGCCAAGTCCAAGAGCCTGGACGGCGAGAGTGTCAGCATTCATTGGGGTGGCATTGGAAGGTCACGTCGACCGGCATGCCGGCCTTGAGCACACCGGAGGTGTCACTGATCCGCACCCGGACCTCAAACACGAGCTTGGTTCGCTGATCTTTGGTCTCCACGTTGTTCGGCGTGAACTCGGCCTCTGAGGCAACGAAGCTGACGGTGCCGGTGTAGGGCTCATCCGGTGAGTCCGGGGTTACCGTGACCTGCTGCCCGACCTTCACGCTGCCGATCTGGGTCTCCGGGACGAATACGCGGACGAAGAGACTGCTGGGATCAGTCAATGTGAGCAGGGTTTTGCCGGGGCTCGTGTTTTGGCCTGCATTGGTCGTGACGGTGACCACCACGCCGCTGTGGGGTGCGGCAACAGTGGCATACCCAAGCTGCACCTTCGCCAGCTCGACCGCCGCCTTGGCTTGATTGAGCCGGGCGCGTGCTGCTGAAACGTCTGCTTTCGTGCCGTCCTTCTTGGCGTTGCTGAGTGCCGCCCGGGCAGCCTTCACACCCTGCTCCGCTTGATCGACTTGCAGCTTCAGCGCTGACCGATCCAAAACGACCAGAGTCTGGCCCTCCTTCACGACGTCGCCCTCCGACACCGCGACCTTGATCACTCGGCCTGGAATAGCCGCAGCGACCTGATACTGCTGCGCCTCTACCGCGCCGCTGGCTGACAATCCGGTCGTTTCCGTGGCGCGGGCCGATCGCCACCAGAAGTAGCCGCCTGCGGCGAGGGCCAGCACGAGCAAGATCAGCAGTGGGATGAGTGGACGCCTCCGCTTGTATTCCGCCATGTCCTCACCTGGTTCCGGGTGAACAGCTATGGTCGTTCGACGCCGGCAAGATCTCGATATCCACCGGTGCGCCGGGCGGCAACGCCTGCGGCGGCTGCCCCGATGATCTTGTCAGCGTCAGGCGTACGGGCACCGCCCGGGTCAGATGCACCTCGTCGGTGGCGAAAGCCGTCGGAGGATAGTCCGCCTGGTCGCCGATCAACGTGATCATGGCGTCCAATGGCTCACCCATCATCCAGTCGGCGTGCACCGAGGCCTGGGAGCCCGCACAGACCTGAGCCAGCTGAGCTGCTGAAAGCCACGTCGTGAGGGATGTGGCATCGCCCTTGCGGATCGTGGCCACGGTTGCACCGGGGGCAAGGACATTACCGACCGTGGGCGCATGGACCACAACTCCGGAGGCAGGCGCCTGCACAGTCGCCAGCAGCTTCTGGTTCTCGGCGACATGGACGCCGACTGTCGCAGCGTCGGCCGCTACGACGGCGAGCTTGCGGGTCCGGCGTAGCTCGGCGCGCGCGTCGATGATCTTGGTTCTCGCTTTGCGCAGCTTGGCTCGCTGAGTTCGGGCCTTGGCCAACCCGGCATCGATCTTGGCGATGGCATTCTCAAGCTTCGGGATTCCAGCACGGAGGCGGGCAAGTCCGGTGATCAGCTCAGCCTCAGCTGTCGTGAGCTGTTTCAGCCCGCTTTGGAGCTGCGTTCGGCCTTGTTGCAGCTTGGTGAGCGTGGCGAGGAGCTCTTTACGGTTCGGCGACGCCGGAATCGCCGACGGGGTGGTTGTCGTCGGCGGCTGCGAAGGCAGCTGTGAAAGGACCTTCTGGAGTTCGGCAAGCTGCTGATTGACCTGGCGGAGCTTGTCCTGCAGCTGCTGACGCTGACCTTGCAGCTGAGCGCGCTTCGCTTCGAGTTGAGGCAACTCACGCCGGGCCTGAGAAAGCTGGCCCGACAGCTTCGCGCGAGTGCTCTTGAGCTGGCGAATTGCGTTGTTGATCTTCTTCAGGGCGGACTTGACAGAGTGTTCCTTGTCATAGGTCTTGTCGATCGCGTTGTCAAGGACCGGGACCTGGCTAGCCGCGACCTTCGCGTCCGCCCGGGCAACACCGACGTTGGCGCGTACGGCTTCGGAGTCGAAGCGCACGAGGACCTGGCCCGTCTGAACTTGATCACCCTCGCGCACCTCAACGGTCGCAACCCGGCTCCAGCTCCCCGCGGGCGTAGCAGCGCTCTGCGGTGAGCCCGCCGCGGCCGTTTGGCCACGAGTGGTGGGCAGCCCTGGCGTCCCGGCCTCAGCGTCGGCGAAACCGGCGTTGAGGTCCGGTTCGGGAACCTCAATCTGCGGCGCTTGCACCACCACAAGATCATCGTCAACGTTGCCTGAAACAAGAATCCGATTGGCCTCGGCACAGCCGAACAACCCAACCACAAGACTCGCGGCCAGGGGCAAGACAGTCGCAGCGCGCCGAAGAGTTCGGCTCGCCTGATGACCGGGCATAAGAGTCCTTAATTCATCAGCTGATGAACTCCATTATGTGGTCGTCAGGAAGACCGGGTATGCCTTGGGGAGTGTTCCAGCCACCTAGGCTGACGCGCTACGCGGCGTCTCTCCGCACGAGTCCGGATACGGGGTGTTTTCCAGGCAAGATCGCGTCCATGCGTGGCCCTGTGCGGAGAGCCGTTCGGCATCCGAGGTGGCAACCTCAACCGGCTTGGTGGGCAACCTTGAAGCCGAGCGACCGGATCACCGAGCGGCGCCGGCAGCGTGCCAGGGACGCTGTGCTGGCGGGAATGGCCCGGTTCCCACGGCCACCGAGCACTATTTCTACTGGGACCAGATGGAGTTTCTGGGCAGCTCCGCTTGCTTCCGGAAATGCCCTCATGACCTGACTTCTTGATCGGTTCAGCTATCCACCCTGCGGTATGCGGGCCCGAAACGGACCGCTCGCTGTCTCGCAAGGAAGGTGCGGCAAGAGCCGCAGTTGGGCTGGCTGCGATGACAATGCAACGTTACGGCCGGGGTAAGCCACACGCCTCCGCAGATTCGGCTGGCGGAGTGGCTGAGCGTCATCCTCCGAGCGGGACATCTACTCGTCCCGCAAGGCGACCGACGCGCGGGCACGTGGTTTGGTCAAAGGTGCGGAATGTTGTCTGGCCCAGATTCCGTCAAGGGAGGAATTCCGAAGAACTTCCACGAAGATCATCAACATCATCTTCTTGGGGCGTGGATCTGACCGACATCCTCCCTGCAAAGACTTACTTCTGATCGCCAGGACCTGCTGTACTTGGCGAGATGGCAGGCTCGCCGCAGGTCATGGGTATTACCGAACTTCGCGCCCACCCGGGACGAATGCTCGTCGTTTTCGCGACGCCGATTGCTTTCGCCGTCACAGGGTTCCTCCATCTCGTGCCTGATGTGGATGCTCCGGACATCTACACCGGGCTCAGGGACTTCGCGGGGCTGTGGATCGCCATCCATGTTGTGCAGCTGCTGCTGATCTTGCTGCTGGCGGTGGCGGTCTACTGGCTAACCGAGGGGTTGACCAGCACCGCGGCGCGCATTAGTCGCGTTGCGCTGCTGCCCTACCTCGTCTTCTACAGCGCATTCGACGCAGTCGTCGGGCTGAGCAACGGGCTAATTGTGAAATATGGAAGCGAACTGCAGCCCGCTGAACAGGCCGCACTGCCGGGGGCCAGCGATGCCCTTGCCGACCTCGTGCATCAACCCGTGCCCCTGACGATCTATCTCATCGGCACTTTGTCGTGGGCGGTCGCTATCATCGCCGCCGCAGTTGCGCTGAGCCAGGCGGGGCTCCGCGAACCGCCACGATTCCATTGGGGTTAGCCGGAGTCATCGGGGCCGTCGATCATGCTGCGCCTTTTGGACCAGTCGCGATGCTGCTCTTCACCATCGCGGCTTCGTGCTCAGCCGAGCACGCACGGCCCGGCCCACGTCTGACCTGACAGGCCGCACCTGATCTCCTAGCGGCATGATCGATATGGCACTGATGCTGTTACCGCGGCAGTGACGCCACGGTCGACCGCATCACGTCGGCCTGATGGTCGTCCACCGTTGCG
>DASUYM010000277.1:0-13979 GCA_036377435.1 Propionibacteriaceae bacterium
AGAGAGTTGCATCTGCGAGATGCCCTTCCGGTTTGGACAACAGGTTCTTAGACAGTCCCTATTTTCCAAGCAGGCAAGGGCATCCGTGGCGTTACGCCACGCTCACCACACCCACCTCATCGGTGGATCCAGGCTAAATCAAATGGGCAGCTTGCGGAACAGCGGGCGCGGCACGTGCCGAAGGCCCGACATCACGACGCGCAGAGGACCTGGCACCCAGACGAGCTCGCGTTTGGCCTTGACGGCGTCGACGACAACGTCGGCCACTTGGTCCGGCGTCACGGCAAGGGGTACCTCGTCAAGTCCAGCGGTCATCTTCGACTTGACGAAACCTGGCCGTACCACGAGCACGCGTACGCCATAGTCGCGCAGCGCTTCACCCAGACCGAGGAAGAACCCATCCAAGCCCGCCTTGGTCGAGCCGTAGACGAAGTTGGAGCGCCGTACCCGCTCCCCTGCAACGCTGGACAGCGCCACAATCCAGCCATGCGCCTGGGCCTGCATACGCTGGCCCAGCAGTACGCCGAGATGCACTGGTGCCGTGTAGTTGACCTCAGCCAGCTCGAGGGCAAGGTCGGGGTCACGCCACGCCCGCTCCGGATCCCCGAGCAGGCCGAAGGCGATCACGGCGATGTCGATATCACCATCAGCGAAGGCCTGCTCGATAGTCATTGCGTGCGATTCATGATCACGAGCATCAAGATCAATCTCGGTGACCTCGCAGCCGAGCGCCGTGAGCTCGGTCGCTGCGGCCGCACGCCGGTCACTCTGCCGGGCGGCAAGCACCACCCGCAATCCAGAACGCGCATACTTGCGGGCGATGGCCAAAGCGATGTCGGAGGTGCCGCCGAGCAACAGCAGCGACTGCGGCGCACCAACCGCGTTGATCATGCCGCACTACCAGACGTCCGGTTGAGCTCGAGCCGACGAGCAAGATCGGAATTGAACATCCCGGTCGGATCGACTTCGCGGCGCACCGCGAGAAATTCGTCCAGCCGCGGGTACATCTGGCGGAACGTCGCCGCGCTGAGTCGCGAGTCCTTGGCGAGGTACACCCGGCCGCCGGCTCCGACCACTTCCCTATCGAGGGCGTCGCACAACTTGTCCAGCCCTTCCTCGATGGGCAGATCGACCGTCAGGGTCCAACCTGGCATGGGAAACGATAGCGGCGACGGGTTGCCCGGGCCGAATCGCTTCAGCACATTGAGGCACGACAGGTGTCCGGAGTTGACGATCATCTCCAGGCAACGCCGAAACACCTCAGCCTCATGGAACGGCACCACGAACTGATACTGCAGAAAGCCATTGGGCCCGTAGACCCGATTCCACTCCGCCACCATGTCCAGCGGGTGGAAGAACTGCGTGATGTTCTGCAGCTCACCGATGCGATGCTTCGGCGCTTTCAAATACCACGCCGTGCTGAAGGCTTTTGCGGTTGCCTTGTTGATCATCCGATTGGGAAAGATCTCCGGAAGAGTCCCCAGGGATGGCGCGACAAACTTCAACGGATCACGCATCAGCTTCAGAGGCAGGTCCGCGAGTGAGGCTTTGTTTCCGCGGGTAAGCACAGCTCGACCCATATGGCGTCCCCTGGTCACGGCATCAAACCAGGCGACAGAGTAGGTGTAGTTCTCATCACCCACCGACATCTGCTGCATCAAGTCATCGATGTCATTGGCTCGATGGGTGTCAACCGTGAAGTAGGCGGTTTCGGTGCGCTGCAGTGCCACCGTGGCGCCCAGGATGGCGCCGGTGAGACCCATCCCGCCGATGGTTGCCCAGAACAGCGCCTCAGTATTGCCGTCCGGAGTCACTGTCCGCACCTCTCCGTCTGCCATCAGCAGGTCGAGCGAGCGCACATGGTTTCCGAAGCTTCCTTGGGTGTGATGGTTCTTGCCGTGCACATCGGCTGCGATGGCGCCGCCCACGGTCACCTGCCGCGTACCAGGTAGCACCGGGACCCAGAGACCGAACGGCAGCAATGCCCGCATCAGCAGATCGAGACTGACTCCGGCCTGGACCGTCACGGTTGGCGGCTCGCTCGACGCGTCGAGGGACAGGATGCGGTTCATCTTGGTGAGGTCCAGCGCGGTGCCGCCGGCGTTTTGGGCTGCATCGCCATAGCTGCGGCCGAGACCGCGCGGTACTACACCCCGGTTGTCGGATTTGCGCAGTGCGCTGACGGCGTCGGCCACAGAGTCGATCTGCGCTAGATGCGACATGGTTCCGGCTGCTCGACCCCAGCCGTGAAGTTCCACGAGCGGTTGCGGAATCATCGGCTGCTCCTCCGGTAAGGAGGGCTTGATCGCCGGCACGGTTTCGTCACTCATTCCAACCCGCTCCCTAGAAGAAGACCGCCACGGTGATCACGGCGAGCCACACCACGCCGAGTCCTTGCAGCACATGATCATGCAGTACGACATCCTCCGGCTCGCCCGCGGTGCCGGCGTCGACCTCCAGTGCGTACTGCAGCAGTCCCAAGGTAAAGGGTGCGATCGAGATCGCGGTCCAGGGGACGCCGAGCGCGCCATCGCCGCGATTCTCGAAGGCCCAGAGGCTGTACGAAATGAGCACCATGACCGCGGCCATCATCCACGCGAAGCGGAGATACGACTCCGAGTAGCGCGTCAGTGATCGCCGCGTGCCCGCGTCGCTGCCGAGCGCCTTCATCTCCGAATACCGTTTGCCCGAAACCATGAAGAAGGAACCAAAGGCGGCGACGAGCAAGAACCACTGGCTCAGTGGAATGTCGGTCGCGACGCCGCCGGCGATCGCGCGTAACAGGAAAGCGCTGGCCACCATGGCCAGATCGACCACCGGAAGGTGCTTGAGGTAGGCCGAATAGAGCATCTGAAGAGCTACATAGACGAGCGCGGTGATCCCGAGTGGCACAGACACGAAGAAACTCAGAGCCAGCCCGCAGAGGCCGAGCACGGTTGCCAGCGCGAGAGCGGTACCGGGCCGCAGTTCACCGGCAGCGATCGGCCGGAAGCGCTTGGTGGGATGCTGCCGGTCTTCCTCCACGTCGCGCACATCGTTGACGAGGTAGACGGCGGCGCTCACCAGGCAGAACGCGACGAAGGCCAGCGCGGCCCCCCTGATCACGGCTGGCTCGAAGAGCCGGCCAGCGGCCAGCGGTGCGGTGAAGACGAGGAGGTTCTTGACCCATTGGCGAGGTCGCGTAGCGCGGACAGTGGCTGGCACCCGGCTGCGGCGAACGGCAACCTCCGTGGACTCGGACATCAAGACGCTAGATTATCCATCCCTTGCTAGAGCTGCGGCCGCCGCTGGACGCTGGTCGGAGGACACTACGTTGGAGCCCGTGCGGATCAAGAGTAGCCACGTGCTCGCGGCCGCCGCGGCGCTTCTTGGTTGCCTGCTTGTGGGATGCAGCGCCGGCTATCCGAACGACGCCAGTTCGGCCACGCCGACCGCCTCATCAGCGCGACCACCGTCGATTCCGCCGGACGGCATCACGCTCGCCGCACTCGGCTACCTCAATGGACCGGTTCAGCAGTTCTCGCTGCCGCGTACCGCCGTTATCACGGCAAAGGTGGACCAGCCAAACAACGTCGCGGCCGTCGTTTCGTCTCCGTCGCCGGCGGAGATGAGGTCGTACCTGCTGCGTGCGTTGCCGGCAGCCCGTTTCGAGATCACTGCGGATCGTCCGGCATCGAACACGATGACTTTTGCCGGTCACGGCTGGAGCGGGAGCTTCACTGGCGATGACCGCGGATCGGCGGTGCTGCTGCGGCCGCGCTGAGGCGGCATGAGAGGCCGAGCGCTCGGCAGGTAGCCTCCCTCATGGCAAGGTCGGATTCCAGGTCAGGACACATGAGTTGATGTTGCTGCAGAGAGAGGCGCTGCTGCAGCGCACCCGACTGCTCGGCCCGGCCTTCGTTGCAGCCGTTGCGTACGTCGATCCCGGCAATGTTGCGACCAACACCCAGGCGGGTGCAGCCTTCGGCTATCTGTTGCTGTGGGTGCTCGTCGGGGCAACGCTGATGGCTGGTCTCGTGCAGTACCTATCTGCGAAGGTGGGCTGGCTGACCGGCGAGACACTGCCGGCGCTGGTGGCTCGCCGCAATGCTCGACTTCCGCGAATCTGCTACTGGATCCAGGCCGAACTGGTAGCGATGGCAACCGATCTGGCCGAGATTGTCGGCGGCGCCGTCGCACTCAACCTGCTCTTCGGCGTGCCGCTGGTGACCGGAGCGCTCATCACGACCGCGGTGTCCACTGGACTGCTGTTCCTGCAGAACAGTCGCAGCCAGCGCACTTTTGAACGCGTCATCACCGGCATGCTGGCCATCGTGACGATCGGTTTTCTTGCCGGCTTGGTCGCCTCACCCCCGGACCCCGAGCAGGCTCTCGCCGGCCTCGTGCCGCGCCTGGATGGCGCCGAAAGCGCTGTCCTTGCGGTCGGCATGCTCGGCGCAACGGTGATGCCGCACGCCATCTATCTGCATTCCGCGCTGATCCGTGACCGGCACGGGCGGGCGGATCCGGACTGCGCCGCGCCAATGTTGAGGACGATCCGACTCGATGTTGGGTTGGCCATGCTGGTCGCGGGCACTGTCAACGTCGGCATGCTGCTGCTGGCTGCTAGCACCCTGAGCGGTTTGAATGTGGACGGCTTGCAGGCCGCTCATAGCGCCATCGGAGCTGAGCTGGGTCCGCTCATCGCCGGCCTGTTCGCATTGGCTTTGCTGGCGTCGGGCTTGGCCTCAACCTCGGTCGGCGGATATGCCGGCTCGGTCATCATGGACGGCCTGCTACGACGTCGGATCCCGATCATTTGGCGCCGAGTGCTGACGGCAGTTCCGGCATTGATCTTGCTTGGGCTGGGGCTGGAACCAACTCGGTTGCTGATCTTGTCTCAAGTGATCTTGTCATTCGGGATTCCGTTTGCGCTGGTCCCGCTGGTTCGAATTGCATCCGATTCCAAGCTGATGCACCTGGTGCCGAGCAGGCGAGCAACAATCGGCGTCGCCTGGTTGGTCATCGGCACCGTCACAGCGCTGAATGTGATCTTGATCGTGCTTACCGTGGCGGGGCTTTAGATGCGCCGTGAGCCTCTCGAAGGGTGCATCCATGCAGCGCTTCGACGGACTCAGCGCGCATGACGCTACTCGTCGCGTACGATCACTCGCCGTGCGGTGAGAGTCGAGTCTTCCTTCGTGGCGACGACCATGACCCGGTCAGAGATTTCGATCTCTGACAACTTTGATTTGTCCCCGTTCTCGCGCACCTTGGTGTCATCGCTTAGCACGTACGTCTCGACAAAGCCGTCGTAACTCTTCACCGTGAGCGATGTTCGGCTGACCTTCTGCACACCACCCCTCTGGAACGCGATCACTCGATGCTTCTCGCCGGCAAGGGTGACCTCACCATGCACCGCGCGCCCGACAAATCGTAGGTGCCGGCGAACAGAACGCTTGCGGAAGCCGTTCTGATCACGCTTGCCACTGGGCTCGGCTGCGGGTGTCTCCGTTGGGCTGGTCGTCGCTGTAGGGGTCGGAGTTGACGTCGGCTGGTCCGTTGGCGTGTCCGCGTACGCGAGTCCCGCGCCAATGCCTCCGGCCAGGGCAACGGTGCCGACTCCGGCAACGATGATCTTGGTTAACTCCTTCATGCGGTGCTCCCCTTTCTTGTGCTCTGCTCGTGCATCGCGCTCGACCCCGCCTACTTCGTCGTCATTCGCAGACGGCAGAGCGCGTCTGCTCTCCTCCTCAGCACGGCGGGCGCGCGATACCGACGCTCGCCGAGCCACTGGATGCCTCACCCGCGGACCTCTCCGGGCTGATTCCAGTCTTGGTCAGGAAAGGCACCAGGCCGGCTGACGCCGCCCGTCCTTCAGCAACCCTTCAGCAATCGGGCAGGGATCGCGCGCCGCCGTGCTGTGAATGAGCGAGGGAGCACGCTTTTCATCCCCGAGCGACGACGAAGTATGCGGTTACAAAGCGCGATCCACGTGGAGCGAGCGGAGAGCGAGCGGAGCATCAAACCCGCCACAGGCTCGGCCACGAGATGCCGAGCTCGGACAGGATGGTACGGAGCAGCGGCAGGCTCAGGCCGACAACATTGTGGTGATCACCCTCAATTCCGGTGATGAACGGGCCGCCGAGGCCATCAACGGTGAACCCGCCGGCCACGTGGAGGGGTTCAGCGCTGGCCACGTAGGCTTCGATCTCCTCATCGGTGAGCTCGGCGAAGTGCACCAGGGTGGACGCGATTGCGGTTCGAGTGGTGATTGCTTTGCCTTGATGGAGCATCACGTGGTGACCGGTGTGCAGCAGCCCAAACCGCCCGCTCATCGCTTGCCAGCGTCGCGCAGCTTCAGCAGCTGTTCCCGGCTTGCCGTAGCCCCTGCCATCGAGCTCGAGCATCGAGTCGCAGCCGATCACCACTGTCGTCCCCGGTCCATGATCAATTTGGGCGCTCACAGCCTCCGCCTTGCGCTGGGCGAGCAGGGTAGTCAGCCCGGGCACAGTCTCAACTCGATCTGAGTCTTCGTCGACTCCAGACACGATGACCTCAGGATCAAGTCCTGCATTGCGCAGAGTCCGGAGCCGGGCATCGGATGCCGAGGCAAGAACAAGACGGATCTGGGATGCCACCGGCGCTCAGATCCGAGCGAGCGCAGCGCGCAGCGGATCAAGTCCTAGCGGCCCCAGATTCAACGCGTCGGAGTGGAATTTACTGAGGTCGAAAGCCGCGCCTCGTCGCCTGCGCGCTTCCTCACGAGCATCCATCCAGATCCGCTCTCCGATCTTGTAGGACGGCGCCTGGCCCGGCCAGCCGAGATAGCGATTGAGTTCGAAGCGCAGCGTCGGCTCGTCGGTCGAACAGTTGTCCATCATGAACTCAAAGCCGGCGGCTGGAGTCCAGCGCTCGCCGGGTCGGAAGTGCCACGCATTGATCCTGGGGATCTGCAATTGCAGATGCATGCCGATGTCGATGATCACTCGGATCGTCCGGAACGCTTGGGCATCCAACATTCCCATCCGATCCCCCGGCTCGAGGTATCCGAGGTCATCCATCAGCCGCTCGGCGTACAGCGCCCACCCCTCGCCATGGCCTGAGCAGAACAAGAGCTTGCGCTGCCATCGGTTCAGCAGCTCGGACCGGTACGCATTCTGCGCGATCTGCAGATGATGACCCGGCACACCCTCGTGGTAGACGGTGGTGACTTCCTTCCAGGTGGAGAAGGTGTCGATCCCTTCCGGTACCGCCCACCACATCTGCCCTGGACGAGAGAAGTCCTCGGCCGGATCGGTGTAGTAGATGGAGCCGTCGTGAGTCGGAGCGATGCAGCACTCGAGCTTTTTGATGGGGTCCGGGATGTCGAAGTGCTTGCCGGCGAGGTTGGCAACGGCCTGGTCGGCGAGGTCCTGCATCCATGCGCGGAATCCCTCGGCACCCTCGATCCGGCGTCGCGGATCTGCATCGAGCGCCGCGTACGCCGCCTTGATATCTGGCTCGCCGACGAGGTCTTCTGCAATGGTCCGTTGAGTCTCCTGGATTCGATGCAATTCCTCGAATCCCCAGTGATAGGCCTCATCGAGGTCGATCACCGCCCCGAGGAAATAGCGTGAGTCGAGGGCGTACCGCTCCTCGCCGACGGCGTCGAGACTTGGGGCGAGAGGCGCGAGGGACCTACCCAGCCAGTCGGCGAAGCTCGAGAACGCCTGTCGTGCCTCGTCCGCCGCCCTGCTGAGATCGGAGTGCAGTGTGGCGTCCTCTGGCGCTCGGGCGATCAGCGCCGCAAAGAAGTCGTCGTCTCCGGTCTCGCCGGTCCAGGACCGGATCTGATCGATGGTCGCGTTGACCTGTCGGACGGCGGAGATGTTGCCCTCTCGAGCCTCGGCGCTCAGAGTGTTGCGAACCTGGCCCAGCGGACGATGGACCGACCGAAGCCGGGCAGCTATGTTGCGCCAGGCATCCTCGGAGTCGGTAGGCATCAGGTCGAAGATGGCCCGGATTTCCTGTGCCTGGCCGCCGATCACACTCACCCGTGAGGCCGTGATGTGGGCGTCGTACAGCTCGACGTCCATGCCAAGCCGCTCCAGCATTGCTTCCTTCGCCGTGTTCTCCCGCTCATCGCAGGGCGCGGCCGCATGTAGCGCAGCGATTGTCCGGCGGATATGGGCGACCCGATCCGCCAGGCCGCTTGGGGAGTAGTCACTCCAGGAGTCGTCGTGATCGGGGATCCCAAGGAAAGTTGCCGTCTCGGGATAGCGCGCGACGCACTCATCGACGTAACGATCCGCAATGGCATCGACCTCGCGAATGCGTGGCTTGGATTGCTCGTCCGAATCCGGCTGAGTCCCTGAGCGCGCGGACATGGGGGACAGCGTAGAGGGGGTCCTGACCGGCGGGTTTCGTGGGCCCGTAGATACGCTCCAAGCTTTTTCGCTACTGGTGCGTACGTTTCCCATCACAGGCGTCAACAAGGACGGCAGGTGGGTTGCTGATGTGCACGTTTGCCATCACAACCGTCAAAACGGTTGGTCGTGCATCAGCCAGCTCTGTGAGCGACAGGCAGACTGAGGGCCCGTTAGTCGAGGTTCTCGTTCGGCCGGTGACTTAGCGACGCCCCGCTCCGAGGAGGCCACCCAGTACGTCGAGAATCGACCCGCCGGACGCTTGCCCAGCGCTACCACCAGCTGCGGCGCCACCTCCGAGCATTGAGTTCAGCAGATCATTCAGCGGATTGCTGGACCCGCTGGCGCCGCCGCCCGGGATCGAGCCGAGCGGGTCGTCCTGGCCGCTCCCTTGGCGCTGCCCCATGAGGCGCTTGGACAGATAGGCGAGCACGATCGGCGCCAAGATCGGCAGTAGGCGTTGGATGAGCCCGCCAGCCTGGCCGCCGAGATTGCCACCGAGGGTCTGCGCGACTTGATCTTGGTTAGGGCCGAAGATGTTGCCGACGATCTTCTCACCGTCATCGGGGTCCACCTGGTCAAGATCGACGCCGCCCTCGATCAGATCGCTCGGGTGGTCACTGAGCGCTCCAGCCAACGAAATGGCGCCTGCGGGATCTTCGGCGTTAGCCTGCATTCCGCCGAGAAGCGCAGGGATTGCCTGACGCGTCGCCTGTTCGGCGGTGGCTTCGTCAACTCCCAGCTGCGCGGCAAGCTGGTCCATCGGAATGTCGGCCAGGATGTCTTCTACAGCACTCACCGTTGCGCCTTTCTGCGAGCTGCCAGCGGCAGCGCCCGGAGATCGGAGCATGGGGCACTGCGCGCGACTGTACCGATTGGTCGGCAGCGACACTACTACTGCGCCAGTCCCGACATTCGCCAGGCACTCGGACCAGGCGGAATCGGGCTGCGGACCGATCGCCAGTACGCCGACCAGCCAGATCGAGCTGGCGTCACCTCCCCTTGCCGCGGATGAGCGAAGTGCCTCGTGAGCACCGTGACCACCGCTGCGAGCTCGTCCTCCGTCGGTGAGCCTTTGACCACGGAAAATTCCAGCTTCTGATCATCGGCGCCAGTCATAGCGGGATGTTGCCGTGCTTCTTCGGAGGTAAGGTCTGGCGCTTCGTGCGCAGCAGCCGCAGTACCCGGGTGATCTCCGCGCGCGTTTTGTGCGGGTTGATCACCGCGTCGACGTAGCCACGCTCGGCGGCGAGATATGGGTTGGCCAGTTCGTCCTCGTACTCGGTGACCAGCCTCGCGCGCATCGTCTCAGGATCATCGCTTGCCGCGAGTTCCTTGCGATACAAGATGTTCACCGCTCCCTGTGCTCCCATGACCGCGATCTGCGCAGTAGGCCACGCCAGGTTCAAGTCTGCACCTAGGTGCTTAGATCCCATCACGTCGTACGCGCCACCGTAAGCTTTGCGGGTGATCACTGTGACGAGCGGCACCGTCGCTTCCGCATAGGCGTAGATAAGCTTCGCGCCGCGCCGGATGATGCCGTTCCATTCCTGATCAGTTCCTGGAAGGAATCCGGGCACGTCAACGAAAGTGATCACTGGGATGTTGAACGCATCGCAGGTCCGGACGAAGCGCGCAGCCTTCTCCGAAGCGTCGATGTCCAGACATCCAGCGAAATGCAGGGGCTGATTCGCCACCACACCGACACTGCGCCCATCAATCCGGCCGAATCCCACCACCAGGTTGGGTGCGAAGAGCGCCTGAACCTCGAGAAAGTCAGAGTCGTCAAGGACGCGCGAGATCACTTCGTGCATGTCATACGGCTGGTTAGGCGAATCCGGGATCAGCGAGTCAAGATCACGGTCCAACTCGTCTGGTTCGAGTGCATTCTCCACGTCGAATACAGGCGGGTCCTCGAGGTTGTTCTGCGGCAGGAAGCCGATCAGGGCCCGCACATAGGCGATCGCATCTTCCTCATCTGCAGCGAGATAGTGCGCGTTGCCCGACTTGGTGTTGTGGGTACGCCCGCCACCCAACTCCTCCATGGACACGTCCTCGCCAGTCACCGTCTTGATCACGTCCGGGCCGGTGATGAACATTTGTGAGGTCTGGTCCACCATGACGACGAAGTCGGTCAGAGCAGGGGAGTAGACGTGGCCGCCAGCAGCCGCGCCCATGATCAATGAGATCTGCGGAATGACTCCAGAGGCATGCGTATTGCGCCGGAAGATCTCCCCATACAGGCCCAGCGAGACGACGCCTTCTTGGATGCGAGCGCCGCCTCCTTCGTTGAGACCGATGATCGGACAGCCCGTCTTCAAGGCAAAGTCGATGATCTTGACAATCTTCTCTCCGTACACCTGGCCCAAGCTGCCCCCGAAGACAGTCACATCCTGGCTGAATACGCAGACCGGCCGTCCCTCGATGGTGCCGAAGCCGGTGACCACGCCGTCACCGTAGGGTCGCCGCTTCTCCATGCCGAACGATGTCGAGCGATGTCTGGCGAACTCGTCCAGTTCGGTGAATGAGTCCGTGTCCAGCAACATCATGACCCGCTCACGGGCTGTCTTCTTGCCTCTGGCGTGCTGCTTCTCGACGGCGGCTGCTGACCCTGCGTGGACGGCCTCCAATATCCTGCGGTCCAAGTCGGCCAGCTTTCCGGCGGTGGTGTGGATGTCCGGCGCTGGAATCGTACGATTCATGAACCGGACTCTAACCATTTCATTGCGCTGCTCGCGCATCGCTGTGTTTGATTGCTCGCTTCGTTCGCTGCGCTGTTCGCTGGGCTGCCGCCGTCTTCTCCGAGCTGACGGAACGGAAAGGCGTTGGTCCGTCATCTCCGCCTGCACACAGCTCGCCGCTGGGGCTAGTGCTCGCTGTGCTCACGCAATGTGTTGGAAGATCGGCGGCGCGAACATCGAGAACCTGCCTACTTTGTCATCACTCGCAGACCATGAGACGTGCCTGCTCAATCCTCCTCAGCACGGCGGGGCGCGATTCCCGACGCTCGCAGTGCTGGCTAGGGTCCCGGGTATGCCGACCGATGACGTGATTGACCTCGCGGAGCTTCGGCAGGAGCTGATAAGGCCGGGCGGCCTCTGGCAGAGGGTCGATCTGGTTGCAGAGACCGGCTCGACGAACGCCGATCTGGCGGTTCGGGCCCGGCAAGGCGAAGCTCCGGGCACGGTCCTGATCACCGAATACCAGTCGGCCGGGCGCGGCCGGCAGGGTCGCAGCTGGACGGCGCCACCCGGATCGGGTATAGCGATGTCCATCCTGGTGCGGCCGGACGGTATCGATCCGAGCCGCTGGAGCTGGTTGTCATTGTTGGCGGGTCTTGCGGTCTCCGACGGCGTGCGTCGCGCTGCGAACCTGCCCGCAGTGCTCAAGTGGCCCAACGATGTGCTGGTCGCCGGCCGCAAGGTCTGCGGCATCCTCTCCGAGCGAGTCGACACCTCCCAGGGCCCGGCCTGCGTGGTTGGTATCGGCATCAATGTCAGCCTCGACGAGGAGCAGTTGCCAGTGCCGAGTGCCACGTCGCTTGCAATCGCTGCTCGCGAGCTCGAGGAGGTGCCGCCCTCGCGTACCGCGGTCATTGCCACTGTGCTGGCCGCATTTGAACTCCTCTACGGCCGATGGGAGGCACAGGCTGGACATGACGCTTCTCTGGCCGCCTCCTATGCGGAGCGATGCGACACAATCGGTCGCCACGTTCGGGTGCTGTTGAGCGAGCAGCGGAACGTCGAGGGGATCGCCGACCGCATCGATGAGCACGGCCGGCTCGTCGTCCGGACGAGCTCAGGATCGGCCGTGTACGGTGCTGGCGACGTTGTTCATCTACAGTCCTAGTGGAGTGCGTGTGTCAGCATTGAGGGCGTGGCTCTCCCGGCGAAACTGCTTAGTGCCGACGAGCATGTGGTCATCCATACCAGGACCCACGTCAAGGCGATGATTTTGCCTGCGCTGGCTTTCGTCCTGATCGCTGCCGCGGTCGGCGCCGGAGCCGCCTTGATCCCGCGCGAGGCCCGGCCCATCGGTCAGCTCGCAATCGCCGTGCTGGGTGTGGTACTGGCCATCTGGCTGGTGCTACTACCGTTCCTGCGCTGGAGGACCACCACGTACACGATTACCAACCGGCGGCTGATCACCCGCAGTGGCATCCTCAACAAGATCGGCAAGGATCTTCCGTTGAATCGGATCAATGAGGTGTCCTACGAGCGCAGCCTGATGGATCGGATGCTCGGTTGTGGCTCGCTCAATGTCCAGACTGCCGCCGAGGACGGCATGGTCGTGCTGCGGGATGTGCCCAATGTTGAGCACGTAAGTCGGGAGATCACTCAGCTGCTGTTCGGCCCTCAGGGCACTCAGAACCCGCCTGCGCCTCGCTCATGACTGTCGAGATCGGGCGACCCTCGGCCCACATCGCCGAGGTGATCATGAATCGCCCCGAGGCCATGAACGCCTTGTCCACAGACCAGCTCCGGCACCTTGGTCAGGCCGCGATCGAGCTGGCTCTCGATTATCAGATCAGTGTGGTGATCATTTCGAGCGCGCTGGATAGGGCCTTCTGTGTGGGGGCTGACCTCAAGGAACGTCGGAACTTTGACAACGATGATCTTCGTCGGCAGCGGCTGGCAGTCAAGGAGGCGTTCGCGGCACTACTCGAGCTACCGGTTCCCATGATCGCCGCCGTGGACGGTTTTGCGTTGGGCGGCGGCTGCGAATTGGCGCTGTGCTGCGACCTGATCATCGCATCAGCCAGCGCCGTCTTTGGACTGCCCGAGGTAGGCCTTGGCCTGATTCCAGGCGGCGGTGGTACCCAGCTGCTGCCTCGCCGGATCGGGCTGAACAGCGCGGCCGATCTGGTGCTGACCGGGCGGAGAGTCGCCGCGGAGGAGGCGCTGCGAATCGGGCTTGTCGACCGACTCGTTCCCGAGGGCGCGGCTCGTAGCAGCGCACATCAGCTCGCGAAGGAGATCGCCGCCAAGTCCCCGATCAGTCTCCGCGCGGCCAAGCGCGCGCTTCGGCGAGGCGTCGACGTTGACCTCATCAGCGGCCTGGAGATCGAGAGCCGGGCGTGGGAAGAGGCCGCATTCTCCGCCGACAGGGTGGAGGGCATCGAGGCTTTCAACACCCACCGCGCTCCGCGGTGGCCAAGCTGGCGGGAAAACGGTTGATGAGCGAACATCCCCACCAACTCCCGCAGCCGATCGAGCTGCCGGTCGACGAGCGTGAGAGCGCCCTCCCGCTGCCGGCGCAGCTCACCCGATTCATCATCACCGGAGGGTTCTCGGCGATCGTCGACTTCGGACTGTTGGTGATCTTGATGGCTCTGGGCTTGGGGCACACACCGGCCAAGGCGATGTCCTTCATAGCCGGAACCACGACCGCATATCTGATCAACCGGCGCTGGACTTTCCGGGCCTCGCCCTCCACGCGCCGATTCATCGCGGTCGTGGTCCTGTACGCGGTGACCTTTGCCTTGCAGGTCGGCCTGTTCAGCGTGCTCTTCACTCTGCTCACCGCCCAGGGCCTGAGCCGGCTCACGGTTCAGATCATCGCGTTCGTGATCGCCCAAGCGGTCGCCACCAC
>DASUYM010000278.1:0-10074 GCA_036377435.1 Propionibacteriaceae bacterium
GTCAGAGGCGAAGCCTCACTGGTGTCGTGCTTCCTAAGTCTCTTTGTCGGTTCGTGCCGCCCAGGCACCCACCTCGCGGCGACTCGGAATGCCTCCCTCGTCGGCCTTGCGATGCACGCACCTGAACGACGGACCAAGCACCGGATTCCTGGCGTAGGGCACGAGCGGGTGGCCACGAGCCTCAGCGGTCGGCCGCGAGGTTGGTGTGAAGCCGGAGCTGTTTGAGGCGAATGGACTCGTCCTCTGACCCGATTTCGCGGGTCGCCCCATCGGCAGCCCAACCAGCAGCGGTGAGGAAGCGCCGGAGTGCGTCGTCGTCTGCGTTCACCCAGCAACAGGCACGGGCGAAGCCATCGGCCCGGAGTGTGTCCGCGCAGGCGTTGAGCAGCCGCGAACCGTGGCCTCGATGTTGCGCCGCCGGATCCACAACGAACTGATCGATCGCGCCGTCCGTACTCGGGTCCGCATCGTCATCCTGACTGGGCATGGTGGTGGCAAATCCCACGGCGCGCGTGCCGTCGGTCGCGACCAGCACCCGGAACGCTGCCTGCGGGGGTCGTTCAATCGCCGAAAGCCACGAGTCGGTCATCTCCGTCAATGAGACAGATGCCAGCATCAACTCGGCGAGTTCAGCCGACCACTGCGTGGCCCAGAACCGTCGCTGCAGCTTGGCAATACTCGCCGCCTCGGCTGGCCAGGCAAGGCGCACGGAGTCGGCAATCGGTTCACCGGAGGCTGAACTCACGGCGTGATGCTATCCGGCCTGTACCCTTCCTCCCGTGGCAGCCAGTAGCTTGCAGATCCCGCCTTTGCTGGCACCGACCGCGATGCGCGTTGTCTCGTTAGGCGGTTTGGGCGACGTCGGTCGCAACATGACCGCGGTTGAGTTCGACGGCCAGATGCTGCTGATCGACTGCGGTGTGCTGTTTCCCGAAGACGATCATCCTGGTGTCGACCTGATCTTGCCTGGCTTCGACGCGATCAGTGAGCGCCTTCAAGATGTGAACGGCCTGGTGCTCACACACGGCCACGAGGACCATATCGGCGCTGTTCCGTACCTGCTGCGACAGCGACCCGACATCCCGCTCATCGGGTCCAAACTGACGCTGGCGCTGCTGGCCGAGAAGCTGCGGGAGCACCGCCTCAGGAACGTCTCGCAGCGCGTCGTCACCGACGGTGACAGGATCAGCATCGGCAAGTTCGATTGCGAGTTCATCGCTGTCAACCACTCGATCCCCGATTCCTTGGCTGTCGCCATCCGGACCCCAGCCGGTCTCATCTTGCACACGGGTGACTTCAAGCTCGATCAGTTGCCGCTGGACGGCCGGATCACCGACCTGCGCGCCTTCGCCCGGCTCGGTGAGGAGGGTGTCGACTTGTTCATGGTCGATTCCACCAACGCTGAAGTGCCGGGCTTCACCACACCGGAGCGAGACATCGCTCCTGCTCTTGAGCGGGTGGTTGCCAGCAGTCGGCAGCGCGTGATCGTCGCGTGCTTCGCCTCCCACGTGCACCGCGTGCAGCAGGTGCTCGATGCAGCGGTTGCTCACCAGCGCAAGGCGGTCTACGTCGGCCGCTCGATGGTTCGCAACATGGGTGTCGCTCGAGATCTGGGCTACCTGAGGGTTCCAGGCAACACCTTGATCGAGCAACGCGACATCGACAACTACCCGCCCGAGGACGTGGTGATCATCTCCACCGGATCGCAAGGTGAGCCGCTGTCGGCACTGTCACGGATGGCCAACCGTGAGCACCCAGTGATCCAGCTGAAGGCCGGCGACACCGTGGTGCTGGCCAGCTCACTCATCCCGGGCAACGAGAGCGCGGTCTATCGGGTGATCAACGGCCTGACCAGGCTCGGTGCCCACGTGGTGCACAGGGGGAATGCGCTCGTCCACGTGTCCGGGCATGCCAGCGCGGGGGAGCTGCTCTACTGCTACAACCTCATCCAGCCCCGTAACGTCATGCCGGTGCACGGGGAGGTCCGGCACCTCTCTGCCAACGGAGACTTGGCGGTGGCAACGGGCGTTCCGAGGGAACGCACCATCATTGCTGAAGACGGCATGGTCGTCGACCTCGAGCGAGGCATGGCGAGAATCGTCGGCAAGGTCGATGCCGGCTACATCTTCGTCGATGGCACCACGATCGGCGATATCTCCGAGCTCTCATTGAGCGATCGGCGCATCCTCGGTGAGGAAGGCTTCATTTCAGTCGTCGCGGTGGTCAACACACACGCCTCCCAGATCGTCAGCGGTCCGGACATCCATGCTCGCGGCTTCGTGGAAGACGACTCGGTGTTCGACGACGTGCGCCCACTTCTCGTGGCTGCCCTGGAGGCGGCGCTTCAGGAGGGCGTGGACGACACCTTCCGGCTTCAGCAGGTGATTAGACGGCAGCTGGGCAGGTGGGTGAGCGACACCCACCGACGGCGACCGATGATCATCCCTGTGGTCATCCAGGCCTGAGAAACGCAGACAAGCTCGACGCCTGAGCCGGGGTGCCCGGGGGGTAAGGTCAGCGGGCTACTTTGCCGGCCTTGATGCACGAAGTGCAGACGTTGAGCCGCTTAGGGCTGCCGGACACGTTCGCGTGGACGCGTTGGATGTTCGGGTTCCAGCGCCGGTTGGTCTTCTTCTTCGACCAGGGCACGTTGTGGCCGAATCCGGGCCTCTTGCCGCATACGTCGCATACCGCAGCCACTGGAGTTCGCTCCCAAGTGAGGTCATACAGGTCAAGATGCCCGAGGTGGGCAACCGGAAAAGAGTACCCGACAGCGCCAGCGCAGGCCAATCGCTGCCGGTCTTGCGATTAGGGTGGGGGCGTGTCAGCCAGGCTCGGCGAGCAGACGCCCACGCTCTGGGAGGCCTACGACGGTTGGTTGCGCCGGGCGACAATCGTCATCGGTGATTCCGCCGACGCTTTGAACGCGATCAACGTCTTTCCTGTGCCCGACGCCGACACCGGATCGAATCTCAAGCTGACCATGACAGGGATCTCCCAAGGGGTCCCCAACCTAGAGCCGGCCAGCGTCGATTCAGCCGTTCAGGCGGCGATCCTTTCCGCGCACGGCAACTCGGGAGCAATCGTCGCCGAGATGTTCGTCAGCGTCTGCCGGACACTGGAGAACGACCTGCCGGCGTTGCGATCAATGCCCCGCGGGACCCTCGTTGCCACGCTGTTGCGGTCGGCGGCTGTCGCGGCACGGCGCGCTGTTGCCCGTCCTGTCGCCGGTACGATCCTGACGGTTGCGGACGCGGCTGCGGACGCTGCCGAGCAGGCGGCGACCAGGCAACCTGATGACGCTCTGGCCGTCGTCTTGGCCGCAGAACGTGCGGCACACGACGCCTTGGCGCGTACGCCGGAGCAGCTCGACGTCCTGGCCTCGGCTGGTGTGGTCGATGCGGGCGGTCAGGCGTACGTCCTGCTCATTGATGTGCTGGCCGAAGTGCTCGGCGGAGCGCCGGCTCAGCCCCTGACAGCAGGCGTTCCGCGCTTGGCGGGGATGCGGTTGGAGCGGCCGAGGAGGACGGGCGAGTACGAGGTGATGTACACGGTCCGCGGCGCCCGGCCATCGGATCTGGACGCGCTGCGCGAGCGGCTGTCAGAACTCGGCCATAGCGTGGTCATCGTGGGTGACGAGGCCATCGCGCAGGTGCACGTTCACCTCGGCGAGGCCGGGGCAGCGGTCGAGGCTGCGCTCCCGCTGGGTGAGCTGAGCCAGATCCGGATCACCGCGCTGCCGCCGAGTTCGGACGCCGGCCGTCGAAGTGTCCTGGCGGTGGTCGCCGGCTCCGGGTTAGCTCAGGCCGTCGTCTCGCTCGGTGGGGTGCCGCTGCTCACGAGAGGGGGTGATGTCACGGTCGAGGAGCTGCGGACTGCGGCGGATCGAACCTGTGGCGACCTGGTGATCTTGCCTAACGGCACCGAGAACCTCAAGAGCGCTGACCATGTCGCGGCGGAGCTGCGCCGAACCGGCCGCCGGGTCGGCATCATCCCGACCCTTGCCCAGGTGCAGGGCCTGGCCGCCATGGCAGTTCATGAACCATCGGCGGACTTCGAGTCGGTGGTCGTGGCCATGAGTAGCGCCGCCGGCCACGCCCGACACGGTGCGGTCACCGTGGCCGAGAAGCCTGCGATGACCATGGCCGGACGCTGCCAGCCGGGCGACGTGCTCGGCGCCGTCGAAGGAGACGTGGTCGTTATCGGTACGTCGATGGCCGAGGTGGCATGGCAGGTGATCGAGCGACTGCTCGCTGCCGGTGGCGAGCTGGTGACGCTGGTCCGCGGGCTCGGTGCTGCCGAAGACCTGTTGTATGGTTTGGCGGCACGCGTACGGGAGTGGTCGAGCACAGTCGATGTCGAGGTCTTGGACGGGCGACAGCCGCGTTACCCGCTGCTGCTCGGGGTGGAATGACCACACTGAAACCCGTCGGTTCACCGTGGCAGACCGACGCTTTCCGCCGACTGACGACTCGTCTGGAGAAGGTCCTCGGCTCCAAGACCGCCAAGCAGTTCGAGCCGCTGAAGATCTTCACCGTCGGCGATCTGATGCGGCATGTGCCACGCCGCTATTTCTCCGGCACCGAGCTGAGCGACCTCGCGCTACTCCAGGAAGGTGAGGAGGTCGCGGTCATGGCAGAGGTTGTGGATGCTCGGACCTTCAACCTTCCTGATCGCCCGAACTATCGGCTCCCGAGCAAGCCGCGACTTGAGGCCACCATCACCGATCATCGCGGTAGGTTGACCTGCACTTTCTTCGGTCAACCCCGATTGATCAGCTATTGGCAGGGCCAGCTGCACCCGGGTGCCAGAGGCATCTTCGCGGGCAAAGTGACCACGTTCAACGGCAGGCTGCAGCTCGCGCATCCAGACTTCGTCATTCTCGACGAGCACGGTGCCGTGATCGGTGGCGCGGCGCACAACGCGTCGCTAGCGTCGGCCTCCGGCGTCCCGCTCGTCGGCCTCTACCCGATGGCCGGCAAGCTTCGCACCTGGACGATCGCCGACTGTGCCGGGCTTGTCCTGGAGTTCGTGGCGGGTATCGAGGATCCTCTCCCGAGGTGGGTTCGCCAAGCAGCCAAGGTGATGGATCTGGAGGCGTCCTACCGAGCCGTGCACCAGCCCACGGATAGAACAGTCGCCGCGGCTGGCCGGGACCGGCTGCGGTTCGACGAGGCCTTCGCTCTGCAGCTGACCATGGCGTACCGGCGGGCGGATGCTGCCTCGCATCGGGCAGTGCCACGGACACGGAGGGCCGGTGGCCTGCTCGATGCGTTCGACGAGCGGTTGCCGTTCATCCTCACCGAGGGTCAAATCGCGGTCAGTGAGGAGATCATGGCCGACCTTGGCCGGACTCGTCCTATGCAGCGACTGCTGCAAGGTGAGGTCGGGTCGGGCAAGACGCTGGTCGCCTTGCGCGCAATGTTGGCGGTAGTCGATGCCGGCGGTCAGGCAGCACTCCTGGCGCCGACCGAAGTGCTGGCGGCTCAGCACTTCCAGACAATCACCCGGATGCTCGGCGAGCTGGCAAGTGGTGGCACTCTTGACGCCCCGGACCACGCGACCGGCGTCGTGTTGATCACTGGGTCCTTTTCCGCGGGGCGCCGTCGGCAGGCAACGCTTCAAGCAGCCTCGGGCGAGGCTGGAATCGTCATCGGCACGCACGCCTTGCTCAGCTCCGATGTGCATTTCGCCGACCTCGGTCTCGTTGTGGTCGACGAACAACATCGGTTCGGAGTGGAGCAGCGCGCTGCATTGAGCGCCAAGGCGAAGACGCGGCCACATGTCTTGGTGATGACCGCGACGCCGATCCCGCGGTCGGTGGCCATGACGGTCTTCGGTGACCTGGAGACCTCGACCTTGCGGGAGATTCCGGCTGGGCGGGCGGAGGTGAGGACTGTCGTTGTTGATGCCATGCACCAGCCGTCATGGGTCCAGCGGGGCTGGCAGCGCATCGTGGAAGAAGTAG
This sequence comes from Propionibacteriaceae bacterium, assembly GCA_036377435.1. GTDB lineage: Bacteria > Actinomycetota > Actinomycetes > Propionibacteriales > Propionibacteriaceae > Microlunatus. The sequence goes on from DASUYM010000278.1 coordinate 5,969, forward strand.
GCCGCGGTCGCCAGGCGTATGTGGTCTGCGCACGGATCTCTTCCAGCAGTTCGCCCGGCACAGACGACGAAAACTTGGGTGGCAACGCTGACGGCGAAGCAACGCCAGCCGTTGCGGTCGAGGACCTGTTTGAGGAGTTGCGCAGTGGGCCGCTGGCCAGCGTGCGGGTCGAGATGGTGCACGGCCAGCTGCCGAGCGAGGAGAAGGACGCGGTAATGCGCCGCTTCGCTGCCGGTGAGATTGATGTGCTGGTCGCCACGACGGTCGTCGAGGTTGGGGTGGATGTGCCCAACGCCTCGGTGATGGTGATCCATGACGCCGACCGCTTCGGCATCTCTCAGCTTCACCAACTGCGGGGCCGGATCGGCCGCGGAGCTCACCCCGGTGTCTGCCTGCTGCTGACGACCGCCAGTGAACAAAGCTCAGCGCACCAGCGGCTGGATGCGGTTGCCGCCACTCGTGACGGCTTCGCCCTCGCCGAGGTTGACCTTGAGCAACGTCGTGAAGGGGACGTGCTGGGCGCCAGCCAGTCCGGGAGCCGATCGAGTTTGAAGCTCCTTCGCGTGCTGAAGGATGCCGATCTGATCGCCCAGGCCCGTACTCTGGCGGAGCAGTGCATCGCCCAGAATCCCGAGCTGAGCGATGCTGGGTTGGCCGACATCGTCACCGACGTGGAGATGGACGCGGCAGGGGACTGGCTGGAGCGCTCATGAAAATTTGCGGGAGCGAAGCGACGTCCGGCCCCAGCGGCGAGCTGTGTTCGTGAGTCGGATCATTGCCGGGTCTCGCGGCGGACAAAGGATCGCAATGCCCCGAGGAGACCGGGCCCGCCCGACTACCGATCGGGTACGCGAGGCGTTGTTCTCTGCCATTACTGCGTGGGCGTGCACAGCAGCGGCGCCCGTCGACCGGTCTCTGGACGGCCTCGCCTTCTGCGACTTGTACGCGGGCTCGGGGGCTGTTGGGTTGGAGGCGGCCAGCCGTGGCGCCAGCCGAGTTCTGCTGGTCGAGCGTGACCCTCGTACGGCCCAGCTCGGCAGGCAAAATGCCGAAGCCCTCGGGCTGGCTGTCGAGATTGTCAATACGCCAGTCGAGCAGGTGCTCCGAAAGGCTCCATCTCGCCCTTTCGACATCGTCTTCCTTGACCCGCCATATCAGCTGGACAGCTCCACGGTCAGCGCCCAGATCGAGCAGCTCGTGGTCAACGCCTGGGTCGACCGAGGCTCTTTGATCGTGGTCGAGCGATCTCGGCGTAGCCCGGAGCTTGTGTGGCCAGATGTCGCTGCAAAGCGCTGGACTCGGGCCTACGGTGAGACCATCTTGTGCTTCGGGGCCCTCGCCCCGGAGTCTGGCGGGCCTGGGGAGGAGGAGCCATGACCAGAGCTGTCTGTCCAGGATCGTTCGACCCCGTCACTCACGGGCACCTCGACGTCATCGAGCGGACCGCCCGGATCGTCGACGACGTGGTGATCGCGGTCGGGACGAACATCTCCAAGAGCGCCCTTTTCACTCCGGACGAGCGGGTCGAGATGCTTGCCGATGAGTGCGCCCAGTGGAGCAACGTCGAGGTGACCTTGTTCGGTGGACTGCTCGTTGATTTCTGCGCAGCTCATGACATTGATGTCATCAGCAAAGGCTTGCGGGCCGGGGATTTCAGCTACGAGCTCCAGATGGCTCAGATGAACCGAAAACTCACGGGCGTGGATACCATCTTCCTGCCTACCTCGCCGCAGTGGGCATTCGTCTCGTCCTCCCTGGTACGTGAGGTGGCGACGCTGGGTGGCGACGTGACGCCCTTTCTGCCGGCAAAGATCGCCGAGCGCACGATGGCGCGGGTCGCGTCTCGGAATGCGGGAGCGGCAGCGGATGTGTGAGACGGGGTCCATGTGCGCGAGACTAGGAAGCAGAGCACACTCGAAAGGGGACGAGCGTGGTGGCTTTTGGGGTAGGAACGTCCATGGTTGGGCGGGGAACGGCTGAGGAAAAGCTGGCGTATCTGCGCGAGCTCATTCTCAACGCGCGGGCGATGCCGATGTCGGCATCCTGCGTCATCAACCGAAACGAAGTCTTGGCGGCCATCGATGATGTGATCGACAACCTGCCGGACGAAATTGCCGATGCACAGCAGGTCATCGACACGTCGGCATACAAGGTTGCCGAAGGCGAAGCAGAGGCAGGCCGGATCCTGGCTGAGGCGCGAGAGCATGCCGCGAGCCTTGCGCAGCACAGCGAGGTAGTCCGGGTGGCCGAACAAGTCGCCGCTCAGATGCGGTCCGAGGCCGATCAAGAGGCCGCCGCGTTGCGCCGGGAGATCGATGAGTTCATCGACGCGCGTATGGCGAGCTTTGAGTCCGTGCTGCACAAGACGGCGAGCCAGGTGCGGACCGCTCGCGCCCGGCTGGCGGAGCGCAGTGGCTTGGATACGGGCGAGCTACCGAGGTTGGACAAGCGCACATTCGCGGAATAGCGCCTGAAGCCTCCAATCTGACCTGATGACCCAGGGGTGCTCAATGACATTAACGCGTAGTTTGGCTCCGTTGCCTACCCGCCGGTAGGGTTGGACCTCGGCCACGACGAGAATCGGGGCCGCTGGGCTTGGAAGGATTGCGATGAGTTCGCCGCATCGCCCACTGAACCCACGTTCGGGTTTGGTCCTCGACACCCACGAACTGGGCCGTCGCGCGGGCGCGATGAAGGTGGTTCGTGCATCCGTCGAGGCTCCTGCGGACCTGGGAATCAGCGTGATCGAAGTACCACGTGGATCACCGGTCGAGCTCGATCTTCGGCTTGAGTCGGTGGTTGAGGGAGTGCTAGTCAGCGGCAGCGCCACGGTCAAGGTCCGTGGGGAGTGCGTCCGGTGCCTTGGTGAGATCTCCGACGAGATGGAGGTCGACATCCAGGAGCTGTACGTCTACCCAGGGGTCGAGCTGGACGATGACCTCGCTAGCCGGCTGGAGGGCGACCTCATCGACCTCGAGCCGCTGCTCCGTGACCAGGTGGTGCTTGATTTGCCGTTCCAACCCTTGTGCCGGGATGACTGCTCGGGGTTGTGTGCCGAATGCGGCGCCAACCTCAACGACAATCCTGACCACCGCCACGGGCCGCGTCTCGACCCTCGATGGGATGCGCTGCGGGGCCTTGAGGGTGGAGACGGTGAATCTTACGATGGGTTACAGCCTGCCCAACGGGCAATGAAATTTCCGGGCGAAAGCGGCCGGAGGAACAAGGAGTGAAGTCGTGGCAGTTCCCAAGAGGCGAATGTCGCGAAGCAATACGCGACATCGCCGTTCCCAGTGGAAGACGTCCGTGCCCGCGTTGGTGACCTGCGCGAACCCGGCCTGCCGCGCGAAGCATCTGCCCCATATGGCATGTCCGTCATGCGGCCAGTATGGGCCTCGCGGAGCCCGTCGACAGGTTCTCTCGTCCTGATCCGGTCAGAGGCGACCACCATCCGCCTACCTGCTGGAGAACTCCTGAGCGAGCTCGGGATGAGCGTTGATCCTGAGCTGCTCGACCGCGCGTTGACACACCGGTCGTACGCGTACGAGCAGGGTGGACTGCCTACCAACGAGCGCCTGGAGTTTCTCGGCGACTCGGTGCTCGGTCTGGTTGTGACCGAGCATCTGTTCGTTACCTACCCAGATCTATCGGAGGGCCAGCTCGCCAAGCTGCGCGCCGCTGTGGTCAATTCTCGAGCTCTGGCCGACATTGCCCGCAAGCTCGACCTGGGCGCGGTTATTCACCTGGGCCGCGGCGAAGAGAGCACCGGAGGCAGAGATAAGTCTTCCATCCTCGCCGACACCATGGAGGCGGTAATCGGCGCAGTCTTCCTGCAGCATGGGGTCGAGGCCGCGAGGGGGTTCGTGCACCATCTGTTCGACCCTTTGATGGCGGAGGTGGCCACCCGCGGCGCGGGACTGGACTGGAAGACCAGCCTCCAGGAAATTGCCTCGATGACCGGCCTCGGCGTACCGGTCTACGACGTGGTCGAGTCGGGACCGGACCATGCCAAGACGTTCCAGGCCATGGTCAGCATCGACGATCACACCTATGGACCCGGTGCGGGCCGGAACAAGAAGGAAGCGGAGCAGAACGCCGCAGCCATT
>DASUYM010000279.1:0-16879 GCA_036377435.1 Propionibacteriaceae bacterium
AAATGGGCAGCGGATCCGCGTGCATGGAACGGACGGCTACGTCGAGATCCTGCCCTAGGAGTCACGCCAGCGACTGCTATGACAATTCTGACAAAATCGGATCGTATGCCTCGCGGAGCTCGACAACGCCGTAATAGTGCGAGTCGAGGACCGTACTACACACCGAAGTTCCCTCGATCGCCACAGAATTCGGCGTCTGTAGGCTGAGGTCGATGGGCCAAATGCCCAGACGAGCCACTGGCCCAGCCCCGATTAATCGATGCTCGTGAGGAGACCTGCCGTGACTGATGAGGCCCTGGACAACTTGCTCCGCGAGGACCGGCGCTTTCCACCACCCGCTGATCTCGCGGCGAATGCCAATGTCACAGCCGAGACCTACGCCGAGGCCGAGGCAGATTTCGACGGTTTCTGGGCCAAACAGGCCAAGCGGCTGAGCTGGCAGAGCGAGCCGACACAGATCCTGGACTGGAGCAACCCGCCGTTCGCCAAGTGGTTCGCCGACGGCACCCTGAACGCCGCGTACAACTGCCTCGATCGGCATGTCGAGGCGGGCAACGGGGACCGTGTCGCTTTCTACTTCGAGGGCGAGCCGGGAGACACCCGTGTGATCACTTACGCACAGCTGGCCCGTGAAGTGAAGCAGGCAGCGAACGCGCTCCTGGAGCTGGGCGTGAAGGCCGGCGATCGGGTGGCGATCTACTTGCCGATGATCCCCGAGGCGGTCGTCGCGATGCTGGCCTGTGCCAGAATCGGCGCACCGCACACGGTGGTTTTCGGGGGCTTCTCCTCAGATGCGCTCTACTCGCGAGTGATCGACTGCGGCGTACAGATCGTGATCACAGCTGATGGAGGTTTCCGCCGCGGCACCGCGTCAACATTGAAGCCGGCAGTCGATGAAGCCTTGAAGTACGGCTGCGACGTACGAAATGTGCTGGTTGTCCAGCGGACCAAGCAGGACGTCCCGATGACAGAGGGACGCGATATGTGGTGGCACGAGTTTGTCGGCAAGCAATCCGAGGAGCACGAGTGCGAGTACTTCCCCGCCGAGCACCCGCTCTACGTCATGTACACCTCGGGCAGCACGGGTAGTCCAAAGGGCATTCTGCATACCACCGGCGGCTACCTGGCCGGTGTCGCGTATACCCATTGGGCATCTTTCGACCTGAAGCCGGAGACCGACATCTTCTGGACAGCCGCGGACATCGGCTGGGTGACCGGGCATTCCTACCTGGTGTACGGGCCGCTTGCGAACGGCGCCACCTCGGTCATGTATGAAGGCACCCCGGACACACCGCACAAGGGGCGCTGGTGGGAGATCATCGAGAAGTATCGGGTGACGACCCTGTACTGCGCACCGACAGCGATCCGCACGTTCATGAAGTGGGGCTCCGACATTCCGGAGAGCTTCGACCTCTCGTCGCTGCGCATCCTGGGATCTGTCGGCGAGCCGATCAACCCTGAGGCGTACGTCTGGTACCGGCATTACATCGGCGGCGATCGTACGCCGGTGGTGGACACCTGGTGGCAAACCGAAACCGGCATGCAGATGATCTCTCCGATGCCGGGCGTGACCGCCGGCAAACCAGGCGCGGCAATGCGGGCAGTTCCGGGTGTCGAGGTTGAGGTGGTCAACGATGAGGCTGCGCCGGTGCCCAATGGATCAGGTGGATATCTGGTGATCACGAAGCCGTGGCCAGCAATGCTGCGAACCATCTGGGGCGATGATCAACGCTACGTCGACAACTACTGGTCGCGTTTTCCAGGGATGTACTTCGCCGGCGATGGCGCGAAGAAGGACGAGGACGGCGATATCTGGCTGCTTGGCCGCGTCGACGACGTGATGAATGTGTCCGGTCACCGGATGTCCACCACAGAGATCGAATCGGCGCTCGTGTCGCACCCGAAGGTCGCCGAGGCTGCCGTCGTGGGGGCAAGCGATCCGATGACTGGGCAGGCGATCGTGGCGTTCGTGATCTTGCGAGCCGATGCGGGCGAGGGTGGCGACGAGGTCGTGCAGGAGCTGCGGACCCATGTCGCCCGGGAGATCGGCGCTATTGCCAAACCGCGCCAGATCATGGTGGTCGAGGAACTGCCCAAGACCCGTTCGGGCAAGATCATGCGCAGGCTGCTCCGCGACATTGCCGAGAACAGGGAGCTCGGCGATGTGACCACTCTGACGGACTCCTCTGTGATGAACTTGATCAAGGAGAACCTGGCCACAGCCAAGGCGACTGCCGACTAGTGCCCTGCGCCAGCAGTCCGGTGCATAGGTCCGTCGTCCCGGTGGATGCATCGCAAGGCCGACGAGGGAGGGATACCGGGTCGTATCTCGACCGAGGAGAACGCCGCGAGGCGCCGCCTGGGCGGCGGAGATATGTGCCGGATTCCTGGCGCAGGGCACTAGCCACTCATTCGCGTTTTTCCGCACAAGGCCACGAATAAGATCCGAATCGGCCAAACAGGGCCGACATTTGTGGCTTTGTGCGGAGAAACGTCCAGCCGAAGGTCGGTAGGCTCACCGTTGACGAGAGGAGCGGACGTGGCTGATCTTCCAGTCGGGGACATCATCAAGGACATCACTGACGATGTGAAGTTACTGGTTCAGGACCAGATCGAGCTAGCCAAGGCCGAGCTCATCCCTGCCGCAAAGAACGGTGGGACTGGCGCCGGGCTCTTCGGAGCCGCCGGATACTTCGCCCTCAGCGCAACTATCCTGCTCTACTTTGCCGCCGCATGGGGTCTAGTTCAAGCGGGTCTGGCAGCGTGGCTCGCGTTCTTGATTGTCGGCGTCGCGCTGCTGCTGATCGCCGGCATCTTGGCTGGGGTCGGGTTTCTGTTTGTCAAGAGAGTCAAGCCCCCCGAACGGACCATCGCCCAGGCCAACCTCGCGACGGCCGAGATTAGCGATGCAGCGCAGCGTGCCCTCGCTGCAGCGAACGCGCCGCAGATCGAGGGACAGGTCGTCCCCCCAGCCAAAGCCATCACCTGAGCGTCCGCGGCGGGCAAACCAGAGCAGATACGGCAGACCGCCCACGTGGCCGGGGCTGGCGTACGCGACATCCTGCTTGAAGGGCCGTGGCGTCATCGCGATATCGCCGCCAACGGGATTCGATTCCACGTTGCGCTCGGGGAGCAGTTCAGCCCTCGCCGACCGCTGGTGCTGCTGCTGCACGGATTCGGTGAGTTCTGGTGGGCATGGCGGCATCAAATACCCGTGCTGGACGCGGCCGGCTTCAGTGCGGCCGCCATGGATCTGCGCGGCTACGGGGCAAGCGACAAGACACCACGCGGATACGACCCGCAGACCACCGCCTTCGACGTCGCGGGTGTGATCAAAAGCCTTGGCTTCTCCGCCGGCGTGATCGTCGGCCACGACTGGGGAGGCATCGCTGGCTGGACCACGCTGGCGTACGCGGCGGAGCCGGTTCGCGCCTTGGTGAGCGTCGCCGCTCCGCATCCGCTCGGCTTCCCATGGCGGGCCAACCGTCCAACGCTGGCGTTCTTCCAGCTCCCGCTGTTACCCGAGCGCCGGATCATGGCTGACGACGGACTCTACATCGAAAAACTGCTCCGCAGCTGGGCAGCCGATGGTGCTGGATTTCTCACCCCCGCGGAGGCCCGGCACTACCGGGACGCTTTGATGTTGTGGCCGAGCCCGCACTGTGCCCTGGAGTACCAGCGGCTGTTCGTCCGCAACCAGTTCCGGAGCACGGGCCGCGATTTTCGTCGGGCTCTCCGGCGGCCCATAGAGGTGCCGCTGTTGTCGATCCACGGTCAAGAGGATCGACTGGTCCCCCTCCCAGCAATGACAGCGGCCGAAAAGTGGGTCGCCGCACGACACGACTTGATCAGCCTGCCCGGTCTTGGCCACCTGCCGCACGAGGAGGATCCGGCCGCAGTCACGACGGCCATCGTCGATTGGCTTAAAGCCTTGTGATCACAGAGCAGTTGCATGCGCGCCGAGGCTGTCGACGCAGGGCACATCCAGTTTCCCTTCGACAGTTAATGTCTGGTGAGTGAAGCAGACCTCGGAGACGGTCCGCCGCACCTACTACGTGCTGACAGCGGGCAACGCTGTGGCGGCCTCGCTGATCTGGGGTATCAATACGATCTTCCTCCTCGACGCTGGTCTCACTAATTTTGAGGCGTTTGCCGCCAACGCCTGCTTTACCGCCGGCATGGTCCTGTTTGAGATTCCAACGGGCGTTGTCGCGGACCGCTGGGGGCGGCGCGCATCATTCCTTTCCGGGACGCTGACCCTTGCCGCCACAACCGGCCTCTACGTGCTGCTCTGGCAGCTGCACGCTGCGTTCGTCTGGTGGGCAATCGTTTCCGCACTCCTTGGACTCGGATTCACTTTCTTCTCTGGTGCAACCGAGGCCTGGTTGGTGGATGCGCTGACCGCAACCAGGTTCCGGGGCCAGCTCGAAGGCGTCTTCGCCCGCGGCCAGGTAGTTTTCGGCGCGATGACACTGGGCGGATCCGTGGCGGGAGGCTATCTGGCTCAGCTGACCAACCTCGGTGTGCCGTACGTGGCCAGGGCCGCCATCCTGGTCGTGATGTTCGTCGTCGCGTCGATCATGATGCACGACCTCGGTTTCGCCCCCGCGCGTGGCGATCGACCTATGGCTGAGATCAAGAAGATCCTGAACAGCTCAGTAGAGCACGGCCTGAAGGTACCGGCGGTTCGGGCCATCATGCTGGCTGGGATGTTCAGCGGTGGTGTCGGATTCTACGTCTACTACGCCCTGCAACCTCACCTGTTGAACCTGTGGGGCAATCCGACGGCGTACGGAATCGCTGGCCTGGTGGCGGCGTTCGTTGCAGGAGCCCAGCTTGTCGGCGGGCTGCTCACGCCATGGATCCGCAGAGCCTTCACACGCCGCACTTCTGCACTGTTGATCTTGGAAGCCCTGGCCGTGGCAATGCTGGCGCTCATCGGGCTCGTCGGGAACTTCTGGGCCGTGGTTGTGCTGATCATGCTTTGGGCGCTGCTGGCCAACGCCGGCGGGCCCATCCGGCAGGCGTACCTGAACGGAATGATCCCATCCCAAGAGCGTGCCACCATCTTGTCCTTTGACTCGCTGATGGACAACGCTGGCGGGATCGTGGCACAACCTGCACTGGGCAAGAGCGCCGACGTGTGGGGCTATCAGGCGTCCTACCTGCTTTCGGCAGCCGCCTCCGCGCTCGCCCTGCCCTTCATTGCGCGAGCCCGCCAGCTCAACACACCAGCGGATCTGGAGACTACGCCGCCCTCAGCGCCAGAGGCAAGCTCAGCTGAGGAGGTAGACGCGTGACTCCCACGGCTCCAGTTCGAGGGTTGTCGAGTCGCCGTGGGTGGCGAGCAACAGCTCGGCACCTGTCAGATCAGGAACGGCATCTCGAGGAAGACTCGCGCGCTGAGACGACCAATTGGCGATCATCAGCAACACGTGATCATCCAGCGTTCGGGTAAGTGCCCAGATCTGCTCGTGATCAGGAAGCAGCAGCTCGAACCGACCATGCACCACCACCGGATGATCATGACGAAGTTTGATCAACTTGCGGAAATGGTGAAACACCGAGTTCGGGTCGTCGACGGCCGCTGCTGCATTGATGGTGATGTAGTTGGGATTGACCGGTAGCCAGGGAATGCCTGCGGTGAAGCCAGCGTGCGAGCGGTCATCCCACTGCATCGGCGTACGGGCATTGTCCCGGCTCTTCACCGACAACGAATGCAGTACGGTCTCGACCTCCATGCCCAGGCTGAGCGCCGCAGCGTGGTAGTTGACCGACTCGATGTCGCGGTAATGCTCGATGACGGTGAAGTAAGTGTTGGTCATGCCGAGCTCTTCGCCCTGGTAGATGTACGGCGTTCCCTTGTGCATGTGCTGCACCGTGGCGAGCGTCTTGGCGGAATTCTCTCGGTGCTCGGGGCTGTCGTCGCCGAACCGCGACACCGCCCGCGGTTGATCATGGTTGTCCCAATACAGCGAGTTCCAACCGACATCGGCAAGGCCCAGCTGCCACTCGTTGAGGTTCTTTTTCAACGCCGGCAGCGAAAGTTGAGCCAAATCAAACTTGCCGCTGCCACCCGGCCGCGAGTCTAGGCTCACATGCTCGAACGTGAACACCATGTTCAGCTCGTGGTTGGCCGGATCGGTTGCCTTGCGGGCGGTTTCAATCGTCGAGCCGGGCATCTCGCCAACCGTGAGCAGGTTCCGGGCATCCAGACCCACCTCAGCGTTCATTTCGGTGAGGAACTCGTCGAGCCGGGGACCATTAGCGGTGAAGGGGAAGCATGACACGCGGGTCCGGCCCGGTGCGGGCACACCGTCAACAAGATTGTGCTTGGAGATGAGGTTGATCACATCCATGCGGAAGCCGTCCACGCCCCGACCAACCCACCAGTTCATCATGTCGTAGACCGCGCGCCGCACCTCCGGGTTCTCCCAGTTCAGGTCGGGTTGCTTGGGGCTGAACACGTGCAGGTAGTACTCCCCGCTGCGCTCGTCGAACTGCCACGCCGAGCCGGAGAACGCCGACTCCCAGTTCGTCGGCTCCGCGCCCTCGCTGCCGGCTTCAAATCCGGGACGGGCCGGCCGCCACCAGTACCAATCTCGCTTGGCCGAGGCCGGATCGCGGGACTCGATGAACCACTGGTGCTCATCGGAGGTGTGGTTCACCACCAGATCCATCACGATCTTGATGCCCCGTTCATGCAGGCCTGCGATGAGCCGCTCCAGGTCCTCGAGCATGCCAAACATCGGATCGACGTCTTCGTAATCGCTGATGTCGTAGCCGTTGTCGTCCATTGGCGATGCATAGACAGGCGACAGCCACACCACGTCCACCCCAAGCTCAACCAGGTAATCCAGGTGCGAGGTGATCCCCGGAATGTCACCAATGCCGTCGCCATTGCTGTCTGCGAAGGAGCGCGGGTAGATCTGATAGACCACGGCCGACCTCCACCAATCGGCGGGGCGGTCAATGGGATCGACTGCGGTCTGTGTGGGCTCGGAGGTCACACATCCGATCCTTCCACAGCGATACCGAGGCAATCTTTGAGCGCACCGATCTCTCGGGCCAAGTTGGCCCGGGCGGCATCGGTGAGCTGATGCCCCTTAGCTGTACGGAAGATCTCGCGGGCGGCGAGCTCGGTCAGTACGGCTAGCCGTCCCGCCAGAAATTCCTCCTCCGGAAGCTGGGCGTACTCCTCGCGCACGGCAGCCACGTAGTCGGCGTAGTCCAATGGATCGGATGCGAGGATTGCGACATCCGCGTCGCACAGCAGCTCACCTTCTGGATCACGCGGTCCCGGCACATGGGTTTCGGTCAGTCGGACCAGCCGTGCGACCTGGTTCAGGTCCTCCTGCTCCAGCCCGACCCTGCTCAGCTCGCGTAGCGCCAGCCGGGCCGAGGCCTCCTCATTGCTGATCTGGCCTGCCGGGATGGCATACACGGCGTCGTGGAACCACGCAGCAAGCTGAACAAGAAAGATGTCATGATCATCAGCAAGCCGGTCGATCATGGTGAGCACGTGCAGCAGGTGCTTGGTGGTGTGGTAACGCCGGTGCGGTTCGCTGTAACGAGTGATCAAGTTCTCGCCGAGTTCCTGCTGACGTGGCAGGGTGGCGTTCCAGCGTGCCAGCAGCTCGGATTTCTCATCATCAGTGGGCATCGGGCCCTCCTCGGTCCGGCCTCGAGTCGGTGAGGTAGCGCGCCGGAATCGGTACCACACGACGCCGATCCCAGGGCCGTTGCCACCCGGCAAGATCGAGTACGCCATCCAGGAGGTGCGCAGTCAGCCCCCAGATAAGATGGCCGTTCACCTCGAACGCAGGCCCCGTGTAGCCCGACGGATGCCGGACCCGGGCACGGTGCGCGGGGTCGGTGAGTACGGCGACCGGCACGATATCGATCGATGCCGCCTCTCGGGAATCGATCACCGCCACCGGGCTGGGTTCGCGCCACCAGGCGATCACCGCTGTGACATCGAAACCGCTCACCTCAACGTACGCCGGTGGCAGCACACCGAGCACGTCGATCCCGCTGCGGTCGACGCCAGTCTCCTCCGCAGCCTCACGGAGCGCGGTGTCGGCTAGATCATGATCATCCGCGTCAGCGGCACCGCCGGGGAAAGCAATCTGTCCAGGATGGGTACGCATGCCGGCGGCCCGCTCAACGAACATGATCTCCGGACCGGCCGGGCCATCTCCGATCAAGATCAACACCGCTGCCGGCCGGGCCCCGATTCCTCGCCGGATAGCGACCACCTGGTCGAGCCTGGACTGCTGCGAAAGAGCATCGGTCAGGTCGTGAAGCCACTCAGGCCGCTCGCCTTGCGCTTCGGTCATGGCGTGACCCCGAGGTACTTCTGCGCCAAGTCGCGGATCTCTTTGGCCGAGCTGAACGGTCCGGCGTGACGATAGGCGATCGTGCCGTCTGGACGGACGAAGAAAGTCTGTGGCGGACCAGTGATTTGCAGCGCTGCACGCAGCACGACATCTGGATCGGCCAACTGCGGGTAGGTCCACGTCGACAGTTGCGCAAACTCGATGGCCAGGTCCGGTCGCGGGTCGGCGTGATCGATTCCCACGATCATGAGATCGGAATTGTCTGCCGCTGCCACCTCGGCGAGGTAGGGCGCTTCCTCTCGGCAGGGTCCGCACCACTGCGCCCAAACATTGATCATCATCGGCTTGCCGCGAAGCCCGGCCAGCCGCACCTCGCGGCCGCCGCCGAGGCAAGGCAACACGACGTCGGGCAGTCCGGACGGCACCGCCGCGACATCAGCGTCGGACCTGGGACAGTCAGCGATGCCCGCCACCTTCTTCATGGCCACAAGATCTGCTGTCGGCTCGGGGCTCGGCACCGCCGCCGATGGCGACTCGACCGGCGTCGGTGGGGCAACCACAGGAGACGCACTACAACCAGCAAGCACCATCGCCAGCACGGCCGCTGCCGCTGCCAGAGGGGTCCTCATCATCCCCGCGGCTCCCGAACCAGCTTTGCCGCCTTGATCGGGTCCGTCTCGCCTTCCCCGTACGAGGGGCACCAGCGGGCGATCGGACAGACACCGCATGCCGGGTTCCGCGCATGGCAGCGCCGCCGGCCATGCCAGATCACGTTGTGGCACAGCTGGGTCCAGTCCTTGGGCGGAAACAGGGCAGCGACGGCGACTTCGACCTTGTCCGGGTCGGTCTCAGTGGTCCATCCGAAGCGGCGGACGAGTCGCCCGAAATGGGTGTCCACGGTGATCCCCGGAATGCCGAAGCCGTTGCCAAGCACCACATTGGCGGTCTTCCGGCCGACGCCGGGGAGAGTCACCAGGTCCTTCATACGTGTGGGTACGTCGCCGCCAAAGTGCTCGGTCAGGGCTGCACCGAGCTTGATCAGGGTGTCGGTCTTCGCCCGGAAGAAGCCCGTGGGCTTGATCAGCTCCTCCAATTCCGCCCGATCTGCTGCGGCGTACGCGGCGGCGTCGGGATAGCGCGCGAAGACCAAGGGCGTGATCAAGTTGACCCGCTTGTCGGTGCTCTGCGCGGACAGGATCGTGGCAACGAGCAGCTCGAGAGGATTGCTGAAATTGAGCTCGATGTGGGCGTCGGGATAGGTGGCCGCCAGGATGCGGTTCATGGTCCGGGCACGGCGTACGAGCGCGGTGCGGGACTTGTCGTACGGGAGGGTTGCAGCCCGGTCCGCGGCATCGGGTGCCAACTCAACAGCGCCGCCTGACCCGCTCGAACTCATGCCATCACAGTAGTGTCCTGCGCCAGGAAGGAGCCGACTTCGAGCCCCTGACGTTCCTGAGCTTTCAACGGTAGCCTTGCGATCGAGAGCCGTGCCGTGATCAGGGAGGTACAGCGTGGATCCGGAAGTCTTGAAGAAGGCACCGCTGTTTGCCGGACTGGAAGACGAAGCCGCGACCGCGCTCTCCTCTGCCATGGGAAAGCTGCACCTCAACAAGGGCGAGGTGCTCTTTCACGAAGGAGACTCTGAGGACCGGCTCTACATCGTGGTCAGCGGCAAGATCAAGTTGGGGCGTACCGGATCCGCGGGGCGGGAGAACTTGCTGGCTGTGCTAGGGCCCGGCCAGATGTTCGGCGAGTTGTCGGTTTTCGATCCAGGACCACGATCAACCACCGCCACAGCGGTCACGGCATGCGAGCTGCGGACCCTGGAGCACGATGAGCTGATTCCATGGCTGACGGACCGTCCCGAAGTGGCTCAAGGATTGCTCGGCCAGCTCGCCGCCCGACTGCGGCGCGCCAACGATGTAGTAGCGGACCTGGTCTTCTCCGACGTGCCGGGTCGGGTTGCGAAGCAACTCCTGGAGCTGGCACAGCGGTTCGGTGACAAGCGGGAAGATGGCATGCACGTGCATCATGACTTGACCCAGGAGGAGCTGGCGCAGCTCGTCGGCGCCTCCCGCGAGACGGTCAACAAGGCTCTCGCTGACTTTGCAGCCCGCGGCTGGATCAGGTTGGAGCCGCGCTCGGTCACGATCCTCGATGTCGAGCGAGTGGAGCGCCGGGCGAGGTAGCACCCGGGCCAGGTGCGCCGCATACTGCTCGCTCCGACTGCCGCGACGAAAGCTATGTTTACGTCGTTCCTGACGCCCTGCATACGTTCCAAACGATGCAGACCGTCGGCAACGTGTGCAGACTCTGACCGCCCCGTTTACGAGAGTGCGCGGACGGCGTCAGGGATGAGACGTGGCAGGAGACGTGGAGCCCCGGCTCGCGCGTTCAACCTGTACGGGAACGGACGAGCCGGGAAGCAATCTCGCGAGGCCGAATGTCACTCAGGCGGTGCCGAGAGTCACCTCAGCGGTCTGCGCTGGGCCGCCATCGCGAACGAATGTGACCGTGACGGACGTCTCTGGGGCGTAGAACCGGGTTGCGGCGATAAGCCCATCGGTGGTCGTGGTGTGGAAATCGTTGATCTTGGTCACCACATCTCCAGCACGCAGGCCGGCCTTCTCAGCCGGACCGCCGCTGACGACCTCGCCCAGCGGGACACCGACGGAGGTCG
Organism: Propionibacteriaceae bacterium; assembly: GCA_036377435.1. Classification (GTDB taxonomy): domain Bacteria; phylum Actinomycetota; class Actinomycetes; order Propionibacteriales; family Propionibacteriaceae; genus Microlunatus. The sequence goes on from DASUYM010000279.1 coordinate 11,020, forward strand.
GCAGCTCGGAATCAGTACCGCTCAGCGTCACGCCAAGTTGCGCATTACTGGACTTGCCGGTAGTGATCAGTTCGCTCGCGATACGTGACGCAACATCGGACGGGACGGCGAAGCCAATGCCGATGTTGCCCGGCTGGCCGCCATCGGCACCCGAGCTAGTGCTGGCGATCGAGGAGTTGATGCCTACAACGGCACCGTTGAGGTCGACAAGGGGACCACCGGAATTGCCCGGGTTGATCGCGGCATCGGTCTGCACGGCCAGATAGACGGCGTCGTTGTTTTCGCCAGAACGGACCGGCCGAGCGGTGTTGGACACGATGCCACTTGTCACCGACTCCGAGAGCCCCAGCGGCGCGCCGGCGGCAACCACCGTCTGGCCCACCGTGAGTTCGCTCGACTTCGCGAAGGTAGCCGGGTTGAGATCGCCTACACCGTCGACCTTGATCACCGCCAGGTCGTTTGACTCAGAGGTTCCGACAACCTTGGCTGTCGCCGTCGTGCCGTTGTGGAAGGTCACGGTGATGTTGCCCCCCTGGGCGGCGCTCGCGACCACATGGTTGTTCGTCAGGATGTGGCCGTCCTTGTCCAGCACCACGCCGCTACCGATCCCGCCGCTACCACCTGACTGCACGGCAATCGTGACCAACGACGGCTCGATCTTCGCGGCAGCTGCGGACACTGTGCCGTTCAACGTGGGACTCTGCGGCGCTGCCCCGCTCGTGACGGTGACCGGCGAGACGCTGCCATCATTGACCAGGAAGGCGTACGAGCCGATGCCGGCACCCGCGCCCACCACGGCGGCAAGGGCGGCGCCGGCAATCAAGGCACCAGTTCTTCGTCTCGGCCGCTCCAGCACTGTCGCCGGGGCAGGGTACGCGCTGAGCGGAGGAACACCCGCCGGAGGTGGAAAGTCAGCTCCGCTGTAGCCGCCATATGGACCGTTCGGCAGGATGACCGTGGGCTCTTCATCCGGGCGCTGGGGCTGGGGATTCGACGTGAAGTTTGGGATACCAGGCTGCGGGTTTTCGTTCATGGCTCCGACAGTTGCGCGGAACCCTATGAGCATCCTGTGAGGTGGGAATGAGCTCCCTGAGCGTTCCTCGAGTCCAGCTGCGGCAGGCTCAGCCCGCAGTAGATGTGCCCGAGCTTGTCGAAGGGCACCCCCACGGAGCCGCGCTGCGACAACGTCAGCCCGCAGTAAATATGCCCCCGAGCTTGTCGAAGGGCACCGCCCCGGAGGCGCGCTTCGACAGGCTCCGCGCTCATCCCAAGTGCCCCAAATAGTCCAGCTGCGCCCGCACTGACTGCTCGGCGGCGGGCCATACGCTGCGGTCGACATCTGCGTACACCCGAGCCACGATCTCGCTGGCGGTACGGTCCCCCGCCGCCAGTGCAGCCCGGATCTCCTTGAGGCGCTCCCGCCGGTGGTGGCGATAGAAGGACAGCCACGGCAATGGGTCGGCGACGATCGGCCCGTGACCGGGCAGCAGCTCGGCGACGTTGCGGGTCCTGACCAGCCGCTCCAGCAAATCGAGCGAGTCGAAGTATGCCGAGAGGTCCCCGTCCGGGTAGGTAATCACGGTCGTACCGCGGCCGAGCACCATGTCCCCGGTGATCAGCCGGCTGATCCCATCCGGTGCGGACAGCAACAACGAGCGGGAGTCACTAGTGTGACCGGGAGTTTCGAAAACCTCGAGACTCAGCACGCCGCCCACTTTGATCAGCTGTCCCCCAACGAGCCCATCAGGGCCAATGCGGAACTGCGGGTCGGCAGCCCGTACGCCGCATCCGGCCCGCTCGGCGAGCATCGCTGCGGCTTCGGAATGATCAAGATGCCGGTGTGTGAGCACAATCGTGGCGAGGCGAGGAGTGCAGGCCGCGAGGATGGCCTCGATATGAGCCTCGATAGCCGGACCGGGGTCGACCACCAGTGCACCATCCCGCTGGTCGGCGATCACCCAGGTGTTCGTCCCCTCCAGAGTCATCGGCCCGGGATTGGGTGCCCGGATCAGCTGGATATACGGCACAGCCGAAGGCTCCGAGGGTGTCATGTCGCGGCCTCGCGAGGACCGGCCTGCGGATAGCGGAACTCCCAGCCGCTCCCGCTTCTCACCAATCTCGGCAATACGGGTTCGATCTGTCGGTCAGTCGTTTGATTGATCACCTCGGCCACAGTCGGAAGATCAGCGAGCTCGATCAAGATCGACATCGTGGGTGGCAGCATCCTGATACGGCCGGAGCCCGCGGCAGCCAGCGCATCACGCGGAGTCGTCCACTCGGCGCGATCAGTCTCGCCGGAAATGTCGGACGCCTCCTGATCGTCGGGCATAGCTGCAACGAAGAATTTCGTGTCGTAGCGGCGAGGCTCGATCTCCGGCGTGATCCAGTGCGCCCAGGGACGGAGGTCCGCCTCGGCAAGCACCACACCGGTCTCTTCGGCCGCCTCACGGAGAGCGCAGCGACGGATCGGATCGGGACCGCCGGAAGCATCGGCTGGATCAACGCGACCGCCAGGAAAGACCACCATCGAGGGCGCGAAAACCATTCGTGCATGGCGATGCAATAGATAGGTCTCGAGTCCAGCCTGGCCGTCCCGCAGCAAGATCACGCTTGCCGCAGGAGCGACGGGACTCGGCACCGAGTCGGCAGTCCATCGTGCGGCCCGCTCCACCATGCCAGCCGGCACTTCTGGCGCCAGCCGGATCAAGACGTCGTAGGAGTGTGATGGCATGAGGGACAAGTCACAGCGGCACAATCGTCGGCGTCGAGCCCACGCTGACCACGAGCTCCACCTCAACCGGTGCGTCAAGTGGGAGCACCGCAACACCGACCGCGCTGCGAGCGTGCCGGCCCGCATCGCCGAAGATGTCCCCCAGCAGCCGGCTCGCGCCGTTCGCCACGAGCGGCTGATCAGTGAACCCGGACGCGCTGGCCACGTACACCACCACCTTGATGATCCGCCTGATCACGTCGAGATCGCCGGTCAGATCCACCACCGCCGCCAGCGCGTTGAGCGCTGCGATCCGAGCACAGTCGGCCGCCTCGTCGACCGAGACATCGGCGCCGACCTTCCCGACGGCTCGCAACGTCCCATCGACCAGCGGCAGTTGGCCCGCGGTGTAGACCACATCCTCGAACCGCACGGCAGGAATGTACGCGGCAACTGGCGCAGGCACCGCCGGCAAGCTCAGTGCAAGATCGGCGAGCCGTCGCGACGGCAGGGTCACGCACCGGCTCCAGGAGCTGGGATCGGGCGCTTGAGGTAGGCGACGAGGTTCTCTGGATTGAGCCCCGGCACCACCTGCACGAGCTCCCACCCGTCCTGCCCCCAGTTATCCAGGATTTGCTTGGTCGCGTGCACCAGGAGTGGCACCGTCACGTACTCCCACTTCGTCATAGCCTCACTGTAGAGGCCACCGCGCTGTCTTAACTGCACTCTGACGGGCGGCCGGCAGATTCGCCTCCTTCGTCGCCCGCGAACACCGCAGCAGCCCTCACCAAGCGCAGCCGCGAGCTCCTGCAGTCGGCGAACCGGACCACCCGTCATAGTGCTTGTCTTAACTGCACTCTGACGGGCGGCCGGCAGATTCGCCTCCTTCGTCGCCCGCGAACACCACAGCAGCCCTCACCAAGCGCAGCCGCGAGCGAGCTCCTGCAGTCGGCGAACCGGACCACCCGTCCCAGTGCTTGTGCGCAACTGTTATGCGCACAGACAGAATGGATGGCCGCTCGGGTCGAGAAAGACGATGAAGTTGGGACTGTGGTCGCCGCTGGCAGCTCGGCGGGCACCGATGGATTCGGCGTACGCCGCGGCGGCGTCAAGATCATTCACCTGAAGATCGAGGTGGAACTGTTGCGGTACTGCATTGTCGGGCCAGGTCGGCGGCTTGTGATTGAGCGCCAACTGGAAGGCAATCTTGGCAGCTGAGTCACCGCCGATGGTGATCCAGTCATCCTCCGTTTCTTCAACTTGCCAGCCGAGCAACGCCGTGTAGAACTCGGCCAGCCGTGGCGGATCGTCGGTGTCCAATACCACGCTGTCAACGCTGATCTTCGGCCGCTCTTGCGACTTGGAGGTGGGCTCAGAAGTTGCCGCCCCGGGGTCGATATTCGTATCGGATGTAGATGTCATGAATCCATCCTCCCGATTGCCACTGACACTTTGACGGGCGGCCGCCCGTCAAGTGCGATCAGAACGCTGACAACTCTCATTCGGGGAGCGCCAGCTACATTGGCCGCGTGAAAGTAGGCATCCTCGGCGGCACCGGACCGCAGGGTCGTGGTCTTGCCAGACGAATTGCTGCAGCTGGACACGATGTCCTGATCGGCAGCCGGACCGCCGAGCGCGCGCAGCTGATCGCTGCCGCCTTCGACGTGGCGCAGGAATCAGGCTCAATCACCGGCGGCAGCAACTCCGACGCGGCGAGTGCGGAGCTGGTAATCGTGGCGGTGCCATACGAGGGTCATGCTGACCTGCTCTCCTCCCTGGCAACCGAGCTCGCAGGCAAAATCGTCGTGGACTGCGTCAACCCGCTCGGCTTCGACCAGCGAGGGCCATTTCAACTTAGGGTGGCCGCCGGCTCTGCGGCACAGGAGGCGCAGCAGCTACTCCCCGAGTCCACGGTGATCGCCGCCTTCCACCACGTCAGTGCTGTCCTGCTCGATGACCCAACGGTCGAGCACTTCGCAGACGACGTGCTGGTCCTGGGCGAGGACCGTGAAGCCGTCGCAGTGGTCTGTGAGCTCGCCACCGCGATCCCGGGGGCGCGTGGCGTCTATGCCGGGCGGCTCCGTAACGCAGGCCAGGTCGAGGCGCTGACCGCCAACCTCATCGCCATCAACCGGCGCTACAAGACCCATGCGGGCCTCGCGATCACAGGCGTGTCGTGAGTCCCCGGCACACCCTGCACATCGTCAGCGGGAAGGGCGGCACGGGCAAAACCACCATCGCCGCCGGTCTCGCGTGTGCCCTGGCCACCAGCGGACGCCGGGTGCTGCTATGCGAAGCCGAGGGACGGAATGGGCTCTCCGAGCTGTTCGACGTGCCGCCGCTGACCGGACCAGGGGAACGCAGGATCAGCCGTACCTCTGCCGGGGGCATGGTGTACGGCTTGTCGATCGATGCAGAGGACGCCTTGATCGAATACCTCGACACCTTCTATCACCTCAGCATCGCCGGCAAGGCACTTGACCGCTTCGGTGCTATCGACTTCGCCACCTCGATCGCGCCCGGGCTGCGCGACGTACTACTCACCGGCAAGGTGTACGAAGCGGTGCGGCGCAAGATCAAGAACCGTCCGAACTCCTACGACGCTGTCGTTCTCGACGCCCCGCCAACAGGCCGAATCGCCCAGTTCCTCAACGTGCACGCGGCTGTCGCCGGCCTGGCCAAGGTGGGGCCGATCCGCAGCCAGGCCGACTCGATCATGCGACTGCTGCGGTCGTCGACGACCGCAGTGCATTTTGTCACCCTGCTCGAAGACATGCCGGTCACCGAGACCGAGGAAGCCATCGCTGCGCTCCGGCCCACTCAGATTCGGATCGGCACGGTGATCGAAAACATGGTGACACCAACCCCGCTCGATCTTGATCAGCTTCAGACGGCGGCTAGTGGCTCAGTCGCCTTGAAGGTTCCGGGCCTGACGGTCAAGCAGAATCAGGCGTTGGCGGCGGAGTTCGCGGTCGAGGCCGCTCGTACGCTGCAGGAGCAGCAACGGCACGATCGGCTCACCACGCTGGGCCTTCCGCTGGCGCAGATCGCCTTCGATCCCGGCGGCATCGACGAGGGTTCGATCCTGGCGATCGCCGAGCAGCTGACTGATCAGATGAGCCTGGAGGCCGCGTGACCAAGGCGTACGAC
>DASUYM010000280.1:0-4584 GCA_036377435.1 Propionibacteriaceae bacterium
AGAGAGTCTTAAGCTTTGCGTCGAGTTGGAACTGTCGCTCGCGAAGTCGCGCGACACCAGCCTCACGCGCCGCGAGCTCCAATTCGATACTGGCCATTAATCCGGCACGCAGCCAAGCCACCAAATTTGGCGCCGGAGATCGAAGCGCTTGGATGTGGAGGATCAACTGGTCCCGTATACGCTCTTCCCGGACGTACTGCTTGCGGGAGCAGTTGCGCGGCTTGGGGCACTTGCCGTACCAATGACCCTTCTTGGTCTCCCAAACGAGTAGCCCACTACATGCTGCGCAGCGGATGAGTCCTTTGAATAGGGGGTGGTGATGGCGGTATCTCGGCGACTGTGATAGCGGGCGGGTGATGGCCTTCTGTACGTCGTCAAACAGTTCTCGTGGTATTAGTGGCTCATGTTGGCCACGATAAAGACGGCCCATCCAGCGAATAATGCCGACGTAGTAAGGATTTCGAAGCAACTCATGAATTGTAGCTGTTCAGCCTGGGACTGCCGGCGCGGCGGGTGCGGTGGCGGGATGGGAGTCGAGGTGGGTTGCTGCTTATCCGGGCCGGATCGCTGGTGGTAGCCAGGGGCCGGTGGTGAACAGTTGGGTGAGTGCGTCGAACGCGTCGATGCCCCATTTGGCGGCGGTGGAGAGGTAGGACTGGACGACCGCGAAGTCGGCGAGTCCTTCGATGGTGCGCCAGCTGCCGCCGGAGGTGCGTTGCTGGACCTTGACCGGGCGTACGTCACGTTCGGCCTGGTTGGAGGTGAACCCGACGGCCAGGTCGGTGGTGAACCGCAGGATCATGTCCTGGTGGTCGCGGAACCGGCGGGCCAGCCGCAGCCCGTCGGTCGCCGACCGGCTTCGTCTGCCTTGGTTGTCGGTTATCCCTTTGGCCACGGCGCCCCGGTACCAGGCGGTGACCTCGGCCAGCTGCGTGTCGGGCAGCCTGGCCTGGCCGGCGGCGCGGGCAGCGGTGGCCTGCGTGTTCGCCCAGATCAGCAGGTCAGCCATGGACCGGGCCCAGAGCTGGCCGTCCGGGTCGAGCTCGTAGACCGCGCGCAGATCGCGCAGTCCGTGCGCGCCGCACCAGGCGTGTAGCGCGTCGGTCAGGTGCTGGTATCCGGCGTAGCCGTCCCGGACGATCGTGCCCGCATAGTCGGGCAGCACCCCGCCGGCGTCGATATCGGCCGCGGACCGGCCGCCGGTGTGCATCGCGGTGAGGAACTCGGTACACGCCACGTGCACGTAGTGCAGGTGCCCGTCCGCGCGGGCGGGGGTTTCATCGGCGTAGAGCACCCCGGTCTCGCGCAGCAGCACCCGGACCCGGTTCATGAACGGGCCCAGCCGGCCCGCGGCCCGCGCCCGCACCCCGGCCACGAACCCCGCCGACACGCGGATCCCGGTCAGGGTGGCCAGCAGCCGCGCCGCCCGCGCCACCGGCAGGTAGTGCGCGCAGACCGCCAGCGCCGCCTGGGCATGCACCAGCGGCCCGTACTGGACCCGGCCGGTCACCCCCGCCGGCGCCACCCCCTCGGTCACCGCCCCGCAGCCAGCGCACGCCTTCGCCACCACCTGGTACTCGACCACCGCCGGCGGCGGCGGAGGCTGGGCCTCGAACACCTGCCGCTTCTGCACGCCGACCACGACAGCGTCCTCGAGGCCGGTGCCGCAGCACGAACACGCCGCCGGTCCGCGGATCACGGTGCCATCAGGGTCACCGGACTGCTTCAGCGTCGACGACTGCGCGCCGGGCTGCTTACCCGGCCGGCGCCCCGACCGGCCCCGCAGCGACCGGTCCCGGGACTTCTTCGCATACGGGCTGTCCGACGAGGGAGGCTTGGAGGAGTTCGAGGAATCCTCGCCCAGACGCCGCTCCAGCTCCTCGACACGCTCAACCAGCACAGCGAACTGCGCCCGCGCCGCCTCAAGCTCGGCGTCCCTGGCTGCCAGCTGCGCAGCACCGGTCTCCCGCAACCGCGCGTTCTCGGCTTCCAGCTCCGCCACCCGCGCCCGCAGCCACCACTGCTCCGCAGAGGCAGGCACAGACGGCGCATCCGACACAGGCCACATGATCGACGATCTACCACGAAGATCAGCCGGACACGCCGTGCAACATCATCATCACCACAACGCCGACGCCCTCAACAGCTCAGGCTGAACAGCTACCTGGGCGACCCTGACCGAATACGGCCAACATCGCCAGCGCCAGTCGTACTGGACGCGTTGCGCAGGCTGTTCGAAGAACCTCCGACGCCCAGATGGAGTGGATCACGCCGCTCGTCAAGGGCTACCGAGCCACCGGCAGCCCCAGTGCTGCCACGCATCGGTACATTTCGCAGCCAAAGGAGATCACGGTGACCAACTTGATGCTGCTGCCGGACGGGATGCGCCGCTGGTCCCAGAAGCAGGGCGTCTCCCTCGACGACAGCTACGCGGCGTTTGCGAACAAGCTTGTCGAGTTCGCCGGCTGGGTCAGGGGGGAGGGCTTCACGACCCTCTACGTCGCGGTCTCCTCCGTCGCGAACTACGGCCGTTCCAAGTCCGTGGTGGCCACTGCCATGAACGCGATCAACGACGTGGTGCGACAATGTCACGACAACCTCAACTTCGATTTCTCCGGGACGCTTGACATCGTGCCCGACCCATACCTCACAGAGCTGAAGACGCTGCGGGACAAATCAAACAAGGCATCGGAGTTCACTCTGCACTTCGTCCTGGGAATGTCCCTCTCCCGCGAGATAATCGGCATCTTCAACAAGTTCAACGGGAAGATCCCGGCGATGACCGAGGACATCCTGGCCAGCAACGCGTACGTGCCGGAACCGGTCGACTTCATCATCCGCCTCGGCGGCCACGTCCGAATGTCGTCCTTCTACCCGCTGATGTCCCCATTCGCCGAGATGTACTTCTCCCCCCTCCTGTTGCCCGACATGACGCGAGCCGACTTCGACACCGCTCTCCAGGACCTCCGGGGACGGGACCGGCGCTACGGTGTCTACCCGAGATGAGCCAGCCTTGGCCCTGGCTACACGGCGAAATGGGTTGCGGTCTGACCGCTGAGCGATGAAGGGCGCGCCCTGAGTCTTCGGTCAGGTGGACACGCGACTGGGAATGCGTCCTATTCGGCAGATGCGGTCCACGGAGAACAGGTGTGGCGGGCGCCCACTCCTACGGGAGCCCCGGCGGCCGGAAGATGGGGTGTGCGTTTCGGAAACAATATGGCAACGTGACTGCTTGGAGGACAGGTGTCCGGAGGCACTGACGCGGAACAGCTGTACTCGGCCATCGAGGAATCGGCTCGATTGGTGGGTGCAGCCTGTTCACGTGACAAGGTCTGGCCGATCCTGAAGGCGTACGAGGACGCACTCACGACGGATGGCGGCATTGTCTTCAGCGCGCACACCGGTGCGGGCCAGGCGAGAGAGCTTGAATACACGATCCAGGTGTCAGGCATCGATGATCCATATGCCCGTGCTCTGTCGAACGGCTTCGTCGCCGAGACCGACCATCCCGTCGGCGCGCTGCTCTCGGACATCCAGGACCGAATCTCCATCGACCTCTATGCCATCGATGGCGGCGTCGTCGGCGGCTTCAAGAAGATCTATGCGGTCTTCTCTCGTGACTTGCAGGGAGTGTCGAAGCTTGCCGGCATCCCATCCATGCCGCGCGCGCTGGCCGCGAATTCCGGCTTTTTCGCCCGCCACGTCCTGGATGACGCGGCGGTGATCGGGATCGACTACCGAAGCAGGACGATGAATGTGTACTTCCAACTCCCCGCTCCGGGCAGCGTCCAACCGAAGACCATACTGTCCATGCTTCGCGAGATCGGCCTGCCGGACCCGGACGAGCGGATGCTGGAGCTTGCCTGCAAGTCGTACAGGATCTATGCCACCCTCGGCTGGGATTCGTCCAGAATCCAGCGGATCTCCTTTGCCCCTCAGCCGCGTCGCGGCCTGGACCTGTCCGCACTTCCCGCTCGACTGGAACCAGAGATCGAGCAGTTCATGCGAGGTGCTCCGCATACGTACGCCGGCGAGCGTATACGCACTTCGGTCGTCAAGTGGTCGCACGCCGGGGAATTCCTCGATCTTGGGTCGTACTATCAGATTTCACCGCTGCAACTGGACGCAATAACGGCAACCCGCAACGAACCGGTCTGACGGCGCCCACTCGTGTGGGAGCGCCGGCGAATCGCGCATGTCGTCGTCGTCGTCCATCCCGTGCTTTCCCTTATCTCGCGAGTGGCGCTGGAATCGCCGGAACGTATGGCCCGCCAGCGACTTTCGATGCCCCGGTCGGCGCAGAACGAGTGCAGAGAGCGCCGTGCGGCGACAACGGAGGTGACTGCGTCGAGATTACCGATCCCGACACGGTGCTCGGCGTCCGGATCGGCAAGGTTCTGGCCGTGCTGTAGAGCCCTCTTTCGAAGAAAGGACACGACCCATGACGACGTCCGGACGCTCTCCCGTCCCAGACCTCTCACTGACGCGGAGGTCGCTGCTGCTCGGCGGTGCCTCGGCCGCGGCGCTGGCCACACTGTGGCCCACCGGAACGGCCGTCGCCAGCCAGCCGACCCGCTCGGCGGA
>DASUYM010000281.1:0-8462 GCA_036377435.1 Propionibacteriaceae bacterium
GGAAGGTGGCACCTCTCGGCAGGGCACTCGAGCCGTACGCCGCATGGGCCACCGGAATCCGGCGCGCCGACTCAGCTGCCCGAGCGGCTACTCCAGTGGTCTCTTGGGATGCGAGGCGGAAGTTGATCAGGATCGCTCCGATCGCGGCCTGGACCGACGCTGATATGGCGCGCTATATCGAACTCAATTCCCTCATGATCAACCCGCTGCTGGAGGACGGCTACGCCTCCATCGGGTGTGAGCCGTGCACCAGCCGATCGGCCAAAGACGATCCGCGTGCTGGGCGGTGGGCTGGATTCGCCAAGACTGAATGTGGGATCCACCTGTGAACGCCCAGGCTATGACTGCAGGGGCGGCCAGCCGGGAGCATCTGATCGAAGGTGCTCCGCTGCATCCCGCCAGGAGAGGCGCGACGCTGTGGTTCACAGGGCTTCCCTCGGCGGGAAAGTCCACCATTGCCCATGCCCTGGCTCGCGAGCTGCACGCCGCAGGCGAGCGGGTCCAGGTGCTGGATGGCGACGACGTGCGACCACAGCTTTCGGCTGGGCTCGGTTTCAGCCGCGAGGATCGTGACGTCAATGTGGTTCGGATCGGCTGGGTAGCCCGGATGCTCGCCTCTCATGGCGTCATCGTGCTGGTGCCGGTGATCGCCCCGTACGCCGCAGCACGTGACTCTGTCCGAGATGATCATGGCCGCCTCGCCGTCCCGTTCGCCGAGGTGCATGTTGCTACCTCACTCGAGGTCGCTGAGGCTCGCGACGTCAAGGGTCTCTACGCTCGAGCTCGCCGCGGCGAGTTGAGCGGTCTCACAGGTCTCGACGACCCATACGAGGTGCCTACCCAAGCCGAGCTGGTCGTGGACACCGCCAGTGTTGATCTTGATACCGCCGTTGAGATGTCCAAGGCGTTGTTGTCGGCGATCGTGGAGAGGGATTTCGGGTGACAGCCGCTCAACTACGACCGCTGAGCGAGCTGCAAGCGCTCGAGTCCGAGTCGATTCACATCATTCGTGAGGTCGCGGCCACATTGGCCTCGCCGATCATGCTTTTCTCCGGAGGCAAGGACTCGGTTGTCATGCTGCATCTTGCGGCGAAGGCTTTCTGGCCAGCTCCGATCCCCTTTGGGCTGCTGCATGTAGATACTGGCCACAACTTCCCTGAGGTGTTGCAGTTCCGCGACGAGGCCGTCGAGTTCTACGGCGCCTCCATCAAAGTTGCCTCCGTCCAGGACTACATCGATGACGGCCGTCTCCGTGAGCGACCTGACGGTACCCGGAATCCACTCCAGACCTTGCCATTGCTGGACGCGATCACCAAGGGCCGGCACACCGCCGTGTTCGGCGGCGGCCGGCGCGACGAGGAGCGAGCGCGGGCCAAAGAGCGGGTCTTCAGTATGCGGGATGAGTTCGGTCAGTGGGAGCCACGGAACCAGCGGCCCGAGCTGTGGTCGCTGTACAACGGGCGCCATCTGCCCGGGGAGCACGTCCGGATCTTTCCGCTCTCCAACTGGACCGAGCTGGACGTGTGGGACTACATCGCGGCCGAGAAGATCAACGTGCCAACGATCTACTACGCTCACGAACGCCAGGTCACGTTGCGCGACGGCATGTGGATCGCGATCACCGACGTTACGCCGGTGCGGGCCGGTGAAGTTGTCGAGGTCCGTTCAGTGCGCTACCGAACAGTCGGGGATATGTCCTGCACGGCTGCAGTGCTGTCAGCCGCAAACACGGTGCACGACGTGATCAACGAGGTCGGACTCAGCCAACTCACCGAGCGCGGCGCGACGCGTGCCGACGACCGGCTGTCGGAGGCCGCCATGGAGGATCGAAAACGGGAGGGCTACTTCTGATGAGCCAGTCCTCCGCATTCTTGGCTCCGAGCGCGAATCCCATCACCGGTGGTCGGACGCTTCTGCGACTCGCGACGGCGGGCTCGGTTGACGACGGCAAATCGACTTTGGTTGGTCGACTTCTTTTCGACACCAACTCCGTGCTGACCGACACTCTTGATCATCTTGAGCGCGTAAGCAAGGGCAAGGGTCTGGACCGAACCGATTTTGCTCTGCTCACCGACGGCCTGCGTGCCGAGCGTGAGCAGGGCATTACCATAGACGTCGCGTACCGCTACTTCGCCACTCCGGTCCGGAAGTTCATCCTGGCCGATTGCCCAGGGCACGTCCAGTACACCCGGAACACCGTGACCGGCTCCTCCACCGCCGATGTCATCGTGCTGCTGGTCGATGCGCGCAAGGGTGTAGTCGAACAGACCCGCCGGCATTTGGCTGTCGCATCGCTGCTGCGGGTGCCGCACGTCGTCCTCGTGGTGAACAAGATCGACTTGGTCGACTACTCCGAGGATGTCTTCACCGCAATCGCCACCGACTTCGCGCTCTTGGCGCGTAGCCTCGGCGTGCTGGAGACTCACTGCATCCCGGTCTCGGCGACCGAGGGCGACAATGTGGTCACGCGATCGCACCGCACCCCCTGGTACGACGGGCCGACCGTACTGGGCTACCTGGAGAACATCGACGACACGCGACTCGCGGTGGGTTCCGACCTCCGGTTCCCGGTGCAGCATGTTGTCCGACCCCAGTCGGCATCCCGCGCACCGTGGGCCGCTCGTGCGCCCCAAGTCAACGGTGATTACCGTGGGTACGCGGGAAAGATCGAGTCAGGCCGAGTACGCCCAGGGGATGAGGTGGTGGTGCTACCACGTGGCTCCCATGCCATCGTCGAAGCGATCGACACCCCCGACGGTCCCCTTGATCTGGCGGTGGCCGGGCAATCAGTCGTGATCCGGCTGAACACCGATATCGATGTCTCACGAGGCGACATCCTCGCGGCAACCGACGCTCCACCAGCACCGATCCGCGATCTCACGGCGACTGTGTGCTGGCTGGCCGAACGTGAGCTCACAGCCGGCGCCCGCGTGCTCGTCCAGCACGGCACGTCGATCACTAAAGCCGTTGTGAAGTCCATCGAGGGAGCACTTGACCTCGACTTCGAGTCCGGCACCGTGCCCTGCTGGCGACCGACCACCTCACTCACTCTGAATGACATCGGCCGGGTCCGACTTGCCTTGGCCTCGCCGGTGCCGATCGACTCCTACCGCGAGCACCGTGCCACCGGGGCATTCATCCTCGTCGACGATGCGGACGGATGGACCCTCGGAGCCGGCCTCGCCGGCTCGACCCCGCTCATCGCCAGAGCCGTGGCCCCGTCACGGTCCGACTCGCACCACCAAGAACAAGGAAAGCCATCATGACCGCTCCTTCATTGGTCCTCCTCGGCCACGGAAGCCACGACCCCCAGGTGCCGCAGGCCAGCCATCAGATCCGAGAGGGTCTGCTGGCGATCCGACCAGAGCTTGACATTCATGTTGCGTTTCTCGACCACTGCGCCCCAAGCGGCATCCAGGTCGTCAACAAGTTAGTGAGCCAAGGAGTCGCAGAGGTCGTATTCGTGCCGCTGCTGCTCTCCGAGGCCTTCAATGTCCAAGCCGAGGTGCCGGTTCTGCTTAATCAGGTGCGGGCCAACTTCCCGCAGCTGCGGGTCATCGCGTCTCGCCCTATCGGTCCCGAGGCGCAGCTGCTCTCGATCATCGACCGGCGGCTGCGTGACGCATTGCGGGCGCGGCGGGTGTCAGAGCTTGACGGGTTGGTATTCGCGGCGTCCGGTAGCACTGATATCCGCAGCAATGCGCTGGTCGCGAGGCGAGCCAGGCAATGGGCGACGCACCACCGGCTGCCGTGCGTGACGGCCTTCGCGACCGGCTCCGGGCCGTCGAGCGCCGAGGCCATTCGTACACTTCGCGGCCAAGGCAGGCGGCACATTGCCGTGGGCAGCTGGTTCCTGGCACCAGGACTGCACTACACCCGGCAGGCCAAGCTCGCGCTCGAGGCCGGCGCAGTCGCGGTGTCGGATCCCATGGGCGGCGAGCCTGAGATCGCTGAAGTTGCGCTGATCCGTTACGTGATTGCTGCAATGGATCTAGTTGATCTTCACGAGGTCGCCGACCGCGCTCACGAGCCGGCCCCGCTCCGCCACCTCTCGGTCGTCAGCGCTTAGCCTTCTGACCTGACAGTCAGCTGGCGGCGACGCGAGCCTTCTCCTTTTCCACGTCAAAGTCAGCCATAGGCCAGCGCAGGTCAAGGGCGCGCAGCTGCTCGACCAGCAGCTGGGCAACGGCCCAATTCCGATACCACTTACGATCGGACGGGATGACGTACCACGGTGCACGCTCGGTATTGCAGCGCTCCAGCACAGCTTGGTAGGCCTCCATGTACGCGGGCCACTTGGCGCGCTCATCGACGTCGCCCGGGTTATACTTCCAGTGCTTGGTCGGGTCCTCCAGGCGGGCGAGCAGTCGCTCCTTCTGCTCGGTTGAGGAGATGTTGAGAAAGCACTTGATCATCACCATCCCGTGTTCGATCAAGTCGTCCTCCCAGGTATTTATTTCGTCGTAACGCTGGCTCCACACCGACTCGTCCACGAGGTTGTTGACCCGCACCACCAAGACTTCCTCGTAGTGGGATCGGTCGAAGATGCCGATCAAGCCCGGCGGCGGCAGTTCACGCTCGATGCGCCAGAAGTAGTGGTGGGTGCGCTCCTCCTCGGTCGGCGCCTTGAAAGCCTTGATCGTCACGCCTTGGGGGTCGACCATGCCGATCGCGTGCCGGATGACTCCGCCCTTGCCCGAGGTGTCCATTCCCTGAAGCACGATCAGGATCCTCTGGCTCGTAGACTCCTGAGTCCGGCCCACGGCGAACAAGCGTTCCTGAAGATCACTGAGCTCGGGTGCCAGCGCATCAGTGATCGCGGCTGCGTCCTGCTTGTCCCCTGGGAAGCCGGGTGTGGCGGCAGTATCGAAGGCATTCATGTCCACCTGGCCGTCAGGCAGCCTGAGCAACTCGCTGAGTGGCTTGGCGATCAATGGGGGCACTTTGTCGTCCTTGCTGTTCTTCGCCATGGGCTGATTGTGCCCTAGGGCCTTGCGCGTTTGGCCCGCCTTTCGTCAATCTGACGTGCGACGATGGTGCGGTGCAGCTGATCTTCGGCCCCGACGGTGTAGATTCCCGAACTCTCGGTGACGCCGATCTGGTCGAGCTCTACCGGCACCCCGCCCCAGAGGGCCGCGGCTGGGTGCGCAGCAACTTCGTCATGTCGATCGACGGATCGGTGCAAGGTCCTGATGGACGATCGGGCAGTATCAACACCGAAAGTGATCATCACGTCTTCGCCCTGCAACGAGCTTTAGCTGATGCCGTTCTGGTCGGCGCCAACACGGTGCGTTTCGAGGGCTACCGCGCCATCGATCTTGAACCGTGGCAGCTCCGACTCCGGGAGCAGGAGGGCCTTGCTCCGTATCCCGTGTTGGTGATCATCTCAGCGAGTGCCGATCTTGACCCGATAATTGCCACACCAGCCGAGGGTGTTGGAGGAGCAGTCCTGATCATCACCACCGCGGGCAAGTCTCCAGATGATCTTGAGCCGCTGCGGGCAGCGGGCATCACGGTGCTGGAGGCTGAAGGCACGCCACTGGATCTGGTTCAGATCGTGGATCAACTTGCGGGCACAGGCCTCCAACGGCTGCTGTGCGAGGGCGGTCCGCGGCTGCACAACGATCTGCTCGCGACCGGCCTGGTGGACGACGTGTCACTGACGCTCGCCCCTGTTGTCGTTGGCGGCCAGGGTTTGCGCTCGACCAGCGGTGCGGCCCTCCCTGTGCCAAGCTCATTCCGGCTGCATCACGTCTTGTACGCCGACGACGGCGCGCTGTTCACCAACTATCGAATTGTCAGAACTGAGTCGGCCGACAAGGCGCCTCAGTTCTAAAGATCGTCCGAGTCCGCCAGGTACCGGTGGACCGAGCCCACCGTGACCGAGCCCTCCCCAACGGCACCGGCGACACGCTTGACCGACCCGTACCGGACGTCCACTGCGGCGAACACCCCGGCCACACTTGTCTCGAACGGCAGCGGCGCCCGTGTCGGAGGCCAGACCCGCTGCGGAATGTCGCGGCCGGTGAGGACGAACCCGCGCTCGTCGAGCTCCACAACATCGCGAAGCCAGTGGGTGTGCGGTTCCGCACCGATGATTACGAACATTGCTGTCGCGGGAACCTGCTGATGGCGACCTGGGCGGAGATTCTCCAACGTGAGAGCTTCGAGGTGGCTCTTGCCGCGGCCGTCGACCACACGCGTGCTCAGACGCACATCAAGGTTCGGGGTCTCCCCAGTTGCTTAACGAGATAGGCGGACATGCCGGCGGACAGCGACCGCCCACGGACCAGCAACGTCACCCGGCTGGCGAACCTCGCCAGATGCAGTGCCGCCTGACCGGCCGAAATTCGCTCCGCCGATGACGTACACCTCCTGCCCAGCCATCGCCGGCGCTTCGACGCCGGCGGCGCCATAGAACACCCCGGCGCCGACGAAGCGGTCCAGGCCGGGGATACCGAGACGCCGTAGAGATCGGAAGCAGGCTGTACCTGAATGCCGTGTGCGCCAGCAATCACGGCGAAGCTCGGATCGTGCAGCACCGACCGTCGTGGCGGATGAGGGCCGGTAGGAGTCCGCCTTGCCCAAGCACCCATCACGCCCGTAGCCAGTGGTGCCATCAACCAATCCGGCGACACACTCAGTGTCGAACTGGTCGAACCTGCAGACGCACCGCCAGCCCTCCTAACCCGCTAGCCAGCAGCCCCAACGATCACCACCCGCCCGGTACAACGACGTGGCCAGCGCAGCCATGAAGTTGTTGGCTGAGACATCCACGACGTTGGGCCGAATCCAAGCGAGCAAGCGGCTTTGACTACCCAGGCTGCGGTCTGTTCTACGGCGTCAAAATTCGGTCCGGATGCTCCGGCTCCGGCTGCTTGGGCCGCTCAGCAAAACCAGGACGTGCGAAACTTCGTTCAGCCCATGCGCGAACGCCCTCGAAACGGCATACTTCCGAGCGGCAAAGTCTGCCGCGTAGAGATCGGGGGCACGATGATCAAGATCAACAAGGTGGCTGGCACCCTCATTGCAGCCGGTGCGCTCCTAACATTGACGGCACCGGCCGCTCATGCTGCTCCGCCGGAGCCCTTCACCATCACCGAAAGAATCGACTTCACCAGCCAGGAGCCGCCGACCTTCAGGGCGACCGGCACCTTGTGCGCCTCCGGCACGTTCGAGGACGAGGTGGTTGGGGATCGTCTGAGGGGCCATCCCGACACGACCGGGAAATTCAATCTACTAATCCGCACGGTCTACACCTGTGACGACGGAAGTGGCACGTTCAACGCACAGAAGCACGTTTTCATCACGCTGAACGAGGACGAGTCGTCTGCCAACACTGGACCGATCACCCTTCACGGGGGCACCGGCGACTACACCGGACTCAGCGGTCACGGCGTCGACGAAGGCACAGCAACCGCGGAAGGCATCGGAACCGGCAACATCTCAGGTGTTCTCAGTTTGAGATAAGCCAGGCCGCTACGGTGGCCGAAGGTTCTAGGGCAATGGCGGCCCACCCTGCAGGCACTTTTTGGGGCGACACATCTCGAACATTTGTTCGATACTGAGCCATTCCATCAAAGAACAAATCCTCAGCTCCGAGCTCCGCGGCGAGGCCCTGCTCACCGCGAAATCGCCCGAACTCCAACCACTGATTGATCATCTCTGCGAAGGTGGCGCAGGGACGCGACGACATCCGTACGGAGCGCGC
Source organism: Propionibacteriaceae bacterium (assembly GCA_036377435.1). Taxonomy (GTDB): domain Bacteria; phylum Actinomycetota; class Actinomycetes; order Propionibacteriales; family Propionibacteriaceae; genus Microlunatus. The sequence continues at coordinate 7,712 of DASUYM010000281.1, forward strand.
CGGAAATATACGCCACCGCACGCTCCGCCTTCACGCAAGGAAATCAACTAGCCCTCTTTTTCCCTTGTTTCATTAGTCATTCGGCTGGGTTGCACTCTGGCCGGCTCGCCGGGCATTTTGGAGTGCATACCCGGTAACGCTGTGCGACAAGGCGTAGAGAGCGTGCCCTGGTGTGCGCTATGGGCCAGTTCTCCCGAACTATGACGACCGGGAGTTACTCCGCACAGCCTGATCGGCTCGTCATTTTGGCCGCATGGACGCAGAGCGTGGGTTAGAGTCCCCTTGCTGGCAGCTCAGATCATCACAGACCGAACCTGACCGCCACCAGCAAAAAGAGAACTCCTAAGAGCTCTCCATCTTCGAGAGAGAGGTTGATCATGCTGATGGCCTCGTCAAGGATCAGCTCGTCGCCCAGCGCGTGCGGGCCCTCGAGCATGTTGAGTTGAGCGATATGCAGCAGGTCGAACGCTCCACAGGTGACGCAATCGATGTAGTGATCGCCTGGGTCGATGGGTCGGATCGAAAGCACCGCGCCAAGCGCAAGCGGTATCTTGCCGATCCGGGCGGGGATGCCAGGCCCGAGCGGGCGGCCAGGGATGAGCGGCGCTTTTCGGACAATGACGAGATCCGCTTCTGTCTGCGCTCGATCCGTAACTACGCGCCGTGGGTCCGCACGATCTGGCTGGTGACCGACAGCCAGGTTCCGGCCGCGATCGATCGCCGGCGGGCCGAGCTGGATAACATCCGCATT
>DASUYM010000282.1:0-8428 GCA_036377435.1 Propionibacteriaceae bacterium
TGGCTGAGCGGTATCTTGGCCTATGGCCGTCCGGCGATGGGTGTGGCGGGCCTGTTATGAGGCCTTGGCGAAACGTGTGCCGACGCCGGACTGGGCGTTCATGAACTATGGCTATGCTCCCGCGACGGTAGATGCCAGCACGCCGCCGTTGCAGTCCTCTGATGAACGGGATCGGTTGTGCATCCAGCTGTATCTGCATGCGATCGACGACTCTGATTTGCGAGACAGGGATGTCTTGGAGGTGGGCTCGGGACGAGGTGGCGGTGCCTCCTACATAAGCCGTTACTTGCAGCCACGCTCGATGATGGGGATGGACTTCTCCCCAGAAGCGGTGGAGTTGTGCAACCGGCACCGGCATGCGCCCGGCTTGGCATTCGTGTGTGGCGACGCCCAATCAATGCCGTTCCAGGCTTCATCTTTCGACGCCGTGGTCAACATCGAGTCCTCACACTGCTATGAGTCCATGGACGCCTTTCTCTCCGAGGTGTGCCGGGTGCTGCGACCGGGTGGCCAGCTTTTCTTCGCCGATCTGCGCAGCATGGACGGCGTGAACACCCTCCGGGAACAGTTCAACGCCTCCGACCTGACCGTCGAGAAGGAGACCGACATCACAACCAATATCCTGACCGCCCTGCAGCTGGACAATGCACGGAAGCTGGAACTCATTGACGCGTTGATCCCGCGAGTGTTTCACCGGCCGTTCCGTGTGTTCGCCGGCATCGTAGGAACCAGGAACTACGCCGGGCTGGAGAGCGGAAAGTTGCGCTACCTCAGCGCACGGCTGGCAAAGAGCAGTACGGCACAGGCCTGATTGTTGTGCTCGGAGCCGACCAGCATGCGTTCGGTGGTAGTGCAGATCGAGGGGCGGAGATCAGCGTGCTCGCCATGCTGACCACCGCTAACAGGACCACGCCGGGGTCGCGACGCAGGGCCTCGCGGAACCACTGGCGGGGTCAGGTCGTGCGATAACGCGTCTTTCGGCCTTTGCGAGGTTCGCGCCGCGATCTCTCGTCCTCGATCTGGCGGATCAGGTCTCTACGCACCTCCGCGAGTGCATGATCAAGGTCGCGGTTGTGCGAGGTGGCCACGAGGTGCACGCGTCCGCCTAGCCAGGCTTGAAGGGTGACCTTCTGGTCCGGGCCCTCGGTGTCTTTCAATGACACCTCAAGGTCAACCCGGTCGTGTTCCCATCCAGACAGGTGCGGTGCGAGTGCGGACAGTGCCCTCACGATGCGCGCCCGGTCGGCTGCTGCGAAGCCGGCGCCGAGGCGCAGACGCTCCTCCAGGGACCCCGTTGTGCTGTTCTCGGTTCCGCTCATGAGTGCGCCTTTCTCGTGGTTTCAGCGTATGACGTCGGCCTGACCGACCGCGCCTATCGCAGGTGACCGATGTCTCAGTCTGCGCAGGGATGTCTTCCTCTCGGCCAAGGAGATGCCGAACTGGGTCGGCTGGTGGGCGGTCGCCGCCGGCGTGGGTCAGGTGCTCGCTCGCGCGATCTGGACCAACGACCTCGTCTTCATCCCCGTTGAGGCGCGCTGAATGCGGGCGGACCACGCTGGTCAGCCCTGAGCGTCGGGCTCGCTGCTGTACTTTGCTGCTGTACTGATCTCCTAAGACGGGCGAGGAAGCCCCCGTGGTTATGAGACGACAACAAGTTCGGCAGTCAGACCGCGCCTCGGCGACGTCAGCCCTCGTCGAGACCTCGGCGATCGAGGTTTCATTTTGGGCGCCCACCGCTCTCGAGGAGAGTTGCCGCTTACCTCAGGTGTCTGATCCGCTCGTCGCGACGCTGGGAGTGCGAGGGTGAGCGCCGGTCTCGACGCGACACCGGCTACAGCGCAGGAACATCGTGAATTCGCGCTGGCTGGCCTGCTCCGTCGTGATCCGCACCACATCGTGCTGCATCGGGCCGTCCGCGTGACGCTCGCGTGCTGCGTCGGGTTCTATACCTGCCGGTTCCTGATCGGTGATGCGCAGATGGGCGTTTATGCCTGCTTCGCAGCTATGTCACTTGGCGCGATGTCCAGCATCGCCGGCAGTGCCTGGCAGCGGCTCCGGCTGTACGCCGTGGCACTGCTGGGGAGCTGGATCTTCGTTACTGCAGGAACCTTTGCAGCCGTGAATGTGTGGGTGGCCTCTGCCGGCATGCTCGTTGTGGGTTTCCTCGTGTCGTACCTCGCCATCGGCGGACCGCGCCTCGCCGGTATCTCCACCGGTCTGCTGCTCATGTTTATCTTGCCGAGCTTTCCCCCGTACACGCCTGAAGCCCTGGATAGCCGGCTGATTGCAGTTGCTCTCGGTACGGCGCTGATGGCTGCTGCTGACCGGTGGCTATGGCCGTCGCCCGATCCGGAGCCATATGAACGCCGACTCGCCATTACCGCCGACTCGCTCGCGAGGTATCTGCGCCGGATCCGGCCCCTCATGGACGGGTCGAGCGCCAATGAGAGCGCTCTTGCCGAGGCTCGGGAGGAGGCCCTTCGTACTGCGCTCGCTTGGGCGCCGTGGGCGCTTCCCCCCGAACAGCGGCCGAGCAGCCCGTTCCGCCATGATCGTGCGTTGCTCGCTTGTGCGGGCCTGCTGCGGATGCTGGTTCGCCGTACCCGGGCGGTGGAAACCGCGCTTCGCAGCCCGGATGCGCCGACCGGTCCACGTCGGGGCGCGTTCGCACTCGACGCCGTTCACGAGGCTGTTGTGGCGTGCGGAGCCGCCCTGTCGGGAGCGCGACCGCCTCCGGATGTCGAGCCGCTCCGGGCGGCGAACCGCCGGCATGCCGACCAGCGATTGTCCTGGCTTCGCGACGTGGTCGAGACAGAGACGCTCATGGATGCGCGACTTCGACTCGGGAGTGACCTCTCCGAGCTCGGCGAATCGGCTGACCTTGTCGTCCAGTCCGTACGCGCCGTGCGCAGTGCGCCTGCTCCGTCCCCGGGTCCGTATAGCGAGCTGGGGTCTCTCACCTCGCCGCTCTGGTTCGTCGGCGAATCGACGCTTGCGCTGTCCCTGCAGCGTGCACGCGGGCATTTCACGCCGCGTTCGGTCGTATTCCAGAACGCTCTGCGGCTGGCCCTCGGGCTCGCTGTAGCGCGTTACCTCGCCGGTAGCTTCGATCTCTCGCACGGGTCCTGGGTGCTGCTTGCCACGCTGACTTTGATGCGGACGACCGCCAGCGCGACCCGGTCGGCGATGTGGCCGGCATTCGTCGGCACCCTTGCCGGCGCGCTAGTTACCGGCGGGCTTCTGCTTGCGTTCGGGCAAGAGCCTGACGTTTTCACGGTGCTGATGCCGATCGCATTCTTTGCCAGCTTCAGCCTCGGGCCTCTTGCCGGTCCGTTCGTCGGCCCGGCGGCCGGTCAATTCTTCATGACGTTGGCGGTCGCGGCGCTGTTTGTCCAGGTAGCACCGGCAACCTGGCAGCTTGCCGAGGCACGCCTGATCGACATCGTGTTGGGGGGAGTCGTTGGATCGCTGGTCGGCCTGCTCGTATGGCCGCGCGGCGGGTCGGGCGAAATCACCAGGGCCGTCGCTAATACACTGCACTCCGCCAGCGAGCACATCACGACGACCACGCGATTTCTCACTGGATCTCACGGGTCGCAGCTGGAATCGACGTTTCGCCGAACGTTGCAGGATTTCCTCCTGGCCGGCGAGTCTCTGACACAGAGCCTGACCGAGGCCGGTGGCGAACGAAACGGGGAGCGCTGGGAGGCGTTCGTGCGGGCGGGGCATCGCATCCTGCACGGTAGTTATGTCCTATGTCGCAACTACCCCCATCCTGGACCGCTGCCCTGGCAGGACATGACGGGGATCCTTCGGAATCTCGGTGGCGCCGTAGCGCGGGCCGCTGAGGTTATCTCCGAGGAAGTTAGGCAGGCAGGCACCGGGCAGGTTTCAGCCGTACCCACACGCACTGACGAAGTACGGGGGTGGTTGATCGCCACCGTCAAAGGGGCCGAACCCACTTCGGACACGCTACGCGTCCTCGACACCCGGACCTGGCTCCTCGATGTCGCCGCCGACCTCTCGGAGATCGTCGGTGCCCCCTCGTGATGACATCGACTCGTCGGTGAGTGGCTGGAAAGCCACCGAGCATCACCAGCCGCCGCCATCGGTGCTGTACTTTGCTGCTGTACATGTGCCCTTTGAGGGCTTCTTCGCAAGTGCCTTTGACAAGGACAGATAGTGGAGCCAAGGGGACTCCAAACCCTAACTCCTTGCCTGCAAAGTGGCGGAGTGGGCTTCGTTGAGCGTCATTCGTGCCTGGCCAGCCGCGAATAGTCGCGTCCACTACCGCCAGGTTGCGCTTTTGTTGCTGCACTTTGCTGCTGCAAGTTCGCTACCGCTGAGACGCTCACAAGTCGGGGAGTGTCGCGGTCAGCCGGAGAGGGTCTTCGCTCCAGCCACCATTCGGCCAGCAGCAGCGCCACAGTCCAGGACAACCAGCCGGTGATGCCCGCGGTGACCTGGACGAACCAGGTCTCATTGCCGGCGAATGTCGTGTTCTGTTGCGGCTGCAAGACAAGGAAGACGGCGACGGCCACGAACCGGTTGAGAATGATCGAGCAGGTCAGCGCGAAGCTTCGGATCATCCACCGTCTGTGCTCGACAAATCTGCCGCGCCGAGCCATCACGAATCCGGTGAGAGTTATGCCTAGCCATAGCAGGGCCATCATGACGCTGCTGACCCTGATTACGGGCCCGAACGGCGTGGTGGCCGCGAGAACGAGGCCGGCTAGTCCGCCGGGCAGCACTCCGGCTAAGACGTACGTCCGGCCAATCCGGCGATGAGCCGTTCGGTGATGGCTGCGGAACCAGGGCCAGATCTGGAATACGACGCATCCAAGCGCGATGGAGCCACATATGACGTGGAGAACCAACAGCGGGTAGTGCAGCGGGAAGTCCGATGGTGCTGGCACCCGGGACCGGCTGGGATCCAGGCTCAGATATGGCGGTAATGAGAACGTCCCGAAGACAACGATCAGGAATGCCAGTGGCACTATCCAAGGTCGCCGCCACCAGCGGACTGGAGCCCTGTCGGGTTCGCCTGCAGTCCGTGTTTCCTCCCCTGCGTACGTCATACGCAACAGCGTACCATATACGCAGTACTTAGGATGGCAACGTGGACAATGTGCGTGCGGAGGTCGAGCTGCCGGGAAGCCTGCGACGGCTCTGGAGTCGTGCCGCACCAGCGAAGGAGCGCCGAACAAATCTGAGTCTGGACCGAATCGTCAGTGCGGCAATCGAAATTGCCGACACTGAAGGGCTCTCCGCTTTATCTATGGCAAGGCTGGCCGACCGCCTTGGTAGCGCTCCCATGTCGTTGTATCGGCATGTTGCCAGTAAGGAGGAGCTCTACGACTTCATGATTGATGCCGCGGCGGGGGAGCTAGGCGCTACGGTGACGAACGATTGGCGAGCAGGGCTGACGGCGTGGATTGCCGATCTTATGGCGATTTATCGGCGGCATCCGTGGATTCTCCAGCTGCCCCTGACCAGGCCGCCACTCGAGCCGGGCCAACTTGACTGGCTGGAGCGTGGATTGCTTGTTCAGCAGGCCACGCCGTTGACGATGACCGAGAAGATGGGGATCGTGCTGACCCTGGTTGAATACGCCAGAGGGCACGCCGCGATTGCTAACAGCCTAGAAGGTGCCGATGCGTCGTTTGGGCTACCGCTGCCATACGGTCAACTCCTCGCCCGGCTGGTTGACGAGAGCCGATTTCCAATGCTGACTGCTGCGGTAGACGCCGGGGTCTTTGAGCCTCCGCCAGCCGATCCTGAGACCGATCTTCAGGACGACTTACAATTTGGCCTTAATCTGATCTTGGATGGGGTGGCGGCCCTTATCCACAGCAAAGCCTGACCAACAGGATCGTTTGATGATCCTGCTCCGCGCCCGGGCCCAAGGCGGCAGTTCGCGGTGCGTACGTTCCTGGCGTGACAAATCCGCTCAAGGTTCGCGAGGCAGGTCACGGAACGGCGCCAGCATGGCCTCCCGATCCTTGCTGGTGAGGCTTTGGGGCGGCAGGTCGCCGAGAGTGTGAATCGTCTGGCGGAATTGATCAAGGTAGCGCTCGCAGCCCACACAATTCGGCAGATGATCAACCAGGCGACGTTCGGTGATCGGATCGAGGGCACCATCCAGGAAGGCGGTAACCAGTTCGACGAACTCGACGCAGGTGAGGTCGCTGACGAGGTCGCCGCTGCCCCGGAGATTCCATGCGTGGCCCCGATCGCTGGAGCGTCCTTCCAAAGCCACCTCCGGCTGCTCGACCACGGGTTCGGCTCGGCTTCGGATGGCCATGGCGACGAGCAGGATGCCGACGCCCACGGTTGCAGCAACGATCATCCAGCTCGCGGTGTGCACATCGGTCTGCTTGCTGACAATGCCGAAGACGAGAGCTGACGGCAGGAACGCAATCCAGGACAGCGCGCCGACGCCCGAGGCCACTCCTGAGCGGACCGTCGACGTCACCGCATCATTAAGGAGCCGAGTGACGTGAATACTTGCGAGCACGATCAACAGTGCCAAAACGACCTGCGCGATGCTGGCGACCAATACGCCGCTTTCACGGGTCAGCACCAGGCTGGCCAAGATCATCAGGCCGACCGTGATACCGAGCGGCACCAGCCGATTGAGCTGAACCCTTCCGGCGAGCAACCCTCCGAGCCCGAATGTCGATGTCAGCGCGGCCCAGTATGGTCCGTACAGCACGGCTGGCGCTGCTAAGGCAACGAGCCACAGCGGACCGAACTCGAAAATCACCTGGAGGACAAGCGAGGTCAGCACCGCCAGGCCAATGATCGGGAGCAGCTTTCCGCGCTGGATGAGGGTCCGATAGGTCACTGCGAGGTGGCTGCGCAGCGAGGTCGCCTCTTCGGTCTTGTGCAGTCGTGGCTCGCGAAACCAGAGATACGCGAAGATCGACAGCGCGGCAATCGGCACGCTGAGGAAATACATCAGTCGAGGTGTCGCCAGGCCGGCCAGCCAGCCACCCAGGAGCGAGCTCGCTACCAGCGCGATGCTCTCCACAAGACGGACCCGCCCGATGCGTCTCTCGAAGTCGTCGCTGTCGCCGATCTCCTCGAGCACAGTGTCGTAGACGACGGCGTCTAGCGTTCCGGAGTACATGGCGAAGTACACGCCGAGGATGAGGGCGCTGACGATGTACGTCGCCACGTTGTTGCTGAGTCCGCCGATCAGTGCGCAAAGCCCGAGCGCGGCGCTGGAGATGATCAGCACGCCCCGTCGGCTCCATCGGTCGGCGAGAATTCCGGAGGGTATTTCGATGATTGGCACGACGGCGGCGTATGCGGCCGCCATGAGGCCAACGCTGGCCGGATCGAAGCCGATCTCGCTCATGAACAGTTTCTCGACCGGCACCCAGAGCAGGAACCCCTGCAGGAACACTGCGATGTACAGCGGCATCAGCCGCCGCTGCAACGAGGTGCTGGATCGTGGGATTGCCGGCGCGCTCATGTCGGCTTCGGGTCGCTATCCGGTCCGTGTGTGGGATGTCGCGTGTTGAAGTACTCCTCCAATCGCGCCCGGACAAAGGCGCGAGCACGATGCAGCAGTAGCCGTTGCTCCCTCGCGGAGATGTTGAGGATGGAGCACACCTCGGCTGGGGTCTTGCCCTCGACGTCGCGAAGCGTGATCACGACCCGCTTCCGATCGGGCAGCCGGACGAGCGCGTCGGCAACCTGCACGCGTATCTCGCCCGCGGGCATCTGTTGTTCTAGCGACGGCCATGATGCCGGAAACTCCCGCCAGTGCCCGGCGTACGGTTCGCCCGGACCGCGAAACCTGCTCGGATCGACGGTGGGGCCCGTATCTTCACGCATGGGCATCAGGCGATCACCTGCTGGGGTTGGGTGTTCTCGTTGAGGTCGTTATCGGAGCCATCCATACAGACTCGGCAAACCTCCTGAACTAATCGCCAAGCCGCCCCATTGAACAGCTCGCACTCTGTCAGCCTCGCGGCTGGTAGGTAGTGATGTCACGCCTTTAGCCGTAACCACACTGTCGACCAGCTCGAAGTCGCCGCCCGGTCCGCGGTCATCGAAGAGGCGGCGACTCCGCCCCGATCGAAGCCACCTCGGGTGTCCTCATCAGATCTACCTGGAGCTTGGATCACCCCGTCCATTGAGATGTTCAGAATGGCCGAATTTTTGCGCACATTCCTCCTTGACGACTCAGCTCGGGAACCGCGGCAGCAGGTCGCGCCGAAGCTGCGCAAGCCTTCGGTGACCGAGAGAACCGAGCACCATTCCGGACCCGAGCACAACCAAGAATCCGATTGCTACCTGTAGGGCGACCGCTCCGCCTAACGCCTGGGTCGCCAGGGCGGCCACGACACCGCAGAGGAGGGCATCAATTATCCCGACGATCACCGGCGATCCAGAAAGTAGATGCACGACGCCCAGC
>DASUYM010000283.1:0-5435 GCA_036377435.1 Propionibacteriaceae bacterium
ACGGACAAACCGGCTCGACCATGTCCGCCAGTCGTACTGCTCAAGAGCCATAGCGTGGCCGTTGCGACCCAGCTGTGCAGCGCGGCGAGGGTCGTCCCGCAGCTCAACCACAGCGTGTACCACGGCCTCCGGATCCCGCCAGGGGACGACGAGACCTGAGTTCGCGCCACGGACGAGTTGTTCGGCTAAGGGCAGCGGAGTGGTGATCACCGGGATTCCGAACGCCGCGTACTCGACAACCTTGGTCGGCAGGCTGCAGCGGAAGTTGGGCAGGTCGTCGAGCAGACTGAGGCCGGCCAGCGCACCGCTGATGCGGGCCAGCGCCGCCTGACTCGGCAGGAACCCGTGCCAGGTGAGGATGCCCTCTCGCTCCGCCTGCTGCAGCGCCTCGGCAGAGTTCTGCTCGGGCGCTTCGCCGATGATTTCGAGCCGGACCGGTCTATCGGGTAGTGCAGCGAGTGCACGGGCGACCGCAATCATGAGGCTGCAGCCGCGCGCCTCAGTGACGGTTCCCAGGTAAACGATCCGATCTCGGCCGGGAGGCAGCGTTTTGGTGGGCACCAGGACCGTGTTGGGTATTACCGGATGGGATCGCCGGAAGCGCTTCTGGTAGGCGAACTCGGCTAGCAGGAGCTCATACGACCGCTCGGCCTGGCGTTCGGCACTCCGCCACATCGCGGCGAGGGTCGCCCGGAGCGTCCTCGGTACCCACTCTTTGACCTGCAATGCCGCTGCTGGGTCCTCGTGTACGTCCCATACCAGATTGCGCAACCGGAGCCCGGCGGCCGCGACCAGCAGTTCTGGGTCATGCACCAAGACGAGATCGTGGTGCCGCGCCAGCCGTTTTGCCAGGTCTCGGGCCGCCCGGTCGGCGCACCTTCGCCGCCGGCCCCCTGCCCGCGGAATGTCGAGGCAGGTGAGCGATCCGGGAAGTCGGGCATCCCGGACTGGCGGGTACTGGTTGTAACCAGAGAAGGGGGCCACGTAGGTGACGTCCCAGCCGCTCCTGAGCAAAGCATCGATCTCGCGGAACCAGATCCGTGAGTCGTACGGGTTGTGTACAACGGTCATGACCAGCACGCTGCGCTTCGGACCGGCCGGTTCGAGACGCCTACACACCGGCGGTGCGGTGAGGATCGTCATGCGCGGATGTCTAGAGCCGTTCGACAGTGGCACTGCGGCGCACGACACCACGTGTGTCCAGGAATCGGCGAGAACACATGGCAAGCTCGTCCAGGTCATAGTCCACGTGGTTCTGGAGCAAGACACAGGCATCGGCGTCAGCCACCGCACCGTATAGATCGGACTCCGACGTCAAGTCACGCCCGGCGACCGTCCAGTTCTTTACGTACGGGTCATGGAAGCTCACGATGGCGCCCGCCGCGATCAGGCACTTGGCCAGTGGGGCTGCCGGCGACTCGCGAACGTCGGCAATGTCTGGCTTGTAGGTGACTCCCAGCAACAGTACGGACGCACCGCGAACCGCCTTGCAGTCCCGGTTCAGCAGATCTTGTACGCGGCGGGCCACGTAGGCAGGCATGGAGTTGTTGATCTCCTGCGCCAGCTCGACGAAGCGAAAGGGATAGCCGAGCCTCGCGCGCACATTATGGGAAAGATAGTTCGGGTCGATTGGAATGCAATGCCCACCGACCCCAGGTCCATGCCGGAATGACTGGAATCCGAACGGTTTCGTCGATGCTGCACCGATAACATCCCACAAATCGATATTCAGATCGTGGCAAAATCGTGCCATTTCGTTGACCAGTGCGATGTTGACGTGTCGATAGGTGTTTTCCAAGAGTTTGGCCATTTCGGCTTCGCGCGTTCCCTTGGTTTTTACGATCGTGTCGACAAATTTGCCGTAGAAATCGGCCGCCGCCTGGGTGCAGTGCTCGGTGTGGCCGCCGATCACCTTCGGTGTGTTTCGCGGCCCGAAGTCCTGATTTCCGGGGTCGATACGCTCTGGCGAGAACGCGAGGTTGAAGTCAAGGCCTGCTATCAAGCCGGAGGCCTCGAGAATCGGACGGACCATTTCGTCGGTCGTGCCCGGGTAGGTCGTCGACTCCAAAGAAACCAGCGTTCCACGCTGGAGATGTCGTGCGACCGTCTCGACCGCGCCGATCACTGCGCTGAGATCGGGACCGCCGCCTTCTGACAGTGGGGTGGGAACACAGATCACCACGGCTCTGGCCAGGGCAATCGCGCTCGGGTCGGTCGTGGCGCGGAACCCACAACGCTTCATTTCGATGACATCGTCATCGGTTAGGTCGTCAATATGGGAGCGGCCGCCCTCGAGGCCTGCCACAACCTCCTCATTCAGGTCAAGTCCGATAACGCGCAACCCGGATCGGGTCGCCTCGCGGGCCAGCGGGAGTCCAACGTAGCCAAGACCGATAATGACGGCGATGTCCGACATACTGCACCTCATTACGTGTTGCCTTACCGGCTCAGGGGAAGTCTTAGGTGGTCAGTGATCGTCGATACGGCGAGATTCGACCGCTTTCGAAATGCACGCTAGCGGAGAGTTCGCATATCACCCGCGCACGACACTCCAATTTCTCATCGTTGCAAAGCCTCGGACGGCTCTCTTGCGCTACCCGAAGGATCGCAGTACGCCCCGCGCTGCGTCGTCGAGCCCGTCCGGAACGACGGTGATCATGGCCGAGACTCCGTAGGTCGTCGTCATCGATGCAACTCGAGCAGCGACGTATTCCGACCAGTCCGCCGGTTCTCCCTGCCAGGCGGTACGAGGCGTGACAAGCTCGACCGGGTAGCCGTAGCTACGCGCTCGGCTGAAGGCTGGCGTGTCGAGCAGAAACACCGGGCGGAAACCCGCGCCTAGCAGCTGCGTCTCAGCAACATCATCGATCACAGCATCGGCGACCGCGCTGGTCGCCGCATTGTCACCGACACTGTCGGCCAGTCCAATCAGGCTCAGCAAGATCACTGGGAGCCGTTCGGTGCCGATGCCCGCTAGCAGCCGGCCGGCTGCTAGCTCGAGCGGCGCCTCGAGCGACGCTGCTGACCCGCGCGAACCCATTGCAAACAGGCGGTAGGCCAGCGTTCGCGCAGCGGCACTCTGCCGAATCCGCGGGACGGCACGACGACGCACCCAGCGATATCCCGGCATCCGGCGAGCAAGCCTGGACGCTCTGAGCAGCGGATCCTCAGACACGACCGGCCTCTGCTGCGAGCTTGCGCAAATGCACGGCCGCGGCGGCTGCTCCATTGCCGCGATCGACCGAGGAGACCTTTGCCACCATGGCCTGTCCTCGGTGCAACAAATCACACAACAGCGGAGTCGCGGCGTCCACGCTGACCCGCTCGATCATGTGAGCAAGTCCTCTGTCCGCTGCGAACCGTGCGCGCCCGTGCTGATCGTCCAACGCGGTGTTCTGGTTTGGAATAAACAGCGTCGGAACGCCAAATCGGAGCAGCTCGTGGAAGGAGTTGTAGCCAGAGGCACTGATCGCCAGGTCGAACGCGCGGAACCGGCGGGAGAGCGGGAATTCCCGGACGACGTGTACGTCGGCCCGAGTCCGATTCGATTCAGCAATCTCCGTCTGCGTCACGCAAATTTCGACGTCGAGCCGTCGCAAGGCCGCAACTACCGCTCCGGTCTCGTGGCTCGTGTCGTTGATGTTGCCCGCCCCCAGGGCTACCAATGCGAGCGGTCGGTCCAGCGGCAGCCGCAGTACCCGGCGTGCCGTCTCCCGGTCGTCCAGCTCGTGGGTGTCAAGCAAGGTCACCGGACCGATCCGCAGCCCTCCGGCGTCTGAGGTCGCTCCCCTGTCGTACGCTTCGGCGAGCTCCCCCGGAGCCAGGATCTCGTCGAACCAAGCCGCCCTGCCAAGCTGCTCGGCGCTCTTGCCCTGACGCCACATGCCCCGCCGCGACCACACCCAGCGCGCCTCGGGATACGCATCGCGCACCCGCGGAATCCCGTTGTACGGCCAGGTGCCGTCAAACACCACTACCGCTGGACGCAGCCGTGTCACCGCATCAGACACGCGCTCGGTGAAAAGGTTGTTCCAACGTCGAGGCTGCAGTCCAGTTGCTCCGGCCGATGGCACGTACTCGAATGAGAACCCGTACTGCGCTACGACCCCGACCGCCTGTGACAGTGACACGAAGTGTGTGGCCATATCTGGCTCCGCCCGGCGGGCGTATGCCATCAGTCGCGTCAGGTGCCCCATTCCAGCTCCGTTGCTGCTGATCAGAAGTAGCGAAGGACGCTGGGACGTTGCGCGCTTGCGTGATGAGGCGATCGGTTTGTGCTGTCCAACCGTTTCCGGCCGTCCGATGAGCTCTGAAAGCCGACATTGGTGAGCCTCGTAGCCGAAGCCGGCCCGGACCCAAGTATCCGCGCGCGCCGCGACGTCCTCGTAGGCTCGGCGGTCGGCGTACAGCTGGCTCAACACCGACGGCACCTCAGTCGGTTCGGCGTAGATCGCCGCGTCGCCGAACAGCGGGCGAAAGTGCGGGGGCAGGATCGCCGGCAGGCCGCTTGCCATAGCCTCCAAAATGTTGCGGCCAAAGGCCTCGACCCAGGCAGGGTGGTGGTAGTAGGCGAAGAAGTCCAATTGGGCCAGGAATTCCCGAGGATCCATGCCCCCGAACGAGATCACCTGCCATGAGTCCGGCACGTAGCCCAACGTGTCAAGGACGGGACGGGCGCCACCGAGGATTCTGACGATCACCGACCCGTCGACTGGATACACCGCTTTGATTACCGTGGGATCGTTCGGCCACTTCTGCCACGACGATCGACTGTGCCGACCGATCACCGGCCGGTCTGATTGCCACCCTGGCCGGTCCACGTGCCAAGCGTCGACATCGATGACGTTGACCCAGTCCTCTGTTCGTAATGCAGCAGGAACCTCCGAAGCGATCGCCTCGCGTACCAGCGGTCCGATCGGGGCCCAGATCGGAGCAACGCCAAACCGCTCCCGAGCGATCTGATCGACCACCGCAGGGCGGTAGTGACGGTGGCCGTCGATGTCGGTCGGCGAGGCGTTCGCGACAAGTACGACGTGCTCGGTCTCGATCGCGGGAAGCTGGTCGGCAGCCGCCTCCAACACAGCGGGATGGCGTATGACAACCACCTTGGTTTTGATCGGGCGGTCGCCGAGAAAGAGTCTGGCTCTACCGTGACGGATCTGCTCGCGAATGCGCGGATTGACCGGCGTAACTCGGGACACCAAGGGCCCGTTCATGTGGACGAGACCGGTCGACCAGCCACCCTGCGCTTGGGCCGCGATCTCCTCCGCATTGCTGTGCGAGGTCCCGCCGGGAAACCGGAAATCCGACAACATCAGTACGTCGACCTGCCGGAGCGCCGACGGTGCGTGGGACCTCACCGGCTCCATGTGCGCAGAGACTAGTGCTCATACTGCTCGGCCAGCGGCTCACGCGCCGAGCGACTAGGCAAAAGG
>DASUYM010000284.1:0-4560 GCA_036377435.1 Propionibacteriaceae bacterium
GCGTTGTAGTCCAGCGATCTGGCGCGGTGTTATCAGACCGCCGCGGTGCTCGCCGAGCGCACCGGGCTCGAGATCATCACCGACAAACGGCTGCGTGAGATCCATGTCGGCTCGTGGGAGGGCCTGCTTGGCGAGGAAGTCAGGGCGGCTGATCCCGAGCTGGCGCGCAGGCTCTGGGCCGGGGAGGACGTACGCCGGTCGCCAACCGGTGAGAGCCCGAGCGAGGTCGCTGAGCGGATGACGGAGGCGCTCACGGAGATCGCCGAGGCCGCCGAAGATCACTCCACTGTGGTCGTCGCCACCCACGGGCTATCTGGTCGGGTTGGTACATGCCGGTTTGTGGGACTGCCGTTCGAACACTGGCGCCTGCTCGGCGGCCTGTCCAACTGCGCCTGGGTGAGCATCGACCGGCACCGCTCGGGGGCGTACTGGCGGATCGAGGGCTACAACCTGACCGCCAATTCCGATCTCGATGTCGGTTGACCGGAACGTCCAGCCCACGCCACTGATCGTGACCGGGACGGCGTCGATGGCATGCTGGTCGGGTGACGACGGCAGCTGCGGACACCGAGGTCAAGGCGCCACCGCGGTTCTCGTGGGCGTTGCTACCGGCTTTCGGTGTGTCGTTGTCGGGCTTTCTGCTTTTCGGGCTGGAGCACGAGCAGTCGGGGTACCCGGTCCTGGCCGCCAGTGTGATCTTGGGATTCGTCGTAGATCGTGATCTTGGCAAGAGCCTGCTGCTGATCGGTTTCAGCCTAGGCGTCATCGGAACGATCTCGCTTGAGGCTGACATAAGCTACGGCAACATCATCTTGATGGGCAGCGTGCTGCTCATCGCTGTGGTGGTCCCATACGTCGTCGACCGCTTCGTCTTCAAGCGGCACATCGTGCGGTTTCCGATCAACACTGGCCGACGATGGACGACCGCCGAGCGCTGGTACTTGATCATTGTGGTGGGACTTGCCTGGGTGATCATGCCGTTCTACTTCATCAACTCCGGGACCTATTTGAACTGGCCGGCGGTGCGAGAGCCCACTGAGATCGTGAGGCTCTTCATCGCCGTCAATGCTGTCGGCCTATGGGATGAACTGTTCTTCATCTGCACCGCGTTCGCTCTACTCCGGCACCACTTCCGGATGTGGCAAGCCAACATCTTGCAGGCAATCATCTTCGTGTCGTTCCTGTGGGAACTGGGGTATCAGAGCTGGGGACCATTCCTGACAACGCCGTTCGCCCTGATCCAGGGCTATATCTTCAACCGCACGCGATCGCTGCCATACGTGGTCAGCGTGCATCTGATCTTCGACTGCGTGCTCTGGGCCATACTCCTCCATGCTCACAACCCTGGCTGGCTGCCGATCTTCTTCTACTGATGCGCCAACCCGTTCGATTGGCCCGTCCGGGGCCTCGAATGTAGGATCGGTCAGGCTTGTGACGGGGCAGTCTGGTCACGCTCAAGGGGCTTTGGCGCAGTTGGTAGCGCGCTTCCATGGCATGGAAGAGGTCAGGGGTTCGAGTCCCCTAAGCTCCACTATTCAAGCCTCTAGTCAGGCGGCCTGTCGTCATCATGCATGAGGCCTTTTGGCTGGTGCGCCTGGCTTCTGCTTACCAATCTGCTAACCAATGTGCGTGCGCCCTCGTCGTCGGGGAAGAGCGCATCCATCGCGACCGCTCCGCGGGTCAGCACCGGACGCAGCTCCTTGCGGTACACGAGTTCGGTGACGCGGGTGTTGGCATGGCCGACGAGGTGGGCGATGTCTTCGATCGGCATCCCTGAGCTGGACAGCAGCGATACGAAGCCGTGCCGCAGCTCCCTCGGTGTCCAAGACATCGGGTCCATCCCAGCCGGGGCGACGACGCGCTGGAAGGCTCCGCGAACGTTTGCGGGATCAAGCGGAGTGCCGGTGGTCGTCGAGAACACGAGATCGAACTCCTCGAGCCGGCGTCGGGCTTCGGCACTCTGCTTCTCGACCAGATAGCGGTGCTTCGTCAGGGCCGTCAACGCCCGCAGTTCCTCGGTTCGGGCACCAGTGTGCGGGGGAACGACTACGTGGGCATTTCATGGGGGTGTCGCGCGCTGCTCACTCGACACGTGAACGACGCCGATGTTGAGGTGCATCAAGATGTACTTCCGATTGGCGCGCGCCCGAGAAGGATCTTCTGTCGCATCTGCTTGTCTGCTAGAAATGTCCGGTCATCGCTGCCTTTCGCGGACGGCGGTCCAGCGGCCGTACTCTGACGTCGGCGAAGCTGACGCACCTGCTGACGCCGCTGCGACCACAGTGACCGACCCGATGGAGGACCGACCAATGGCGCCCCGCTTCCGCGTGACCTACGCGACGCTCTCAGCCGACAACGACGACCTGCACACCGCCTACGAGCAGGGTCTGCAGACCGCCCGGTCCTGGTTCGGGAGCAACCTGCCGGTCTACGTGGACGGGGAGAGCCGCACGACCGGTGAGACCTTCGAGGTCCGCAGTCCCGTGGACACCTCCATGGTGCTGTGCCGGGTGCATTCGGCCACCCCTGCGGACGTTGCTGATGCCGTCGCGGGTGCCCGTCGGGCCGCCGGCTCTTGGGCGGCGACGCGATGGCAGGAGCGCGTGACGCTGCTACGCGGCGCAGCCGACCTGATCAGCGAGCGGTCGAACGAGCTGGCCGCGCTGATGAGCATGGAGGTCGGCAAGAACCGGCTGGAGGCCCTCGGCGACGTCGAGGAGTCGGCCGACCTGATCCGCTACTACTGCATCCAGCTGGAGAGCCACGACGGCTTCTCCTTTGCGATGGACACCATCGCCGAGCACGAGACCACGCGGAGCGTCCTGCGCCCTTATGGGGTCTGGGGAGTCATCAGCCCGTTCAACTTCCCGATGGCCCTGGCGGCCGGTCCCGCAGGTGGCGCCCTCGCGGCTGGGAACACCGTGGTTCTCAAGCCGAGCCCACAGGGCTCGTTCTCCGCAGCCAAGCTCTACGAGTGCTTGCGTGACGCGGGGCTGCCGGCCGGTGTCCTGCACGTGGTGCCCGGTAGCGACGAGGTCGGTCAGGCGCTGGTGTCGAACCCGGACGTCGACGGGTTGACGTTCACCGGGTCCCATGCCGTTGGCATGTCGATCTATCGGAGCTTTGCGACCAGCTACCCCAAGCCAGTTGTCTGCGAGATGGGTGGCAAGAACCCGACAATCGTGTCCCGCAAGGCCGATCTGGATCTCGCGGCAGCGGGCATTGTCCGGTCGGCCTTCGGTTTCTCCGGCCAGAAGTGCTCGGCCTGCTCGCGGGTCTACGTCGAGCGCGACCTGTACAAACCGCTGCTCGAAGCGCTCACCGAGCGCGCAACCGCCCTCGTCGTGGGCGACCCCACCGAACGTTCGGTATTCGTTGGCCCGGTCATCGACGATGCCGCGGTGAAGCGGTTCGAGAACGCTGTGGCGCACGCGCGACAGCGAGGACGGGTCGTCACAGGGGGCGAGGTGATCGGCAAGAGCACGAGCGGCGCCGCAGGTCACTACGTCGCGCCGACCGTGGTCGCAGACCTGCCGGTCGACGACGACCTCTTCCGTGACGAGCTCTTCGTGCCGTTCGTCGCCGTGGCTCCGGTCGACTCCATCGACGAGGCCCTGACACTGGCCAACGACACCGAGCTGGGGCTGACGGCGGGGTTCTTCTCAGCCGACGACGCCGAGGTCGATGAATTCCTCGATCGCATCGAAGCGGGCGTGGTGTACGTGAACCGCGCCGCCGGAGCCACCACCGGTGCATGGCCCGGGGTGCAACCCTTCGGTGGCTGGAAGGGTTCCGGAACATCGGGCAAGGCCGGAGGCGGTCTGTACTACGTCCAGCAATTCATGCGTGAGCAGTCCCGAACGGTGGTGGCGAAGTGACAGCCGCCTTCCACGGCCGCACCTACGGCGCGGTCAGCCTGACAGCTTCGAAAGCCAAGTACCACAAGGGATTCGCGCCGTTGCTCCCTGGCATCCTGCACGTCCCCTACGCGTTCAGCCAGCGCGATCCTGAGACGGGCAAGCGCACCCATGACGAGGAAGCGACGTTCGACTATCTCGAAAACACGCTGTTCCGCTACGAGGTGGCGCCGACTGAGGTCGCGGCAATCTTCCTGGAGCCAGTGCTTGGAGAAGGTGGCTACATCGTGCCGCCTGCGTCGTGGGTCCAGCGGCTGCGCGCGCTGTGCGACAAGTACGGGATCCTGCTCGTCGCCGATGAGGTGCAGTCCGGGATGGGGCGCACCGGAAAGATGTGGGCGATCGAGCTCGCCGACGTCGAGCCGGACATCCTGATCAGCGCAAAGGGGATTGCGTCGGGCCTGCCGCTTGGAGCCTTTGCCGCTAAGGCAGAGCTAATGGAGCGTTGGGGTGCGGGCGCCCACGGCTCGACCTACGGCGGGAGTCCCGTGCCCTGTGCGGCAGGGCTGGCCACTCTCGAGACGATCGCTGCCGAGAACCTCACCGACAACGCCACGAAGGTCGGGGAGGAGCTGCTCTCGGGCTTGGGTGAGCTGCCTACTCGGTTCCCCCGTACCGTCACGGACGTGCGCGGGGTCGGGCT
>DASUYM010000285.1:0-13380 GCA_036377435.1 Propionibacteriaceae bacterium
GCTGACATCCCGGAAAGTGTCGAGGTCTATTCCGAGGCTGAGCCAGGTGTCAGGATGGCCTTGAAGATCGATACCTCGCAATGCTGCGTTGGCGTGCCGGCGCTCAGAGACGCCCGGCTGCGGCTTGCTGCGGCCGGTCAAGGTCGTTTGGGCTCGCCGTTCCGGATGACTCTTCCTCCAGTGCGGAGGACAGCGGGAGACTGGGGCATGAGCACACACGGAAGCCGGGTATGACCGTTTCGCCGGGCGAGGACTTGGCTCAGGATCGGGCAGCGGTGATCCTGACCCCGGATCAGCGGGTCCGGGTGTTCATTTCCTCGACGTTGGAGGAGTTGGCTGAGGAGCGGGCGGCGGCGTTGCGGGCGATCCGGCGGCTGCACCTGGTTCCGGTGTGGTTTGAGTCCGGCGCCCGGCCTCACCCGCCGCAGAGCATGTATCGGGCCTACCTGGAGCAGAGTCAGATCTTTGTTGGCATCTATTGGCAGCGGTACGGCTGGGTGGGGCCGGGGATGGAGATCTCGGGCCTGGAGGATGAGTTCCGGCTGGCCGCTGGTAAGCCGATGCTGTTGTACCTGAAGCGTCCGGCTCCGGACCGGGAGCCGGGACTGACCGCGATGATCGACAGTATTCGGGAGACCGGCGCGGCGTCCTACCGGCACTTCGCAACGGCGCGGGAGCTGGAACGGCTGCTGGCCGATGACCTTGCTGTGTTGCTGAGTGAGAGCTTTGCGGATGCGACGGTCAGCATCGATATACCCCGTCGATCGGCGGCGGGGCCTGGCGGGCCCGACGGCGCGGAGCTGCCGGCCGGGACACTGACATTCCTGCTGACTGACATCGTGGGTTCCACCCGGCTGTGGGAGTCCGAGCCGGAGGCGATGGAGGTGGCGCTGCAGCGGCACGATCGTCTTCTCGCCGAGGTGATCGAAGGGCATGGCGGAGCGGTGATTACGTCTCGTGGGGAGGGGGATAGTTTCTTTGCTGTCTTTCACAGCGCGGTGTCGGCGGTGGAGGCGGCCGGGATATGTCAGCTTCGGCTGGCAGGTGAGGTGTGGCCCACCGGTAGTGCTTTGCGGGTGCGGATGGGGTTGCATACCGGGGAGGTGCGGGTCCGTGGCGGGGATCATGTCGACTACACACCGATCAACCGGTGTGCCCGGGTGCGGGCCGCCGGCCATGGCGGGCAGGTGCTGCTCACCAAGGCCACGAGCGATCTGGTTGTGGGCCGTCTGGGTAGCGGGTTCGGGCTGAAGCGCCTGGGTGAGTTTCGGCTGCGGGATCTGGCCGCCCCGGAGCTGATCTTTCAGCTGATCCATGCCGATCTGCCGGCCGATTTCCCGCCGATTCACACGGTTGCCGAGCGTCCCGGCAATTTGCCGTTGCAGGTGAGCTCGTTCATCGGCCGGGTCCGGGAGCTGGACCAGACCGCGGCGGCGCTGGAAGGGGCGCGGCTGGTGACTTTGACCGGGGCCGGCGGGGTGGGCAAGACCCGGCTGGCGTTGCAGGTCGCCGGACAGGTGTCGCCGCGGTTTGGTGACGGGGCATGGCTGTGTGAGTTGGCGCCCGTGCGCGATGTGGCCGCGGTGGATGATGCGGTAGCCACCGTGTTTGCGGTGACCGCCCCGGCCGGCCTGAGCACTAGCGAGGCGCTGGTGGAGTTCCTACGCGGCAAACAGCTGCTGCTGGTGCTGGATAACTGTGAGCATCTGCTGGAAGGAGCGGCCGCGCTGGCCGGGGTCTTGCAGCAACGGTGTGAGCGGCTGGCGATCTTGGCCACCAGCCGCGAGGGCCTCGGGATTGAGGGGGAGCGGCTGGTGCCGGTGCCGCCGCTAGCGGTGCCCGGCGCAGACGCCGACCTGACGGCGATCACCCAGGCCGAGGCGGTGCGACTGTTCGCCGAACGCGCCGCCGCGGTCAAGCCAGAGTTCGCCGTGACCGCCGAAAACGCTGCCCCCGTAGCTGCCGCCGTGCGGCGGCTGGATGGGATCGCGCTGGCGATCGAACTCGCGGCGGCCCGCCTGGCAGCGATGACCCCCGCAGAGTTGGCCCGCCGGCTGCAGCAAAGTTTCGCGGTGCTCGGTGCTGGCCGCCGCGGGACGCTGCCCCACCACCAAACACTAAGGGCCACCATCGACTGGTCCTACCAGCTGCTCGCCGAGCCCGAACAGCGGCTGCTGGCCCGGCTGGCAGTCTTCGCCGGCGGTTGCACCCTAGATGCCGCCGAGACGGTCTGCGGCGGGGACGGTATCGACCCAGATACGGTGTTCGAGCTGCTGGCCAGCCTGGTGACGCGGTCACTGGTAGTAGCCGAAGATGACGGATCCCAGACCCGCTACCGATTGCTGGAGACGATCCGCCAATACGGGGAGGAACGCCTAACCGAGACCGGCGAAACCGAGCGGTGGCGCGCCCGACACGCCGACTACTACGTGCGCGTCCTCCAGCAAATCCGGCACCACCGCCGGCGCGAGGAGGTGTTTTGGGCGGTGCGGCTCAGAACCGAACAAGACAACCTGCTCGCTGCCTGGTCCTGGGCGATCGACACCCGCAATATTGACACCGCGTTTTCGATCCTGGCCGGCTTCGCGCCCAGCGAGATCTGGAACACTTACCCCCTGCTGCTGGACGGCGAAGCAGCCCTGGAGCTGCCCGGCGCGACCGAGCACCCGGGCTACCCGCTCGCCCTGGCGGTCAGCGCCAGGTTCGCGTCGGGTCGCGCGGATGTGACCGTCACCGAGGATCTGTGCCGCGGCGCTGCCGAGGCCAACGAACGCCGCGATCCCCCCGACTGGCGGGTCGGGGAAGTCATCTGCGCCGCCCGAACAAACATCGCGTTTACTGCCGGCGCGTTCGCCGACGCCGCCCGCCTCGCCGAGCGGGCCGCTGGTCTTGCGCGAGCCGGCGGCGACCTTGCCGACGCCTCCCTCGAGCTCGGCATCGCTGCGGGCGGTTACCTGTTTGTCGGCGACGCGTCCATGGCGGTCCCGCTGGCCCGCGAGGCGCTCACGCTGGCTCGGCAGATCGGCGACCCGGCGCTCATCGCGACCGCCTTGCTCGAGGTAGGGGCGGCCGTAGCCGAGACCGACCCCGAACAGTCCCGCGCCTACCTACGCGAAAGCCTCGAGCTCAGCACGGCCCTCGGCTATCAAGGCGCCCTCGACCTGGTCTGGGCCGTCGGGATCGCATTCCTCCTAAACGACCGGACCCCCACCCTCGAGCTCGGCCGCAGTGCCATCAGCGCCCTCCAACGGGGCGGTGACCGCCTCATGATGGGCATCACCCTCCAGATGATCGCGGGCACGCTTGCCGCCACCCGGCCTGAGGCTGCCGCGATCATTCAGGGCGCATCCGAAGCCTATGTGGCCGAGTCGCCGAATTTCGCTCCGCTGATCAGCTTGATCGTCACGGAAGCTCTGAGCGAGGAGCACGCGCGAGAACTCCGCGCCCGCGGTGCCGACATGGACTGGGACCAAGCCGTCGCCTACACCCTCGCTCAGACCACCCAAGCCCTCAACGAGCTCAAACCCGGGACCCAGCCATGAGCAGGTCGCCCCGGTGGACTCATGCCAGGGCCGGCCATTCGGCTCGACGCCGAGCCCATGTCGAAGGGTCCTCAGCGCCAATCGGACTCTCACTCGCCGCGCTAGAGCGCCGACTGGAGCAGATCAAGCGCAGACTGCTCTCTGCAGTTCTGCCGACTCAGCAACGGCGAGGCCGCATGGATCGCCCATCGCTGCTGAGGAACGCATCGACCCGGTGGTATTTCGCCGGCCCGGCTGTCCGTTGGCAGCCACGAACGTATGTCCCCAACGCCTGCCGTCCGCGAACCAACTCTCCCGAGGCTTTCCGCTGAAGCCCCACCTCGAATGGCCGGGCCCAACCGAGCGGGAGCCGCGATCACACTGCTTCGACGTGAGTCATCGGGTTCAAGCCCGTGCGGCTAAGCGCGCCAGACATTGTCGCGGTCACATCTTCAGCCCCCGGCGGATGGAGGCCAGCGCGGCGAAGTGGGGCCAGCTCGTCCTCAGGCACCTGCCCGGTATGAGTGCTCGTTCAGCCGACCTCGCCGCCGGCGAGCTCGCACTCGTCGGTGGTCAGTCCCGTGGTGGCTGCGTCGAGGCGGGCGTAGGCGTTGCGATGCTCGGTCAAGAACGCGCGCCATGCACGCTCGTCGGTGAAGCGGTCGACCGTCAAGTAGCGACCGGGGTCGCTCAGCGACACGAACAGCTCGGTGCCGCGGAAGCCATCGGAACTCGAGAACAGCTGCACCCAATCGCCGGCTGCTCCATACGTCCGCTCGAACTCGGCACGGGACGTTTCCGGTACGTCGTACTCCCAGACTCGGACCATCACCCCGTCATTGTGCGGGGTTCCCGCGGGGGGTGAGGTAGCGGTGCCCGACATTAGTGCCGGCCTGGGCGTGCCCTGGCGCTCGCTTTGCTACTGGGCTGCACAGCTTAACGAAGCCGGTTGAGATGCGCCCAATTGACCCAACCCTGTCGCTGAAGGCTGGCCCTCTGGCAGCCGCGCCCCACGGAGGCTTGACCGGCCGAACTCCAGCAGCGTCACAACGGTGTCCGCACGGTGGAGCAGCCCTGACCTTCTCAGACGCGGCGCTCCTGGGCCGAGAGCTCAACTACTGCAACCACGGGGCACACGCGAGAAATACATGAGCAATCCTGCTCGCCTGCCAAGAGAACAAATTATCTAGTCAAAGCGATATTAAGCTGGTGGAGCTAAGGGGACTCGAACCCCTGACCTTCTCGTTGCGAACGAGACGCGCTACCGGCTGCGCCATAGCCCCGCGGATCGGGGTGGCCGATCAGCACCGAGACTTTACCACCGTCATGCGGAGGCGACCTTGCGAGATTCGCCGCCAGCGTCGGCTTCAGGTGAGTCTGACGCCGAGTCCGGCGCGTCCGCGGTGACAGGTCCCTCATGCCGTGCCGAGGACGATGCCCCCGGGCCGGACAGGTCGATTGTGCGAACCGTCCGGGGTGCCAGCGGCTTCGAAACGTAGGTCGGCATAGTGATCGGGATGGGATCCCACAGAGTCCCCGGTTTCGCCGTCGCGTCGGCCGTGCCACTCGGGGGATGCGCCAGTGCGCCGAGTTTGGCGAAGTCCTTTCGGCTAAGAAAAATGGTCGACTCGTTATTTCCCTGGCGGATCTCCTGATAACGAGCATCGAGCCCTCTGAGCATGACCCGAACGCTGATCCTGGCAACCACAATGAAGATCAACAACAGCCCGCCAGGGATGGCAGCACTCCACCAGGGGATGAGATGCGCCGCGCACAACCCAGTCACGGCACTCAGCCCGGCCATCAGCACCACCAGCACGCGCCGCCGCCTCGAGGCGGCAAGCCGTTCGAGCCGGCGCAGATCTTTGACCGCAGCCCGACGGGTCTGCGGTGTCGACACTTCAAACGACGCGATCTCTTCGAGGTCTTGATCAAGAAGAGGAGCGGTGCCGTGGCGGACGATGCGCATCGAGTCGGAAAACCGATCCGCCGGATCGGAATCCTCCAGCAACTCGTCGTAGTCGCGGCGGCGTACAGAATGCGGGACGAGATACGCCAGCCACGCAACCGCAATGGCAGCGAAGATCACACCAGTCGTCCCCACACCCAGACGGTACGGGGCCATCCTCGCTCTCTACGTGATCTTGAGCGGTGTGTCGCAAGAAACGGATGTGACGGATGTTGCAACATTGACCCGCAAAGGCGGTCGGCGATGATCTTGTTCGATCACCGCTGGCGGAGGTTCTCCCATCGCTGCATCAGCCCCTCCGGAACCTCTTCGGCGTTCAGCGCGAATACCAAGTGATCACGCCAGTCGCCATCGATGTGCAGATAACGCGGCCGCAGCCCCTCCGGCCTAAAGCCGAGCTTGGCCACCACCCGAAGGCTCTTGGTGTTCTCAGGTCTGATCGCGATCTCGATGCGATGAAGTGCCATGACCTGGAAGCAATAGTCAACGGCGAGCGCAACGGCCGTCGGGATGATCCCGCGACCGGCCAGCCGCTGGTCGATCCAATAGCCAATCTGGCCCCAGGACGCTGATCCACCAACGATTCCGCTCACCGTCAGCTGCCCCGCCAATCGCGGCTTGGAACGGTTCGACGCATCGTCGTAGAACACCAGCCACGGAAGCATGCGGCCCTCCCGCGCCTGGCGGGTTACCGAACGCACCAGCCCCGCGTACGTCGAGGGACCGATGTGTGAGCCGGGAGGCAAGGTTGCCTCCCACGGTCGCAGCCAGGCCGCATTCTCGCGACGCACTCGCTCCCAGGCCGCGCGGTCTCGATGGCGCAGCGGGGCGAGGATGACAGGGCCGTGTTGGAGCGTGACCGGCCAGTGGTGACGACCGAAGCCGCCCAGCCCGGTCAGTCCCTGCGGCCGCCCCAGGCTGGCCATCTCAGTGGTCTCCACCTCGCAGCTGGCTGACCGCGTGCAAAAGCACCGGCCCGAGCACAGCCATCCCATCTCGGGCGCCGCCGCTCGACCCGGGCAGGTTCACGATCAAGGTACGGGCCGCAACGCCAGCGAGGCCTCGGCTCAGCACCGCCGTCGGCACACCATGATCAGCGCCGTACCGAGCGATCGCCGCCGCGAGCTGTGGAACCTCCCGCTCGACTACGCCTTTGGTCTGCTCGGGGGTGTGGTCCTGCGGACTCAGCCCAGTGCCTCCCGTGGTGATCACCACCGCATGGCCCACCGCAATAGCATCGCGCAAGGCAGCGCCGACCGCGTCGCCATCGGGCACGACAACGGGACCCGCTACATCGAACCCAAGATCATCTAGGGCAGACGCGATGATCGGCCCGGACTTGTCCGGGTAGACCCCGGCAGCCGCGCGGGTGGAGACAGTGATCACGAGCGCGCTCTCGATCATGAATCGCCCTCACGAGACCAGTCACCGCGCCGGCCACCTGATTTAGACAGCACGCGTACGTCGCTGATCACCGCCGCGCGATCAATGGCCTTGATCATGTCGATCACCGCGAGGCCTGCTACCGCAACCGCGGTCAGTGCCTCCATCTCCACGCCAGTCCGTTCAGTTGTCTTGACAGTCGCAGTGATCTCGACGCCCTCGTCAGTCACCTCCGTCGCGACATCGACCCCGCTGATGAACAGCGGATGACACAGTGGGATCAGATCGGGCGTCTTCTTTGCCGCTTGAATACCCGCGATCCGAGCCACCGCCAGCGCGTCCCCTTTCGGCACTGTGCCGTCTCGAAGCGCTGCAACGCACTCGGTGCTGAGGAGCACTCGCCCTGCCGCGGTTGCCGAACGCGCAGTCACGGCCTTGTCAGAAACGTCAACCATCCGCGCGTCGCCACCGGCGCCGAGATGCGGAAACCGACCCTTGCTCACGGCTAACCCTCAGTCATCCAGGCGACTCGTCGAGCAGCCACACGTCCACGTCGTGTCCAGCGGCCACGAACTCGATGTCTTCAGACAAGAGCACCAGCGCGTTCGAGCGGGCAAGATCGGCGAGCAGGTGCGAACCGTGCCCGCCAGCGAGTTCGACCACGCGGCTGCCCCAGCGATCAACACCGACAATGCCGCGAGCGAGTTGCAGACGCCCAGAGATGGACGTCATGTCGTGCGCCGCTTGGCACCTCACTACTTTCTGCACGTAGGGCCGCGCCCCCGTCAGCTTACGGATGACCGGGCGTACGAACGCTTCGAAGGAAACGAACGCACTCACCGGGTTGCCAGGCAGCATGATCATCGGGACTCGGTCATAGCCGATCAATCCAAAGCCCTGCGGCTTACCCGGCTGCATCGCCACCTGGGCAAAGTCACACGGGCCCATCTCCGGCATCACGGCTTTGACAATGTCGAAGTCGCCTTGACTGACTCCGCCCGTCGTCAAGATCAGATCGGCACGCAGCAGCTGATCAGAGATCAGTCGCTTGAGTGCGTCGCGATCATCACCGACGTGTCCGACTCGGAAGACCTGGGCGCCTGCAGCTTTGACGGCGGCAGCCAGCATGTAGGAGTTCGAGTCGAAGATCTGCTGCTCATTGCTGAGCTCGAGCCCCGGATCGACCAGCTCGGATCCAGTGGAGATCACCACAACCCGTGGTCGCGGTCGGACCTGGACCTTGTCCAGCCCGATGCCCGCGAGCACCCCGATATCGCGCGGACCGAGGTGATCGCCCACCTTGAAGAGCTGAGTGCCTGCTTTGATGTCCTCGCCAATCCGACGGATGTGCTGACCTACGGCGCTGGGCGTAAAGACCTTGACGTCCTTCTCGCCACGATCGGTGTTCTCGTACGGAACGATGGTGTCCGCATCCGGGGGGACCGGCGCTCCGGTCATGATTTTCATCGCGGTCCCGGGTGACAGCCGATGCGTGGCCGAGTTCCCTGCGGCGATCTCCCCGACAACGGGCAGGCTCAGCGGCGCATCCTGGCTCGCCTCCGCTACGTCCTGGGCACGCACCGCGTACCCGTCCATGGCCGAATTGTCGAAGCGGGGCAGGTCGATCGAGGAGACGATGTCTTCACAAATGTTCAATCCGACTGTATCGAGAATGTGCTGGCGGAAGGGATGGAGCTGGTTCACGCAGCCAAGCAGATACTGGCGGTGGGCCTGCATCGATCGGAGCTGGCCACGATCCGGCCCCGGCGGCTCGGGCAGCGGCTCGAACTCTGGTCCGCCATGCTGCGGTTCGTGGGTTCTCTTGCGGGTGAACAGAGGCATGTTCCACACAGTAATGCTGCCCACTTGTGATGGCTTGGACCTCGCGCTGGGCAGCTTCTGGAAACAGCGGAAGATGATCATGGCGCCGACACGCTGGCGCGCCGCAAGCCGTTTGGGCCGTTGGCGCGACTACGCTGGGTCCGTGCAAACCCAGCCAGAGGCTGTCGACCTTGCGGCGATGGCGGCAATCGACGCCGCTGCGATCGCTGGGGCAAAGCGAACGCTCCGGAAAGCCATCCTGTTCCGCCGGGACTCCCGCAGCGGCGAGCAGCGCGAACATGACGACGCGTCTCGGATGGCGATGATTGAGGCAGCGTTGGAGGACCGGATTCCGGACACCGTCGCTGCGTACCTCTCCAATGGCTCAGAGCCGGGCACCCTTCAGTTGGTCGCCTGGCTGGCGGCGAATCGCGTCCGTGTGTTGCTGCCGGTGCTGTCGCACCCGATTGGTGGCCGTCTCGACAAGCCGGCATGGGCGCCGTACGAGGGGCCCGACGCACTGCGCGTGGGTGCCTGCTCAATCTTGGAGCCAACCGGCGAGGTGGTACCGAGCGAGCAGCTTCCCGAGGCAGAGTTGATCATCTGCCCAGGGCTGGCCGCCAACCTCCACGGCGACCGTCTCGGCCGCGGCGGCGGCTGGTACGACCGCGCTCTGCGTCATGCATCTCAGAGCGCGCCGGTGTGGCTGCTGCTCAACGACGACGAAGTGCTGGAGACCATCCCCATGCACGCCTGGGACCATCGGGTAGACGTCATCATCACTCCGACCCGCATGATCACCTGCGAACCGTCGGTTCTCTGCAATCTCTGAGCGTCCCAGCTCAGGATCAGCGCACCGAGAACCCCATCTCGCCGCGCGGCTCCTCCTCGATAATCTCGAGCTTGGTCACGTGCGCCTGAGCTGGTCCTCTACGAGCCCAGTCGACCATGGCCTGCACGGCGGCAGGCTCACCTTCGAAGATGGCCTCGACCGCACCGTCCTCGCGGTTGGTGACCCAACCCGACACGCGATGCGCCCATGCCTGGCGGCGACAGATGTCGCGGAAGAACACGCCCTGCACACGTCCATGTGCAACCACTCGGCGACGGATCACGGCACCAGTTTGCTCGACGGCTTGGTAAAACACTTAGGTTGCGCGGAGGGTCAAGGCGATCCGCTGGTGGTTGCCGACAACCACCATCGTCGGGTTATCGAGGCCGTCGACGAAGTCGAGGCTCGTGGCAAGCGTCTCTTTCTTGATCAACTCGGCGTGCGCCTCGACCGCTCCTCGCACGGCCTCATCGCCGGCCAGCTGCAGGCTGATACGGTCGCTGACTTTCAGGCCAGCATCCCGACGGGCCTGCTGCACCGCACGCACCATGTCGCGGGCCAAGCCCTCAACCGCCAGCTCCGGGGTGACCGTAGTGTCCAAGATCACGAAACCACCCCGAGGAAGCATCGCAACGGACTTCTGGTGCTCGCGATAAGCGTCAACCAACACTGTACGAAGTGCGTATTCCCCTTCCTGCAAAGCGATCCCGCCTGAGGTCACGGCGCCGTTCTCGTTGACGGACCACTCCCCCGTCTTGCTGGCAGTCTGGACGTCCTTGCCGAGGCGAGGGCCCGCTGCGCGGGCATCGACCTGCAGCACCTCGGTAACTCTGTATGCCGCACCGCCGGCCTCAAGATCGGCCAACCCAAGATCACGAACATTAAGCTCGTCTTTGATCAACTCCGCGAAGGGCCGCAAGGCCTTGGCATCGTCGGCGATGACGCTGAGTTTGGACAGCGGCAGCCGTACTCGCAGCCCACCCGCCTTGCGCAGGCTCGAGCCCGCCGAGCAAACCTCACGCACCCAGTCCATGGCCTCGACAAGATCGCCATCGAGCGGCAGCTCAACAACATCTGGCCAGTCGGTGAGATGCACAGACCTACCACCCGTCAACCCGCGCCAGATCTCATCCGTCGTCAGCGGCAGTAGCGGCGCCACAGCCCGCGTCGTCATCTCGAGGACGGTGAACAGCGTGTCGAATGCAGCTGGCGAGCCGCTAGATTCCCCGTCCCAGAAGCGGCTCCGGGAGCGTCGGATGTACCAATTGGACAGCGCGTCAAGAAAGGTGCGGGTCTCATCACAGACCGCTGCGATGTTCAGTGCGTCGAGCTCGGTCGTGATCGACCGCACAAACTCCCCTGTCTTGGCCAGAATGTAGCGATCAAGCCGATCAGGAGAGGCAAAGTTGATCTTGGCATGATAGCCGGCTCCGCCTTTGGCCACGTTGGCGTACACAGGCTGAAGAAGTACCAGGCGTTCCACAGCGGGATCAGCACCTGGCGTACCCCGTCACGAATGCCCTGCTCGGTGACGATCAAGTTGCCACCGCGCAAGATCGGCGAGGACATCAAGAACCAGCGCATCGCGTCCGCGCCGTCGCGATCGAACACCTCGGTTACGTCTGGGTAGTTGCTCAGCGACTTGCTCATCTTCTGCCCATCGCTGCCCAGCACGATGCCGTGGACGAGGCAGTTGCTGAAGGCAGGACGGTCGAACCACACATCCAGCACATCCTCGATGCGGCGCATCGTGGACTTGCCGGTCGGGTCGTCCGGGTTTGGCCGCGTCAGCTCGTCGATGTACGGGCGGTGCAGATCGGTTACTGGCACACCGAAGTCGGCTTCCAGCTCGGCGATCGAGCCGTACACGTCGATCCGCGGGTACGCCGGGTTATCAGACTTCCAGATCGGGATCGGCGTTCCCCAGAAACGGTTCCGGCTGATCGACCAGTCCCGCGCGCCGGACAGCCACTTGCCGAACTGGCCATCCTTGACGTGTTCCGGAACCCAGTTGATCTCGCCGTTCAGCTCAGCCATCCGTTCCTTGGCCCTGGAAGTAGCTGAACGGAGGCGTGTAGGACAGGCCGAGCAGTTCGGCGCCGTTGAGCCGCCGGACGATGCGAGGCGCTTCGCCTAATACCTCCGCGTACGCCGGAAGCCGCGCCTCCGCCAGCACGAACCGCTCAGTCGCGCCCGTGACGTCTGACTCCACGGCGACATAGTCGATCTCGGGATGCACCATGATCAACAAGTTGGATGGCAAGGTCCACGGCGTGGTTGTCCAGACCAGAGCCAGCTCGCCTGACCGCAGCCGAAACCCACCGTGACCGCCGGATCCACCCGAATCTGGTACACGTCTTCGTCCATCCGCAGCTCGTGGCTGGAGAGCGGGGTTTCGTCGTTCCAGCAGTACGGCAACACCCGAAGCCCCTGATACACCAAACCCTTGCCGTACAGCGACTTGAACGCCCAGAGCACCGACTCCATATAGCCAGGCTCGAGCGTCTCGTACTCATGATCAAAATCGACCCACCGGGCCTGCCGCGTGACGTATTCCTGCCACTCGGCCGTGTAGCGCAGCACCGACCTCGCGACATGCCTGGTTGAACGTCGCGATCCCCAGATCCTCGATGTCGGGCTTGGTCTTCAGGCCCAGCTGTGCCATCGCCTCGAGCTCCGCGGGCAGCCCGTGGCAGTCCCAGCCGAACCGACGCTCGACGCGGCGACCGCGCATTGTCTGGTAGCGCGGCACGATGTCCTTGACGTAACCGGTGAGCAAGTGCCCGTAGTGCGGCAGACCGTTGGCAAACGGCGGCCCGTCGTAGAACACGAACTCGCTGGCGCCGTTGATGCCGGCTGGATTGCGCTCCACCGAAGCATTGAAGGTGTCGTCGGCCTTCCAGTACGCCAGAACGTTCTCCTCCAGCCTCGTTGAATTCCGGTTGGAGGCGCTTACGACACTAGGGCAAGAGTTCCTGGCGGGTCGCGGTACGGGCCTCGACCGCTCCTCGGGATGAGACGAACGGCCAGAGCCTCTGATTGGCCCACAATTCGGTCTGATCGTCATAGTGACGATGGAATGCATGGCCGGATATGCCGCTCTGGCTGACCCAGCGCGACGCGTCGAGATCACCAAGATCGATAAGCATGCGCATCGCCGGACCGGCCGTAACGGCATACCCCTCCCGGTCGTCGTACGCCATGGCGTTGACTACCGCTGGGCCACCGCCGACCTGATAGCGACCGCGATTGAACAGGTCTTCGACCGGCTTGATCCCGCTCCGTCCAAGGGTCGGGTTATGCAGCCGAACCGTATGCACTTTGCCCCACTGCCATTGGTCGGTGTCTCGCGCCATCAGTGAGGTGATCTCCTTGCGGGCATTGGTCATGGCGGCCAGCAGGATGTCGTCCCGAGTTTCGATCTTGTCAGGCGTCCGAACGTCGTCCCACCACGGATTCTTGACCTGTTTTATCAAGATCGTCAGTACCGCGTACCAGCGATCACCGCCGGTCGGCCAGAGCTCCTTCTCGGGTAACTCGTCGCGGAAGGTTAGCTTGAAGATGTTGTGGCATATGACGTTGAAATACGCTGCCGCTGCGGAATCCTTAGTCGCAGAGTAGTCCCAGCCCACGAGTGTGCGCTGTCCCTCGACCACCCACGGATCGGGAACCTTGATCTTGAGCAAGCGCGGCACCAGGTCCTCCGCAAACCGGATCGTGTCGTCGTAGAAGATCTCTTCGGCGCTGTCCAGGGCCAGTGGCGGCGCATCGCGCAGTCTGTCGATGATCTCCTGGCTGCGCCAGCCGTAGGAGAAAGATGAGCCCAGCGGATATGGGTATTGAGATCCGATCAC
>DASUYM010000286.1:0-51988 GCA_036377435.1 Propionibacteriaceae bacterium
CCACACCCTGCTCGTCAATGGCCGGCACGGCCGGCACCTGCTCTACTGGATCTGCTGCCACGTCGTCGATCGTGTCAGTCATGGTCTGTCTCCTCTCGGATTTCAGACCAGCCAGTTCCACCGTTAAACCGACAGTCCCTCTGCGGTCGGCAGGTGGAGTCCCCCATCCTCGCTGGGGAGCAGGTGAAGGGGTCAGTGCGTCGCGGCCCACGAGGCCGGTCAGCGGGGGCGAACTTCAACTCTACGGTGAACGGCGGTCGGGTCCCGGAAGTCGAAGGGGGCGGGGATGAAGCCGCGGGTTGGGCGTGACAGTCATGCCCGGGATGGAAGGCAGCCCGTTTGAGTAATCGACGAGAGTCCCTGTAATTGCACCGTCGCCCTCAGGGTGAGGACCACTTCCACTCCGCCGAGAGGCACACCGAAGTAGAGCAGCGTGAAACGTTGACGTCGATGGGTCGGCATGTCCGCGACGTTCACCGGCCTGCCGTTCACCCTGGCCGCGGTCAGCTCGCCGGGAAGGGCCAAGTCGAGATGCACGTATGGAGCACTCCGTGATGAGGCGATCCACAGCAGTTCCGTCCGCTGATCCCCTTGCTGACTGCTCTCCAGGACCGTCAACGTCGGCGCTGGCAGCTCTACCCGCGGGGCTGGGGCGGCTATGACGTCGTGCTGCTGCTCGAAGTAGTACCCGGGCGAGAAGGTGGCGCGGCCCGTCGCATAGCCGTTGGCGAAGAACTGCCTGGTCCTGCCGTCTGGACGGCTCCCTGCGCTGAGCCAGGTGGCCTGCCCGGTGTCGGCGTCGATGCCGTATTGGATGTAGTCGGGCTGTGGTGTGTCGGTATCGAACCGGGTGGCAATGAGCTGCCCGCCAAGGCACACGGCGGCCAACGCGACCAGAGCGGTGGGAATCGTCCAGCGGCGTCATGGGGCAAGGAAGTGCAGGTGCGGCACGAGCACCGGGCTCAGTGCGGCGACGATCAGCAGCGCGAGGACCGGGAATTCGGTGGCACGGTGAATGCGACCAGCTCCGGCGAACTGGGCTTCGGATCAAGGGTACCGTTCCCGAAGTAGCGGGCGAGCGCGAGAGTGTTGTCGCCGTAGGCCTGGAGGCTGGCCACGTCGAGGTTGGCCGGGTTGTCCCGCATTGTGTGTGGTACGCGTCGCCACCGCCGACGAGGAGCGATCCGAATCCGCCAGCTCCGGCGTCCTTGGTGGCGATGCTTAGCTCGGGGCTGGCGGCCTGCAGGTCGTTGAGCGCCAAGGTGGTGAACCGGTGCGGCATCACCGACAGCGCAGAACGCAGCCAACCGCCGTTCGCCGCGGAGGTGTAGGAGCCGGGTGCGTTCGGGGTGCCCTGGCCGGCGTACGCAAGGGCGACGGCACCGCGGTTGCTGAGGCCCTCCAGAGCAATGCCGACAGTCACGTCCTTCGCCTCAGGGTGGCGACGGAGCAGGTGTGGTCCGAGTGCAGGTGTCTCGTCCCGGTCGGCGAACACGATGAGCGGCAGAGGCGCATTGTTAACCCGGACTTTCGACTCGCCCGCTTCGCCGCCACATCAAGATCACGACGCCAACGAGGAAGACCGCCAGTAGCACAGTTGCTGGGGTTAGAAACCAGCCCGCCGTCGGCGAGAATCCTGTATGAGCAGTCACAATGCCGCCAGCGACGAAGCCTATGCCGGCGAGCGCACCCACAAAGCCAATCCATTTTGGATAGCGGGCGCCCAGAGCAATCGACACACCTAGCGCCAGCAGGGTAATGCCGTTGAGGAATTGGAAGAACCCGCCCAGACCCTTCTCGGTCCACCTCACAGCCTCAGCGACCTGGAACGCCGCCGACTGATCACCCGGCGAGGGAGCATCAACCCAGGTGTTGATAGCCGCCTTCAGAGCCACCCCGTCGACCGCCATCTGCACCGCGAACACCGCCGCCACCAGGATCGCCGTCACAGTCCCGACAACAGCAAGGGCTCCCGCGACGCCAGGTTGCTGATACAGCGATCTAGCCAGCGCAACAAAGGCGAGAACGATGAAAAGGGTGCCCACGAACTGACCGATGTGCACAGCCGTCCATATGTCCGATCCTGCATACTCCCGAAAGACGTTCGCCGAATCGTTGGGCGCGACCCGGTGAGGGTGGAGACGATCCATCACGACTTGCACGACAAAGCCGAGCAAGCCAAGCCCAGCGCCCAACCGAAGCAAGGACTTGTCCCGACTCATTCTGAAGGTCTCTCCACTGACTTCAATTCCGGTGGCTTTCGATGCCGCCAACGGCCGCCGACCCACTCCCTCAGACTCCATCTGCAATCCTCCTTCCGGCGATGCTGCCATCGCGACCAAAGGCGGTCCACCGACTCGCGGCAGATGTCTTGGCAGCTGAACGTCAAACAATCGCTGGAAGGCGCTCGGAGGATCGACTCCCCGACCGATCCCTCGCTTGTTCTAGACAAAACTGAAGCCACAGCAGCCAGCCAGGCAATTCGCGACGTCGTCGCGTCCGTGCGGACCTCCAGCCCACTCAACTAGCGACGGGCCACAGCTTCGCCCGCGGCGGTCCTCACCTTTTCGCGACCCTGCCGACCGCGGTAGCCGCGTACGAGTAGTGGACTCGGGGCCATCCCGGAGTATGCGGCCGAGGATCAAGCCCCCGCTCGTGGCTCGGGACCAAGGTCCCGACGATTGACCACCAAGGATCATGATCTTCGACACCGCAGGCCAGCCATCATGGGAACGTCGGGCGAAAGGACACCAATGTTCATACTGATGGTCACCGGGGGGCGCGACGAAACGACCGAGCAGACGCACCGCCGAGTGGTCATCGTCGGGGTGGACGACTCAGCCGAGGCGATGGCGGCCGCCCAATGGGCCGTAAGAGCAGCCGAGCTGCGCGGGTATGACGTGTTACTCGCCCACGCCTACGAGGTGCCGCTTCTGCCGGCTCGGGACAGGGCAGCTACTGTCGCCCGCGGGCGCCAGGAGCGCCAAGCGCTACTCGACAAGGTGGCAGGCACCTTGACACTGCCACCGACGATGCACCTCGACCAGATCATCGAGATCGACACTCCGGAATCCCTGCTGCCCCAGCTGTCCGAGGAAGCCGAATTGATGGTGCTCGGTCAAGATCGTCCGGCGCTCGGGGGACACGTACCACTCGGGCATACGGCAAGCACGGTGGCCAGCCTGTCCCGACATCCCGTGGTAGCGGTGCCTCGCGGCTGGACGGCAGGAGTCGACGACCGTCGCCCGATAGCAGTCGCTATCGACGGGCAGCATCCGTCGTACAGCACCCTCGGCTATGCGTTCACGGAGGCGAGCCTGCGCCAGGTTCCGGTGCTGGTGGTGCACGCCGCCCCGCTGGCTGAGGTAACGTCCGGGGAGCAGGACACCAGGCTCAATCTGGCGGAGATCCTGGCCGGCTGGAAGGGCGACTACCCCGACATTGAGGTAGACACATTGCTGCTGGCCGGTTCGCCCCGCGACACAGTTGCCATAGTCTCCCCTGGTGTGCAGCTGCTGGTTGTCGGCGCTCCCTACCGCGGCCGGGAGTGGACTCGCTGGATCCGTTCAGTTGCGCGTGCCGTACTTGATCGGGCTACCTGTCCTGTCGCCGTCATTCCGCAGCAGCGCCCTCGTTCGCCGACAGCGGACTAGGGCCCGAACCACCGCGGCAATGCCGCTTCGGCATGCGGATCCGATCAAGCGGCCGGTGCCGGGAGGGTCGAAAGGCCCTAGCCCGGTGCGCCGGATCCGGGCATGCTCGTCAGGTGTCGTCGGTGGAGCGGCTGAGCGCGGAAGACCGGCTCATCCTGTGGCCGGACGAGGTCTGGCCGCAGGACATTGGTGCTCTGGGTGTCCTCGACGGCAGCAGCCTCCTCGATTCTGGCGGTCGCTTCCGGATTGAGGCCGCGAGGCGGGCGCTCGAGGGTCGGCTGCACCTCCTCCGCCGGTTCCGTCAGGTCCTGTACCTACCCCGGCGAGGCCTCGGCGGGCCGCTGTGGGTGGATGCGCCGGCGTTCGACCTGAGCGATCACGTCCGCGTCGAGCGACTTCATGCCCCGGCTGACGAGGCGGAACTGTTGCGGGCGGTCGCGCGGCTGCGACGGCGCCGTCTGGACCGGTCACGGCCACTATGGGAGATCTGGTTCCTCACGGGCCTGCCTGCCGACCGTATTGGCATGTTCGTGCGACTGCACCACGTCGTCGCCGACGGCATCGCCGGCGTGGCTGAACTCGGTGCGTTGCTGGACGCAGCGCCGAGTTCGACAATGGCGTCAGCACAGCCGTGGGCTCCCGAGCGGTGGCCATCGGCACGGGCTTTGCTCCTTGACAATCTCCAGCGTCAAATTGCGAAGCCGCGGCGTGCCTTTAGGAGCCTCAGGCACCCCGCAGCGATCCTGCACCGAGCACGGGCCGCGATGCCCGCGGTCCGCGAGCTTCTGGCTGGGAAACCCGGACCCCGGACGAGCTTGAATCGGGTGATTGGCCAGGACCGCACCCTCGCATTGGTGCGTAGCAGCCTGGAGCTGGTCAACGAGGTCGCTCACACGCATGACGCCAAGGTGAATGATGTGCTGCTGGCAGTGATCACTGGAGGACTGCGAGGGCTGCTGCGCGCCCGCGGTGAACCGATCGAAGGTGTCATCCTGCCGATCTACGTGCCCGTTTCGCTGCGCCGAGGCAGGTCCGGTCAGGAAGCGGGAAATCTGATCAGCCAGATGATCGTTCCCCTCCATCTTGGGATCGCCGATCCTGCTCAGAGGCTCCGGCAGATCGCAGTGGAAACCGCCAAACGGAAGGCAATCAGCCGTCCGTCGCTGGGCACGATGTTTGGCAACAGGCTCCTCCGAGGGGCGATGCTCAAGCTCATCGCGCGGCAGCGGGTGAATGTCGTTAGCGCTGATTTACCCGGCCCGGATACCCCGCTCTACTTCGCCGGCGCGCAGCTGATCGAGGTGTTCCCGCTGCTGAACCTCCTTGGGAACGAGTCTCTTGGAGTTGGCGCCCTGTCCTACGCAGGGCAATTCAACGTCATGGCGGTCGCCGATGCGGATGCATATCCCGACATCGATGTCTTCGCCGCGAGTGCGCGCGACGACCTCCGCGCACTGGTTGAGTCGACCGAGCGCGCCCGTGGCTGGCGCTCTCACCCTGAACGTGCCTATCAGGTGCCCGGCCCGACTTGATGTCGTCGGCGCAGGACGCTGCGGATCGCCAGTGCCGCCGTGCCGACGGCCAGCCCGCCGGTCAGCCACGGTCTCGGGTTGCGGAGGTCCGGCCGCCTGTCGAAGGACATCATGTCCAGTAGAAGGCGCGTGGCCGCCCCGTCTATTGGTCCGCTGTCGAACACAACACGGAAGTTCATCCCGAACTCGGGGGAGTAGATGCGGAACACCCAGGGGTCGTCGGGGTCGTCAGGGTAGAGGCGGAAGCCACGTCGCATCGCTGGGATCGGGGTCAGTGGCTTCAGCATCAGGTGGCCACCCTGAACTACAACCTCGGCTCCGGCCCCCATCAGCGCCCGTGAGAACAGGTTGGTGACAGGACCGGGCGCCGGGCCGTACCACCCGCAGATGTCGCTCCAGGTTTCTGCGCGCGGCGGGATGTCGATGCGGATTGGGTCAACGGAGAGGCCGAGCAGTAATCGAAGGAGCATCGTTGCGAGCGGCACGGTCGCACCGCGACCGTCGATGCCGCCGGTGTTGCTGAAGACGAGGACCCCGATCCCTTCTTCAGGAGCCAGGGCCATCGCCGAATGGAAGCCAGACAGGATGCCGGTCTTGCCAACAGTCCGCTGACCTCCCTCCTCGCCGAGCTCGAACGCCAAACCCATGCCCGGCACGCGTGGATCCGGCTGGAAGTGCGGTCGGAACATGGTTGCCACGGTTTCGGGCCTCAGTACCGAGCCGTGCTCGTTGGCGGCAATTCTCAAAAGGGCGGCGACGTAGCGAGCGATGTCCGCCGTAGTGGAGTACATGCCACCCCCGCCCGCGGTCGGGACCTCGCGGTCGGCCACCGGCTCGAGGCCGCGGGAGCGCAGCACATACCCCGTGGCCAGGTACGGTTTGACCCGTTCCGACCGGATCAGGTCGGTGTGCTCCATGCCCAAGGGGTCGAAGATGCGGTCCCGCAGGTAGCGATCCAACGGCTGGCCGCTCACGTCCTCCACGATCTGCCCGAGCGCGGCAAACCCATGGTTGCTGTACGCCCATTTCGTCCCCGGCTCGACCTCCACGGGAAGGCCCCGGCGGTAGTAGTCCGCAAGGGGCGGCGCCCCTGATCGACGTGCGCGATCGCCCGAACCGACGCCCGGCTGAAGCAGGTCCGAGAGCCGCCGCCAGTAACCAACTCCAGCGGTATGCGTAAGGAGGTGCCGGACGGTGGCGGGCGACAGGTTCGGTTTCGCTGGGACCAGCCGGAAGGTGCGAAGGTAGTCGTTTGCTGGCGCGTCGAGGTCCACCAGGCCTTCCTCCCACAGCTGCATCACAGCGACTGCGGTAAATGGCTTGGTGAGCGATGCGATGCGAAAGACGGTGTCCTCCGTGATAGGCGTCTTCGCCGCGACATCGGCAAGGCCGTGCCCGTGGAACCATGCGAGGCGTCCATCAGCGATCACCGCGACGGCCAGTCCGGCGCACGGCCAGTGGTCGAGGACCTGAGCCACCGTCGCCTTCAGGCCGAGCTCATCAATCCAGCCGGAGGGGTGCCTCGTGTGCTCCCCTGCGTCGGGTCCAATGGGAAACGCGCTCATCGTCTGTGCTCCTTTCTTACCCCACCGAATGGCTGCACCAGCGGCTATCTGGGATCGATCGGCGTAATGATGCCGACCCGGTTCTCAATGGCCGCCGCGGCATCGAGACATATGTCCTCGCGGTACCTGGGGCCGATCACCTGCACGGCCTGAGGAAGACCGTCCCCGATGCCGACTGGGAGCGCCACAGCAGGCAGTCCGAGTGCGTTGACGGCGATGGCCATGCGCATGGTTCGTAGGTCCTCGGCCACCCGACCTTCGTCCAGATCGGTCCCTGCTTCAGCGGGGATGTCGGTGGCGATCGGGGCGACGATCAGTGGGTGGTGTCCCTGGAACTCGCTCCACGATCGCAGTAGTGACTGGCGTGTGATGAAGCTCTGTTCAGCAGCCACCGCGTCTGGGTCGCCGGCCGCCTCGAAGAATTCCGACATGAATCGCCGGGTCGGGGTAGGCAGCGATGGCGGCATCACCTGCTGCCAGATCGCGCGGATGCCTGGAGTGGCGTACATAACGACGAGAGCCTTCGCCGCCGCCTCGATTGACGGCGGCTCAACCTCGTCGACGACGTAGCCGGCCTGATCGAGGGCATGTGCAGCCTTGCGAACACCGTCCTGCACCTGCTTTGCGGTACCCAGACCGGCTGGGTCGAGCACGATGGCGACTCGAGTGGGCTTGGCGGGTTCAGGGCCACGGAGCGGCGCGGGCACCGTCCAGGGGTCCCGCCAGGTTGGCCCGGCGATTATTTCTAAGGCTCCCCGGAGGTCCGCGACCCGCCGCGCCAGCGGACCGTTGACTTGCGTTAGCTGCATTCCGATCGTTGCTATCTCGGGCGCCCCGACCGTGCTTGCCTGTGGGATGCGTCCCAACGTGGGCTTCAATGCGCTGACACCGCAGCATTGCGCCGGATGGCGGAGCGATCCGAGTCCGTCATTCCCGAGACCCAATGGACTCATGCCGGTCGCGATGGCGGCGGCCTCGCCAGCGCTCGAGGCGCCAGGGGTTCGAGAACTGTTCCAGGGGTTCACCGTCGCCCCCCAAAGTTCGCTCTCGCAATGCCAGCGAATGGCGCCGCTGGGAAGGTTCGTGCGACCGATCGGGATGCCGCCCGCAGCCTTCAGGCGCTCGACGACGGGAGCATCTCGACTGGGATATGCGTTGGCCAGTGCCTTGAACCCCTGCGTCGTCGGCGTGCCTGTGACGTCGATGTTCTCCTTTACTGTGAAGGGGACGCCGTGGAATGGCCCTAGGTCAGAACCCGCGGCAACCGCACGATCAGCCGTCTTGGCCGTTTCCAGCGCCTGCTCGGCCAAGATGATGACAACCGCGTTGATCGAGCCGTTGACGGCCTCGATTCGCCGAAGGTGTTCCTCGATGACTTCCTGACAGGAGACCTGTCTAGATCTGATCATCTCGCCCAGCTCAGTGGCACTCATGCGCCACAACTCTGTGATCTCGCTGACGGCCATGCCTACCTCCCCGCGTACCGTTCGCTTAAGACTCCGATGGCCCCGGCCACACCTACCTACGACAGTGGTGGCGCGGTCGCATGCGGACAACCGCCCTTTGTCGTCCGTTAGTGAGGACCTTCGTCCCCCGGTGCTCAACGGCCGCCCTCCGGGGGGTAGGACCGACTCGACTCTTCCCGAAGGACAGAGCACCGTCCAGGTACGCGGATGTTCTCCTCGCCGGACGGCGTCAGTCGGGCTTTGCACGTACGTCTGCGTGACCTTCGACTCTTCCGTGCCGCCCCGGCACCCTGTCAGATAGGCATGTGGGATCGACGACGCCTGATCTTGGACCAGTGGAGACGTCGAACGAGGAGCGGCCAAGTATCGAGCGTGCCAGCTCAGCCGATTTGGCGTTTCTGGCAATGGATACCGGCGGGGCGCCGCAGCAGTTCGCGGTCATCTTGATCTTGGAGCGGCCTGGTGACTTCA
This sequence comes from Propionibacteriaceae bacterium, assembly GCA_036377435.1. Lineage (GTDB taxonomy): Bacteria > Actinomycetota > Actinomycetes > Propionibacteriales > Propionibacteriaceae > Microlunatus. The sequence goes on from DASUYM010000286.1 coordinate 8,688, forward strand.
GCTTGTCTCACCTCCGGCAGTTGATCGCAGACCGCATCGTTGCTCTTCCCCGCTTGCGGCAGCGGTTGATCAAGGTGCCTCCGGGCTGCGGGCGTCCGGTGTGGATTGATGATCCGGACTTCCATATCAATCGCCACGTCCGGGCGGTGGCCTGCCGAGCGCCGGGAGACGAGCGGGCGCTGCTTGACACAGCGCTGTCTGTGATCATGGCTCCGTTGCCGAAATGGGCCCCGCTGTGGTCCGTGGTCTTGATCACTGAATTGGCGGAGGATGCAGCAGCAGTCGTGGTCGTGCTGCACCATGTCCTGGCGGACGGCCTGGGCGGTGTGAACGTGCTAGCAGCACTTGTTGATCCGGCGGCGGCGCCTGCTGGCGTGCCCTTCCCTCGACCCGCACCGAGGCTGAGGAGTCTTGCTCGTGACGCGTGGCTGACCCGGCTGGCTGGGCTGCGCCGCGCGATCGGATCGTGGCGGTTGCTGCGCCGGGCGATGTTCGCGGGTGGAGGCTTTCGACCTGCCCGAGCCGTCCCCTGCTCGCTCGTGCAACGTACGGGTCCTCGCCGAAAAATGGCGGTAATCAGGGTGGATCGTGCTCGACTCGCAGCAGCAGCACATCGGAACGCAGCGACCACTAATGACGCCGTTCTCATCGCTGTTGCTCGTGCGCTGCATCAGGCATTACGAAGCAGAGGAGAGTCAGTCGATCCGATTGCCATCACGGTCCCGGTCTCCGGCCGCCGTGCGAGCGGCCCGCCGGTGGGGAATCTTGTGAGCCCGATGCTCGTCGATGTCCCGACCGGAGGCGACGTAGGCGAACGGCTCGCGCAGGTTGAGTCGGCGGTGCGCGCTCACAAGGAGGCAGCGACCGGTCCACCGCCCATCGCGATTCTGGGTGGGTTGTTTCGGCTGCTCGCCAGGCTTGGCGGGTACCGCTTCTACATGAACCACCAGCACCGATTCCACACACTCGTAACGCACGTCCGCGGCCCTATCGAGCCGGTGAGGCTTGGCGGGAACGAGGTCATTGGCGCCATTCCAGTTGGAGTTGGAGAGGGTGGAAACATGACTGTCTACTTTGAGGTTCTCTCGTACGCCGGCATGCTCACCATCGCTGTGATCGTCGATCCCGATCACGGTCCAGACCTTGACGACGTGACACGCCGGCTGGAGGACGAGCTCAATTCGATCATCGCATCGCCTTTGCGGTAAGAGGCGAGTTGAGAATCCAAAGTCTGGTCCTGGAAGGTCAGCCCGAGGGGACGACTGCGGCTGCTCGGCCTCCTGGTTGCCCACCTTGCGCGTCGCCACGGGATCTGGGCCAGGCCACGGCCCAGCTCAAGGGCGGCTTAGTCAGTCTCCAGTCTCCGAAATGATCGTGGTCAGATCCCTTCGCTTGGAGGCTGGCGTTGGAGCTGCTCGGCCGATCCTCATCAAGAGAAGGGGATGAAACTCGAGATCAAGCTCCTTGCGAAGGCGGTCCCGGGTGGACGGCACTTCTGCAACCTGGCTGGCGAGGCTGACCACACAATCCAACCGGGTGGCTTCTAGCAAAATGCGCTGCAGCGCCTCGCCAGCTCGCAACCACGCCGAGCGAGTAGATTCCGCCATCCCCAGCACCATCAGGCAATGGTTAAGGCTTGACTGCTTCAGTCTCGGCAGCCATCCCTTCCCGGCAACGTCGAAGTTGCGTACCAGAGCCTCAGGCTCGGAACGGGCATCGGTATGCGGAATTGCATAGACCGGAACGCCGTCGGTCCGCTTTAGGTCAGTAGTCGTCCACGCCTGAAGCTCCGCTCGATATCGCGGGTCGGCGTTCTGGATAGCCTCGGCCTCCTGAGACAGCTGCGCTGCGACGAGCTTCTGCTCGGGCTTCACAATGTGTACTAAGGACGCCTCCTCCTGCTCCGCAGCAGTGGTCAGCTCGTAGATGACATCCGGAGGCACATCCTGGTCGAAAAAGTCTCGGCGGTTCGTATGCCGTCTCTCGATCATGGGGTCTAACCTGACCAGCGGCGTCCATGGGGCGGGCTCATCAAGCACCGTTAGTAGAGCAAGCAAGTCCGGCTTCGCGGGGTCCGGCAAGCGGTCCACCTGCACGGCGCGGTCGGCGGCCAAACCAACTCGGGCATTAAACAATGCACAGCCACAACTGATGACCAGTTGGCGGCCTGTAGGGTCCAACGCTCTGAGCTGTCGATCGTTGTCCGCGTGCAACTCGAGAACGTCGGGTCGAACAACGAAGTGCCAAGGCTGGGTGTTGTGGACCGACGGTGCCAAGCCGGCCCGCTCCACTGCCTTTCTGAACAGTGCCTTGGTCTCTTCCTGAACAGTCGACATAGTGGTGCTCCTTGATATTTGCTCGGTTCGGCGCCTGAGCGTCAGCCGTGGGCAGGGATCGCCGTAGCTCTATTCACAGCGTGATCAAGAAGTACCGGTAATGGCAGGGTCGATAGTCCCGAATCGCGCGGCTGCTCGGCCCTCTTATTGAGCCGCGCGGGCACCTCTGGATCAGCGGCGGAATCCAGCCGAATGGAGACGTTCGACCCTACTGGCTCAGGCCGTACTGATCGACATTGTGACCATAGACAGGTTGCAAACAGAGGATGCCGCAATGGAAGCGATTCGCTGGTTCGGAGAGATCGGTCTTGCTGATGTCGGGTTGGTCGGTGGGAAGGGCGCCAACCTTGGCGAGCTGACGGCCGCTGGATTGCCCGTACCGCCGGGCTTCGTGGTGACCGCTGAGGCATACCTCCACGCTATCTCGGAGTCGGGCGCGCGGGCACGGCTCGCCCAGCTGCTGAACGGGCTCAATGCCGACGATGACAGCTCCCTTACCGTGACACAGGAGGCCGCACGCGAGTCGATCCTGGCCACGCAAATCCCAGCCGAGATCGCCGCGGCCATTGAGGACGCCTATCGCAGACTCGGGGACAATGTCGCCGTCGCAGTACGGTCCTCGGGAACGACCGAGGATGCCGGCGACAGCTCGTTCGCAGGCATGAATGCGAGCTTCACCAACGTCATCGGCCTCCCCGATGTGCTGGCGCGCATTAAGGACTGCTGGGCGTCGCTCTACGGCGGGCGGGTGTTGGCATATCGCGCCGAGCAACATCTGAATGAGGAGCCAGCTATTGCGGTCATCATCCAGAAGATGATCTTCTCTGAGGTGTCAGGGGTGATGTTCACTGCCGACCCCACTACCGGAGCCCTTGACCGGATGATCATCGAGTCGGTGTTCGGTCAGGGTGAGGCCATCGTCGGTGGCCGCGTCGAACCGGACACATACATCCTTGACAAGGACGGTCCACAGCTGATCTCGGTCCGCCAAGGACGGCAGAAATTCAAGATCGTTCGCGGGCCGGACGGCTCTGACATCGAGCACCCGCTGGATGACAGTGAAGGCGACCGCCGCACCCTCACCCAGGCCGAAATCATCGCGATTGCTCAGCTCGGATTACGTGCCGAGCGGCACTATGGCACCCCTCAAGACCTGGAATGGGCTCGTGCGGCAGGTGTCACCTATCTGGTCCAGTCCCGCCCGATCACAACCCTTGACGCCCAGCCGGCAGCCGGGGCACGGCGCCCGGCGCCCTCGGCCACTCCGACACTCTTACTCTCTGGCTTGGCGGCATCTCTCGGACGCGCGTCAGGGCGCGTGCGAATCCTCACCTCTCCCCACCAGCAAGGGGAGTTCCTCGATGGCGAAGTCCTGGTCGCCGAGATGACAAGTCCGGACTGGGTGCCCGCGATGCGGCGCGCCGCCGCATTGATCACCGACGGGGGCGGCGTCACCTGTCACGCAGCGATCGTCTCTCGCGAGCTTCAACTGCCCTGCGTAGTCGGCACCGGCAATGCCACCACCATGCTGCACACCGGGCAAGAAGTCACCGTCGACGGTCGCACCGGCAAGGTTTACGCCGGCGCGGCCGCTCCGATCACCGTTCAGAGGCCCTCCCAACCGCTGCCAGAACCCGTTTCACCCTTGGCGACCAGGCTGTACGTCAATCTGGCCGTCGCCGAACACGCCGACGAAGTCGCTGCCCTGCCGGTGGACGGCGTCGGCCTGCTGCGAGCCGAATTCATGGTGGCCGACGCCCTGAACGGTGTCCACCCGCGCCGGTTGATCGAACTTGGTCAGCAGGACCGCTTCGTCGACGCTATGTCAGAGTCATTGCTGCAGATCACCACCGCATTCGCGCCTCGCCCGGTTGTCTACCGCAGCATCGATTTCCGTACCAACGAATTCCGCGGCTTGCAAGGCGGGGAGGCGTACGAACCACACGAGGCAAACCCCATGATCGGCTACCGCGGGTGCTATCGCTACAGCCACGAGCCGGATCTTTTCAATCTTGAGCTGGACGTGCTCGGCCGTGTCGCGGATGCCACCCACAACCTTAGTCTCATGATCCCCTTCGTCCGGACAGCGTGGGAGCTGGAGCGCTGCCTCAATCTCGTCCAGGCGCATCCCCGTGCCGCGGGCCTTCCCGTCTGGGTGATGGCTGAGGTTCCCTCGGTGGCCTACTGGATCCCTACGTACGCGGAGATGGGCATAGAAGGTGTCTCTATCGGCAGCAATGATCTAACCCAGCTTGTGCTCGGGGTGGATCGGGATTCCGAGGTGTGCGCGGAGCTGTTCGACGAGGCGGACCCGGCCGTCCTCGACACCATTGCCCGCATCATCGGCGCTTGCCAAGAGGCCGGCATCAGCTCCTCGCTTTGCGGCCAGGCGCCGTCTGACCGACCTGAGTACGCCGAGAAGCTGGTGCAGCTGGGCATTACCTCAATCTCGGTGAATCCAGACGTGGTGCACCAGGTCCGCGACATCATCGCCGGCGCGGAGCGCCGCATTCTGCTGGCTGCCACGGCACCGTGGCGGTCAGCCGCCCCGACGATTTCTCCGCGACATCGGCTGCACGGGTTCCACGGTCGAACCTAGACGATTGTCGTCGGGGCTTAGCGAGGATGCAGGCCGCGGTCCAACCGGATGCCTCATTGACCGAGCAGCAGCCGGTCATAAATCGGGGACTTTTGGCACTGCCGTACGAGATCAGGCGCAGGTAGACCGGCTAGCAAGCTACAGAAGTGCGGGGAGAACGAATGCCGTTCGAGACGATCTACAAGGACCCGGCGGCATTCCGGGTGCCACCCAATTTGGCCTCCTACGAGGAGGAACGCGCCAGCTTCTCGTGGGAGAGCGCGCGGTCCAGTCTTAACGAACTACCGGGGGGCGCGCTGAACATCGCGTATGAGGCGGTCGACCGGCACGCGATAGGGCCCCGGGCGAGCAAGGTGGCGCTGCGCACCCTCGACGAGCGCGGCCAGGCCACGGACCTCAGTTATGCAGAGCTGCGCAGCCTCACCAATCGATTCGCGAACGCGCTGAGAGGGCTGGGCGTCGGCCGCGGCGAGACCGTCTTTACTCTGCTCGGGCGGGTTCCAGAGCTGTATGTCACAGTCCTAGGCGCGCTCAAGAACGGCAGCGTTGTCGCACCCTTGTTCTCCGCGTTCGGTCCCGATCCGGTCAGCCAGCGGCTCCAACTCGGGAACGGGCGCGTGCTCGTGACCACTGCCCTGCAGTACAAGCGGAAGGTCGCGCCGCGCAGGCACGAACTTCCCGGACTGAAACACGTCTTGCTGATCGACGGCGAGCGCCACCCAACGCCTGACACGCTCGACCTACCCGCGTTGCTCGACCAGGCCGCTGACGAATTCGAGATCGTTCCGACCCAGGCTGAGGACCTGGCCCTGCTGCACTTCACCAGCGGGACGACCGGAACCCCGAAAGGCGCAATGCACGTGCATGGGGCAGTGCTCACCCATCATGTGAGCGGGCGGTACGCCTTGGACCTCCACCCCGACGACATCTACTGGTGCACGGCCGACCCTGGCTGGGTGACCGGTACCTCGTACGGGATCATTGCTCCACTCAGCAACGGCCTCACCATGATCGTGGACTCGGGCGACTTCGAGGCCCGGCGTTGGTATCGCATCCTGGCCGAACAAGGTGTGACCGTCTGGTATACCGCGCCCACTGCCTTGCGGATGCTCGCGCGTGCCGGGGATGCGCTGGCTCGCGGGCTGGACCTCTCCAAGCTCAGGTTCATCGCCAGCGTCGGGGAGCCACTCAACCCTGAAGTCGTGGTCTGGGGTCAAGAGGCACTGGGGCTACCCGTTCACGACAACTGGTGGCAGACCGAGACAGGCGGAATCATGATCGCCAACTTCGCCGCGACAGAGATCCGGCCAGGATCCATGGGGCGGCCCCTGCCGGGGATCGACGCCACTGTGCTCGTACGCGGCGAGGACGGCCGGGCGCTCGTTCAGGACGGCCGAGTCCAAGAAGTGGCCGTGCCTGGGGACGTAGGCGAGCTCGCCCTCCGGGCCGGCTGGCCCTCGATGTTCCGCGGCTACCTCAACGACGAGGCTCGCTACGCTCGCTGCTTCGCTGGCGGCTGGTATCTCACCGGCGACCTCGCCTCCCGGGACGCCGACGGATTCTTCTGGTTCGTGGGCCGGGCGGATGACGTGATCAAGTCGGCGGGCCACCTGATTGGACCGTTCGAGGTAGAGAGCGCCTTGATGGAGCATCCACATGTCGTGGAGGCAGGCGTTATCGGGCGGCCGGATCCGGTGGTCGGGGAGGTAGTCAAGGCGTTCGTCACGCTGCGCCCGGGCATCCAGCCGAGCGAAGAGCTACGGCTGGAACTGGTGGCCTTCGCACGCAAGCGGCTCGGGCCCGCGGTTGCGCCCCGCGAGATCGTCTTCGACCCCCAGCTACCCAAGACCAGAAGCGGAAAGATCATGCGGCGCTTGCTGAAAGCCCGAGAACTGGGGCTGCCCGAGGGCGACCTGTCAACGCTCGAAACCGCGATCACCAGGGGGAGTGGTGCGCTGTGACGAGCACGCCGGAGACCGGCAACCCGATGATGGCAGGCGTGGATGAGCTGCCGCTGGCTCGGGACCAGGGGCTACAGCTCTTGCGAGCCATGCTGCGCGTACGCCGGTTCGAGGAACGGTGCGTGGAGCTGTACAGCGCGACCAAGATCCGCGGGTTCATGCACCTCTACATCGGCGAGGAGGCCGTCGCAGCAGGTGTCATGGCACAGCTTGCAGCCGATGACACGATTGTGGCCACCTACCGCGAGCATGGGCATGCGCTCCTGCGCGGACTGCCGATGCGGGCAGTGATGGCTGAGATGTTCGGGAAGGAGGCCGGCTGCAGTCACGGTCGCGGTGGCTCGATGCACTTCTTCGACGTGGGCAGGCGGTTCTACGGCGGCAACGCGATCGTGGGCGGCGGCATCCCCATGGCGGTCGGTTTGGCCTTGGCCGATCGGATGCAGGGCCGGCACCGTGTCACAGCCTGTTTTTTCGGCGAAGGAGCGGTCGCTGAAGGAGAGTTCCACGAATCGGCCAACCTTGCCGCGCTGTGGCAGTTGCCCGTCTTGTTCTGTTGCGAGAACAACTTGTATGCGATGGGGACTGCGCTAGCCCGATCCGAATCCGACACCAGCATGGCGCTCAAGGCGGCCGCGTACGAGATGCCAGCCTGGCGAGTGGACGGCATGGATGTCCTGGCCGTTGCCGAGGCGAGCGGTCGCGCCGCCGATGCCGTACGCGGCGGCATGGGACCGCACTTCTTGGAGCTGATGACCTACCGCTTCCGGGCGCACTCGATGTACGACCCGGAGCGCTACCGGGCAAAAGCCGAGGTGACCGAGTGGCGCCAGCGTGACCCGATCGACCGGTTGCACGGACGGCTACAGCGAGAGGGAATGCTGGACGATGCTCAGCTGGCAGAGCTGGAGCGCCAGATCAGCGAGGAGATCGATGACGCGGTCGCCTTCGCTGAGGCTGCCGACGTCGAACCGGTCGAGAATCTGACCCGCTACGTGTACAGCGACAGGGGCTCAGCATGACCGCCCCGGCGCCTGCGGGCGTCCGCACCCTGACCTACCGGGAAGCGCTGCGCGAGGCGCTGCGCGACGCGCTGTCCCGAGACCATCGCGTCTTCCTGATGGGAGAAGATGTTGGCCGCTACGGGGGCTGCTTCGGGGTCAGCATGGGCCTGTTGGAGGAGTTCGGCGGGGAGCGCATCCGGGACACGCCCTTGTCGGAGGCAGCGTTCGTGGGTGCTGGCATCGGTGCCGCATTGGGCGGGATGCGGCCCATCGTCGAGATCATGACCGTCAACTTCAGCCTGCTCGCGCTCGACCAAATCATGAACAACGCAGCGACGCTGCTGCACATGTCCGGCGGTCAGCTCAACGTGCCGGTAGTGATCCGGATGACCACTGGGGCAGGACGCCAGCTGGCGGCACAGCACTCGCACAGCCTGGAGGGGTGGTACGCGCACATACCTGGGATCCGGATCGTGACGCCGGCCACCTTGGCCGATGCGCGCGGGATGTTGTGGACCGCCTTGCAGGACCCCGACCCTGTGCTGATCTTCGAGCACGGCGCGCTGTACAACGTCTCGGGTGAGCTGGCGGCGGACGCGGGTCCGGTCGATATCGATCGGGCATCGATCCGGCGCTCCGGTGAGGATGTCACCTTGATCACTTACGGAGGGACGCTGCCCAAGACGCTGGAAGCGGCGGAGCAACTGGCGGCGGATCGCATTGCGGCAGAGGTGATCGACCTGCGCACCCTCCGCCCGCTCGACATGGTCACTGTGAACGAATCAGTTGCTCGTACCCATCGCGCGGTCGTCGTAGATGAAGGATGGCGGAGCGGCAGCCTGTCGGCAGAGATCAGCGCCCGCCTCACCGAAACGCTGTTCTACGACCTGGATGCCCCGGTGCAACGAGTTTGTAGCGCGGAGGTACCGATGCCGTACGCCCAGCATCTCGAGCAAGCCGCCTTACCCCAGGTTTCCGGGATCGTGGCGGCAGCCAAGGAGACGGTGAGTCATCGTGGCTGAGTTCACGATGCCCTCGCTTGGCGCCGACATGGATTCGGGGACATTGCTCGAGTGGCTGGTGGAGCCCGGGCAGGAGGTGCATCGCGGCGACATCGTCGCTGTTGTGGATACCAGTAAGGCCGCTATCGACATCGAGGTGTTCGAGGACGGCGTGATAAATGACATCGTCGTACCGGTCGGCAGCCAGGTTCCGGTCGGCACGGTGCTGGCCCACATCACCCCATCCCATCCGGCGGAGGCGCCTGTGCCGGAGCAGCCCGAGCAGGCACAGCCCGAGCAGGCCGTGCCCAAGCAAGCCGTGCCCAGGCACGAAGAGGTCGTTACGCCGTTTGTGCGCTCACCGCTGGTTCGGCGGGAGGCCGCGCAGCTCGGTATTGATCTCGCCACGCTCCATGGCAGCGGTCCGGGTGGGCTGATTACCCGCGAGGACGTGGAGCAGGCCGCCGCCCTCCAATCACGGCGAGTCCGATCTTCTCCGTATGCCCGGCGGCGCGCCGCTGAGCTCGGCATCGATCTTGGCTCAGTCGCCGGCAGCGGTCCGGGTGGCGCAGTCCGCGCCGCCGATCTGATGCAGGCCCAGCATCCAGCGCCGTCATCGGTGGAGCCTGTGAAGGCGGGTGCGGCAGAGATTCCTGCCCCCGCGAGGCAGGACGAAATTCCAGCCCCCGCCAAGCAGGAAGCGCGCAGTATCGACGAGCGCACCTCGCGGCAGCTAGCGATGCGGCAAGCAATTGGAGCTCTGATGGCGCGTTCCAAGCGCGAGATCCCCCATTACTACTTGTCGACCACGATCGACCTCGCGGCGGGGATCAGCTGGCTGCGGACCCGCAACTCCGGCCGGCCTCCCGGCGAGCAGCTAACCGCTGCCGCGCTGCTGTTCAAGGCGGCGGCGCTCGCCTGCCGTGAAGTGCCGGAGATGAACGGGTTCTGGCTGGAAGACCACTTCGCGGCGTCGCCAGCGGTCCACCTTGGGATCGCAATCTCCCTGCGCGGCGGGGGGTTGTTGGCACCTGCGATCCACGACGCAGACAGTCTGGCTGTGGCCAAGCTGATGAGTCGCCTCCGCGACCTGGTCTCCCGGGCCCGCACTGGGCGGCTCAGAAACGCGGAGATGCGCGACCCCACCATTACCGTCACCAATCTCGGCGATCGCGGTGTGGAGAGCGTGCTGGGTGTGATCTATCCACCCCAGGTCGCACTGGTCGGTTTCGGAAAGGTGGTCGACCGTCCATGGGCGGTCGACGGCATGCTCACCGTACGGCCTGTTGTCACTGCCACCCTGGCCGCTGACCATCGCGCGAGCGACGGCCACCGTGGCGGCTTGTATCTGGAGGCTGTGGATCGATTGCTACAAATGCCGGAGGAGTTATGAATCCAGATCAAGCACGCACCGCCATCGCGGAGGCACTGTACGCCATCGCGCCGGATATCGAGTTCGACGACCTCGACCAAGATGAGGGATTGCGGCGACAGGCCGATCTTGACTCGCTGGACTTCTTGTCGTTTGTGGAGGAGCTCACACAGCGCACCGGGGTTCAGCTGACCGAAAACGACTACCCGGAGTTGGACTCGGTAACCGGTGCAGTCAACCTGCTGACCACGCGTACCCACGCCTTGGGCTGAGGTCGCACTCGAGGACTGGCGGACCCAAGTTTCCGACCACTCCCGAGTATTCGAGACTTGACTTGGCGCCGCCTACGAGGTCATGGCCCATCGGTGAACGCCCGCAGTAGCCGGCCGCCGGAAAGCACAGTGAGTTGGATTCACCGAGGCGAAGGAGTAGCGATGGAGCACACCGCAACATGGCACATTGAGATCTTCCTCTCTGAGGACGGGGATCGAACACGGGCAGAGGCGATTCTGCGCACGAGTGCGGGGACCGAGCTTCGCCACGAGGGCCTCGCTTGGCGCAATCCGAAAGACACGGCAGTCCCTGAGATTGGCGAGGAGCTGGCGACCGCACGCGCACTTAGTGGCCTCGCCCACGACCTCTTTGAGGCAACCGTCAGCGACATCGAGCAGAACGTTCACAAGCGAGTGCAACGAGTGCAACTCGACACCTGACACCGACAAACCTGCCAAAGGCCGGGCGGTCAATGACCGCCCGGCACAGGTGGTGTGAGGTCGCTGACTCACCGGGCGTTGGCCTGGGCAGAGGCGTTTGACCCCGTGCCGGGCGAACTAGTCCCTGGCTTGCGGCATGCCACCCAGCCGAGGTAGGCGTGAAATGGCGAGGACGGGACTGCTGCCCGGATGGGTCGAAGGTCCCATGGTTTAGGGTCATTTTGACTCTGCTCGCCGGTGCGTCGTTGTGGTGGAAAGGCAATTAGGAATTCAAGGGAGGGAGACAATCGGATGACTGTACCGGCAAGACGCGAACGCCCGATGTTCGCCGACCTGATGGATTGGCTGGAGGGCGAGTTTCCGGCACTGCCCATCATGCGGCCGTTCACCGGGGGCCACCTGGTGCGCGTCGAAGACTACGTGTCAGAGGGAGAGTACGTGGTGCGTGCCGAACTGCCCGGCATCGACCCCGAAAAGGACGTCGACATTACGGTCGAGGACGGAGTCCTCACGGTCAAGGCGGAGCGGCGGGAGGCGAAGAAGGAGGGCGGTCGGTCGGAGTTCCGGTACGGCTCCTTTACTCGCAGCGTGACACTACCCACCGGTGCCGACGAGGAGAACGTCGCCGCGTCCTACCGCGATGGCATCCTCGAAGTGCGGACGCCCATCAAGGAAGTGACAAAGGCGGAGCCCAAGCGCATCGCGATCAGCAAGGAATGACCGCAGGGAGGCGAATCCCGGATCGCCTCCCCTCACACGCGAATGGAGACGACACGCTGTGTCGTACGCCGCGGCCTCACCAGCGACGCCGCCTGCACCACCCGTACCGGATGTTGTGCAGCGTCTGATGCGTTCGGACGAACCCTCGATCCGCTTGCAGGTGGTGAGTGATCTGTTCGGCCGGCCACCGGATGTCGACCTGAGGGCAGTCCGCGAGCAGGTGCGGACATCGGCGCGAGTCGTGACACTGTTGTCCGAGCGAGACGAGACCGGACGCATTCCTCACCATCCGTACACCGCGAAGTGGTACGGGGCGCATTGGGTGCTAGTTGCCCTCGCCGAACTGGGTTATCCGGCAGGTGATGCATCCCTCGTGCCGTTACGTGACCAGATTGTCGGCTGGCTGCTGTCTAGCGACTACGAACGCTACATGGGCCGCGTACATGGATTGCCGACGCTGCATGCCTCCATCGACGGCAACGCGGTTTGGTCGACGCTATCCCTTGGCATTGCCGACGAACGTATCGAGCCATTGGTCCAGCGGCTACTCCACACACAGTGGCCGGATGGCGGCTGGAACTGTGATCGGCGAGCGAGCGGGCGCTCCTCATCGTTCACCGAGAGTCTCATCCCGCTACGTGCCCTGGCGTTGCATGCCCGGCTGACGGGAGACGAACGCAGCCACCTCGCCGCCGAACGCGCAAGCGAGTTCTTCCTTTCCCATCAGCTGTTCCGACGCCGTCACGGTGGAAGGGTGATCGCGCCTGCCTATCTGCAGTTGCACTATCCGTGTTATTGGCACTACGACATCCTGTTCGGCCTGGAGGTCGTCGCTGAAGCCGGTCATCTGGACGACGCCAACTGCGCTGAGGCGCTGGAGCTGCTGCGCGGGAAGGCGCTGGCCGACGGCGGTTTTCCTGCCGAGCACCGCTATTACCGCAGCGGTTCGAACGCCACTGGCCAGCGGTCCCTGGTGGGCTGGGGACCTACCAGCAGTCGGCGCATGAACGAATGGGTCACGGTACGGGCGCTCAAGGTGCTGCAGTCTCCTACAGAGCCGTGACGCAACTGACTGCCGCCTGTGCTGTTGCCGACGGGTTGGCGCGGCAACATTTGCGAGACGATGCCCCGGCAAGCGACGTGGTGCAGACGGCTCGCGATCTTGCCGGCTTGCATGCGACTGGAGCGCCGAATCCGTATCTCCAGCTGTTCACCCGGATGCCAGGGTTCACGCGCCCAGCGCTCGACCACGAGCTGTACGAACGCCGCAGTCTCGCGCGGGTCCACTGCATGCGCGGCACTCTCTTCCTCCTGCCGCTCGACCTGCTGCCCATTGCGTGGGCGGCCACTCGTGAACTGGTACTCGGACCGTCAACGAAGTACCTGACGGCTCAGGGCGTAACGCCTCGTTCCTACGAGCGATGGGCGAGCCTGGTGGATACCGTCCTCGCAGGCAGAGCCCTGTCCGCCGCGCAGATCCGAGCTGAGCTCGGCGCCGGTCACGCCGTTGCCCTAACAGCAGTGCTGAACCACATGTGCGACGAAGGCCAGCTGCTCCGTGACCGCCCGGTCGCCGGGTGGCGTGACGCGCACAGCACGTACCGCCGCCTGGCCGAGGCCTTGCCCCAGGTGAAGCTGGACCGCTACGAGCCGGCCCAGGCGGTGGCCATGCTCATCGAGCGATACATCGCACGGTACGGCCCAGTCACACTCGACGACATCGCGTGGTGGACAGGCCTTGGCGTACGACGCTGCCGCGGCGCCCTTCAGGAGCTCGGTACACAGATCACACCCGTACATCTGCTGGACTGGGACGACGAGCATTGGGTACTTCGTGCCGACCTCGACCGGATCATGGATGCGACTAGAGCAAGACGGACGCAAGTGTCGCTGTTGGCCGCCCTGGACCCGTACACAATGGGCTTTCGGCGGCGTGCTCGCCTGCTCAACCCTGACCGTCAAGACTTTGTCTATGACCGCAGCGGAAACGCGACCAGCGTTGTGCTCGTGGACGGCCGAATTGCCGGCGTCTGGGATGTGCTGACTCCCAACAACGAGATGGGGTTCTTCCCCTTCACCACCCTGAATAGCCGAGTGGCGGACCGGATCAGAGTGGAGCTTGCCCGCATCGGGTCGTTCATCGCGGGTACGACGGTGGAGGTTCGCCAGGTCGGTCAGATGACGCCGCTGACCGACCGCCGTGCCGGCTGGGTTCTCAAGCCATTACACGACCGCTGACCGCGGCCCCGAACGATCCGGGTTCGCAAAGTCCCGGCCCAGTTCATATGCCTGCGCAAGGTAGCCCATGATCGTCTCAGGCGGTGCTGTGGCGGCAGTGTAGAAGTAGACGTGGTCGACCCTTTCGATGCCGGGGTAGCGGAAGGTCCATTCATCGATCACCGCGTCCATCGCGTCGCGGACCCCGGCGTCGTACGCGGCCTTGTCGAACAGCGTCGATGTCATGATGAGCGCGCGCTGGTGATGGAGCAGCGGCTGCCGTCCCTTCACGTCGCCGTGCCATGCCGCCTCGTTGAGCCCGTACGCGAAGCCGTAGGTGAACACCCGCTCGATCCATCCCCTGAGGATCGCCGGGAAGTTGCAGAAGTGAACCGATCAACCTCCTGAGGTTGTGGGCCGCAGCGCGTAACCGCGCCATCCGACCTCCTCACCGACACTTCCCACCAACGCGAGCACGAATTCGCCGGCCACCGATCCGGCCACGGTTGGTTCCCCTGCACGCCAGTCGAATGGATTCGCCGGCACTTCGACGAGGAGCCATGCAAGCCACATCGCGCCCGAAGGGCGATATAACGGAGCCGTTGTATGGGCCGAACGGCTCTATCAGCCGATGCAGCTCAGGACCTACGCTCCGAGTGGAGTCCGGAGGTGGACAGCATGGAGCTTGCCGACCGCCTGAAAGCGTTCCAGCGGACCTACCCCTACCGGGAGATCGCGTTGGATGGCGTGGTCTGGTGCTATCGCATGGGTGGGGTCCAGAACGCCTCCACGGTGCTGCTATTGCCAGGAGCCACTCTGGTGCCGGACCCGTTCTTCATCGTGATCGAGTCGCTCGGAGGTAGCTACCAGGTCATCGCGCCGGCGTACCCGGCAGTGCGGTCTATGGCTGAACTGGTTGCCGGGGTCACGGCAATACTCGATGCCGAAGGAATCCCGACCGCGCACGTCGTCGGGTCGTCGTTCGGTGGGTATCTCGCTCAATGCTTGGTGCGTGCCCATCCCGAGCGGGTGAAAATGCTCGTTCTAGCCCAGACTGGGGTACGCCATTTCATCGGCTTGGCGCCACTTACGATCCTCCGGTGGTTGCTGCAGGCGTCACCGGCTCCGGTCGTGCGCTGGTTCATGTGGCGCACGTGGCGAGTGCTGCTCGCCGACCTAGGGCCCGACCGGCGATTCTGGACAGAGCTGCTGAGCACCATCCTCAGAACGGAGCTGTCGAAGGCGAGCCTCATTGCGATGATGGCTGCGATCGCCGACTTCACCGCCCACTACCGTCCGACGGCGGACCGTTCAGGTAGGCGGGTACTGGTGCTGCAATCCGAACAAGACCGAGCCTTCGCGGCCCAGGCCGACGAGATCCGCGCCGCATATCCCAATGCGGTGATCCGCATCTTACGCGGGGCGGGACATGGCGCTCTGTTCACCCACACCGACCAGTACGTCGGTGAGATCAAGACATTTCTGGCAACGACAGGTCAACGTGTCGCCGGACCGCGAGGAGAGACCATCGCGGCGCCCGGCATGGCAACCTTCGACCTGTCCGTGGCGATAAATCGCCCACCGTCGGTGGTTTTTGCCCTGCTCGCCGACATCCAGAACGCGGTCCCGCAACGGGCTGGCGTCCGGATGGTCAAAGATCCGCCCAGAGCCACAACCGTTGGCACGCACTGGCACGAGGACGTCAGACTTGCACCGGGGTGTTGGATGCACGTCGAAACGGTGGTGTCCGACGCCGCGGAACCGCGCCAACTTGGGATGGATTTTTGGAGCCGGTGGTTCACCGGCCACCTGACGTACAACCTCGAACCGACGGCTGATGGGACCGTCCTACATCAGTGGGAAACGCTGCGGCCACGCTTTTTCCCTCGGCGGCTGAGTCCCATCATCGACCGTCAGCTACGACCACGCCTCGTGCAGCGGCTTCATGACATAAAGGCGCTCCTTGAGCGGTCGTCGAGCAATCCATCACGCGTCGAACATGAGCGGAGTATGTCTGTCCCGGACGACGTGCAACGTCCTACCAGCAGTGATGTCGGACGCCTGGGACAGGTCTTGCGCCGCCTCGGAATCGCCGGACCTGTGGAGTACGCATTCCAGGTCCTGCACGGGTTAGCCCATCCACACCTGCTGACGTCCGGGGCAACCGACCTCGAGACGCGGATGCCGCTCCCGGGCGATGAGCTCGTCGGTGACGCTACGCTCATCCGCACGCGCGCCCACACGGTCAACGCTTCACCCCAACATGTTTGGGCCTGGGTGGCCCAGTTGGGTGCCGGACGGGCCGGCTGGCCCGGTTGGTACCCCTTCGCACACCCCCACGACCCTTCTCCGACGCGGTTGAGTCCGGACGCGCGACCCATTGTGGCCGGCAACGTCCTCTTGGAGGTGAGCGGGCCAGAGTCGTCAGCTTGCTGGCATGTTGTGGATGTTGCACCTGAAAGACACGTGGTCCTACACAGCTGCCGGACACTGGACACCGGTACGGACGTCCGCCGGACACCGGGGAAGCGGTGGGCGGACATCAGCTGGACGTTCGTTCTGCAGCCATCCGGCGTCGACAAAACGCGCCTCCTCGCGCGGATCCGGAGCACCGTGTCACCACGCTGGTACGGCTGGCTGATGCGTCCAATTGTTGCCGGCGACACCGTGATGCAGCGGGAACTCCTCGCCGCCATCGCCCGACGCGCCGAAGACGATCGTTTTGAGCGTGGCAGCGGCGATGTCACAATCGCCGACACACATCTGCCGAGCTAGTGTCTGCCTTGCCTCGTACCCCGCAGGCTGCGCGCAAGGATCGCAGTAGCGGCGACGGCAATTGCACCTTCGACCCAGAGTCTCGGATTCGAACTCTGCGGTCGCCTGTAGGCCGACAGCGGCATCAGCCCGAAGTGGACCGCCATGGCTCCGGTGTCCGGTTCGCGGCTGAATACGATCGGGACTGTGCCCAATCCGAACTCGGAAAAGTCGATCCGGAACGCGTACGAGTCCGTTTCGTCGTCCGGGTGCAGCGGAAAACCTCTATAGAGGGCCGGTATCGGATTCAGCATCCGGATGAACAGCTGGCCACGGCGGACGAACACCTCCACCCCAGCGCCGAACATGGCTCTCAGACGAACATCGGTGAGCGGGCCGGGAAGGTAGTACCACCCACAGAGGTCACCCCATACCTCGGGAAGTTGCGGAACATTGGTGCGGATCACCTCATCCGGAACGCCAAGCAGGCGGTTGACCAACGTGGACAATTCCGTCCCGAGCCACCCCGTTCCACCATGAGTTCCATTAGTAAAGGCCATCACGCCGAAGCCGTCGTCGGGAGCAACCAAAATCTCCGAGTCGAAGCCAGGCAGAACCCCTATGTGCTCGACCAGCCGATGGCCGCCGGCGTCGCGCCGCCAAAACGCCAGCCCCATGCCCGGTATGCGCGGATGAGGCTGGTATTGCGGAGCGAACATGCTGGCCAAGGTCGCCGGCTTCAGCACGGAGCCGTACTCGTTGGCGCCTCGACACATCAGGGCCGCGAGGTAGCGGGCCATGTCGCTCGGTGTGGAGTAGGCGGCGCCAGCTCCCACTGTCACGACCTCACGGTCCCGGACCGCTTCGGAGCCGCGGAAGCCGAGCTTATAGCCGGTCGCGAGCCTGGAGTGATCGACTTCCGACCGGACGAGAGTGGTGTCCGCCATGCCGAGAGGCTGGAAGACGTGCTCGCTCAGATAGCTCTGAAGGGGTTTTCCGGTTACATCCTCGACAATCTGCCCCAGCGTCGCCGGGCTGTGGTCGCCGTACCGGAACCGGGTACCGGGCTCCGCATCCAGCCGCAGTGCCCCCCGGTAGTACTCGGTCAGGGACGGCACTGGCCGCCCCATCCTCACGCTCTCCCCATAATCCCGCCGCAGCATCCCGGAGCGCGGCACCTGCTCGGCGATACCAGCGGTGTGGGTCAGCAGGTGCCGGATAGTAGCTGGCCGCCAGCTGGCCTTCGCGGGCACCAGCTGGTACGCGCGCAGATAGTCGTTGGCAGGCGCATCCAGGTCGACCAGTCCTTGCTCCCACAGTTGCATGACAGCAATCCCGGTGAACGTCTTGGTGATGGATGCGATCCGAAAGACCGTGTCCTTGGTAACCGACGTCTGCGCCGCGATGTCGGCCACCCCCTGGCTGTGGAAGTACTGGAGAGATCCGTTGTGCACGACTCCGAGAGCAAACCCAACAGCCGGTCGGCGGTTGAGGATCTCGTCAACCCTGGCTCTCATCTCCAACTGATCGACATCGGGCATGGCCCCTTCCTTTCCGGCTGCCCGACGCTGCGGCGCCCGCTGGCAGCCCGTTGCCTGACACGACGTTGCCCATATCTGCGCGCAGATGACAGAGGCCATAGACCCCGTACGCGGGGCGGAACGTCCCAGATCGCCTGAAATCGATCCGCACTGGGTCACAGCATGTAGTCAGACCGCTCGCGGCCGACCTCGCCGTATGGAAGCTGCTCACCAGCCTCGAGTGCCCGAATCGTGGGGCGCCCGATGTGAGCCAGTACGAGGCGCCGTACGCCCTGTCGGCGTGCGCGCTCAGACGTCTCGAGAACCGCGCCATGACGTCCCACTCCGCCCCGGAACCGGATAGGGCGTCGCCAGCCAGCCGCGTCGGCGAACATCAGGTTTACGCCGCTGGCCCAGCCGGGGAACTCAGAGAATTCGGGTGCCCAGGCCGCCGAACGTCCGCGCCAGCTCAAGAGATATCCCCAGGTCGGGTGGCTGGTGTGCGCGACAGGGTGCGGGATGATCGCCAGCCCGTTGGCTTCATACGCCTGTACGGCCGGCTCAAGACCTTGAGCGCGAGCGAGCCGACGGATCTGGGCGATGAGTTCTCCCCGCAGGTCGGTGACGAGCCAGGCGGCCAGTGGGGGTTCAGGCTCGGCCGCAGGGCCGCCGTCGAGCATCACGTTGCCGGCGGCGTGGAGGACCAGCAGGCCTGCGGGCGCGTACTTCGGGGAAGCCATTGCCCCCACGCCGAGCAGTTTCAACCTCAGCGCGTCGGTGGTCATCGGAAGCGGCCCTCACGCCGCGGTGCTGGCCTGAAGCATCGCGTGCAGTGTGACGACGTGGCGTGCCGGCCATCTGGGGACGAAGGTCCTGCTGTCCGGCGACCAACGACAGTGGCCGCAGGCACCGGCGGCGAGCAGCATCGTAGGCATCGGGACGTCGCCCTGGCGCGAGGAGGTCTGGGATGAGGAACGAAATCGTCGTGGGGCTGGACGACTCGCCGTCGAGCCAGCTCGCTCTGCAATGGGCAGCACAGCATGCGAAAAGCACAGACGCAGTGTTGCGGGCTGTGCATGTGTTCTCCACGGAGCTGGAGGACACTTACCGGCAGGCGGTCACTGCGGTGTTTGAGGCGGTGTCCCCGCGTCCGAATTGGGTCCTGGACTTCCTGAGCGGGTACTCCGGGGAGGTGCTGGTGCGGCAGTCGAAGGACGCGCAGCTTCTGGTAGTGGGCACCCGTGAGCATGATCAGCGGTTGGTGGGGTCGGTGTGCCACTATTGCATCAGCCATGCTGCCTGTCCGGTGGTTGCTGTGCCGTCGACCGATCATGATCACTCTGCCAGCAGTGCACAGGAAGAGCAGTCTGAGCAGACACACGCTGGCGTCGCCCCAGCGGCGGAGTCCGCCGCGAGAAAGACTAGCGACGTCGGGACATCGCGCAGTCCGCTCGTGGTGGCCGGGATCGACGGCTCGGCTGAGTCGCTGGCGGCTGCGCGCTACGCGGAAGCGGTTGCTGAGATGCGAGGCTGCGACGTCCTGCTGGTTCACGTTTTCCCGCCGCCTCCACCTTTGACAGCTCGTGAGACGGTGGCAGCCATGTCGGCCTCGCGCGAGGAAGCCGAGAAGCTGGTGGCCACGGTGGCCGCACAGCTGCCCATATCCCGGCGCGGTCATGTGCGTACCCTGGTCGAGCCCGGTGATGCGACGGCGGTACTCAAGATCGCCGCAGGACAGAGCGAGATGCTTGTGCTCGGCCGTGACGACGTGTCGTGGGGGGAGCGGGTTCTTCGAGGAGCGGTCACCTCACAGGTCGCGCCACGGGTGGCCTGTCCGCTGGTGGTGGTTCCACGTGGCTGGCATACCGGCCATGTCGGAAAGCCACAGCCGGTTGTGGTTGCCCTCGACGCGGAGACCAGCGCCGAATCCGCCTTGGATGTGGCGTTCCAAGAGGCGCAGCTGCGCCAGACCCGACTGGTTGTCTTGCACGCCGAGCCCATAGGCACATCGGCTCGTGACATCGAGGCGGCCGGATTTGACCTCGCGGTTCAGCTCTCCAAATGGAAACAAGATCACCCCGACGTAACCGTCTCCACGACGCTGGTCTCGGGTGATCCGGATGCCGAGTTGGTGCGCTGGTCGCGGTCAGCGGCTGTGTTGGTGGTTGGCCGACCACACCAGTCCGGATGGGGCTCGTGGATCCGGTCGGTAGCCAGCCATGTGATGAGACAGACGCACTGCCCACTGATGATCGCACCCCCGCCTCCAATTCCAGCAGAACGACCACAGACCTCGGCTGCGGCGGCCCAGACCTGACCATCGACGCTGTAGTCCGCTCGGCCAACCGAACACTCCTGCTTGAAGCCAGCACCACGGTGGCCAGGACAACGAGCCATAGCAGCCACGCCCCAGAGTGAGGTGTTCGAGAACCCCGAGCCGGGACCTCGTCCCGAACGGCACAAACCATTGGGGTTCTGAGATGGTGAGAGTCAATGGCGAGATCCTGATCAATCGACCGGTCGAGCAGGTTCTCGACTATGTCGCCGACCTATGCAATGAACCGATCTACAACCCACGAATGCTGCAGTCGGAGAAGATCACGGAGGGGCCGATCGGAGTCGGCACCCGATTCCGTGCGACGTCAAGGTCCGGGCGGCGAACGACGGAGATGCTCATCGAGGTCACGGAGTTCCAGAGGCCCAGGAGGCTTGGCTCACGCACCTGGTCCTGGGAGCTCAGCCCGAGGGGCGCACTGCGCCTGCTCGGCCCCTTAGTCGCCCGGCTTGGGCGTCGCCAGGAACAAACGATCTGGACCGGGCTCAAAGCCCAGCTGGAGTCGGGCGGCGGCCGAGGTTGGTCTCCTGAGTGATTGCCTTAGGGCTTATCGCGGGTGCAGCTTGCGGTCCAGCCGGATGCCCGCGTAGCCCAGTAAGGAGACCCCTGTGACGACGGCGAGGTCGATCAGGGGAAGCGGTCGGGTTCCTAAGAGTGCGGCCAGTGGCGGCACATACACCGCGGCAAGCTGCAGACACCAGGCTGTGACGACGGCAACCAGAAGAAATGGATTCTCCCAGGTCCCGGGTCGGCCTCGGAGGGCGAGCGCGACACTGAGCTGCATCGCGCCCAAGGTGAGGAAGGCCATGGTCTGCCATTCCCGGCCGCTCATGAGACCCCAGATGGCGACGGCGAGGGTCACTGCCGTGATGAGGACGGCAATGCGCAGGATGCGCTTCCAGAGCCCAGCGCCGAGGACGCTCTCGGCGGGCGGACGGGGTGGGCGCCGCATCACCCCCTCGTCAGCCGGCTCAGCACCGAGCGCGACCCCGGTCAAGCCATGCGTCAGTAGGTTGATCCACAGTATTTGGGCCGGCAGCAACGGGAGGGGCATCCCAAGGAACGGCCCAGTCAGCATGACCATGATCTCGGCGGCACCACCCGACATGCCGAAGAGCAGAAATCGCCGCACGTTGGCGTAAATTCGGCGGCCCTCCGATATGGCGGTGACCATCGTGCTCAACTCATCGTCTGCGAGCACCAGGTCGGCGGCCTGCCGGGCCACCTCGGTTCCTCGCCGTCCCATGGCCACGCCAATATCAGCATGCCGGAGCGCCGGCCCGTCGTTCACACCGTCTCCAGTCATGGCGACGATCTCGCCGGTGCCTCGTCGGGCATCGATGATGGCCACTTTCTGTTCGGGGGTGGCACGCGCTATGACTGGCGCTAGCAGCAGCCGATCCCGATCGCCGGAACCTATTGAGCGTCCGTCGATCACCTGGTCAGGTTCGCTGGCAATCCCGACCTGGGCTGCAATTGCTGCCGCCGTCGCGGGATGGTCGCCGGTGATCAGAATGGGAGTGATGCCAGCCGTTCGAAAGGCTGCAATCGTGGCGCGCGCTGATGGTTTGGCCGGATCTGCAATGCCGACCAAACCCAGCAGATGCAGATTGCTTTCGGCCTTGACGGCTGTAGCTGGTCGGGCGTCGGCTTCTTTGGCAGCGACCGCGAGAACACGCAGTCCAGCGCTCGCATACTCATCTGCCTTCGTTATGGCGACTTTCAAGGCTGAGGCTTCGGCCATGATCGCATCGCCGTGCAGGAGAAACTCCGGAGCGCCCTTACAGACCACCAGGTAACCGGTTGGCTGACGGTGCACCGTGGTCATCCGTTTCCGCACACTGTCGAAGGGGAACTCAGCCACGCGCGGGGAAGCATCAACCAATGCGGCGTGCCTGAGTCCCAGCTTTTGTGCGGCGACGATCAGGGCCGCCTCCGTCGGATCGCCCAACACCTGTCCCTCGGCATGTTCTGAATCCGGAGGACGGATCGTTGCATCCGTGCACAGGGCAGCGGCCCGCAGGAGTGCCGACAAGTCCGTAGCATCGACTGCTCGAGCCCTGCGTCCATCCCTCATCACATCGCCGTCGAGACCATAACCGGTGCCGCTGATCACCGCCTCCCCAACAGGAGTCCATACCCGCTGGACCACCATGCGGCCTTCGGTGATCGTTCCGGTCTTGTCGGTGGCGATCACCGATACAGAGCCGAGGGCCTCCACCGCTGGCAGCTCGCGCACGATGGCGTGGCGGTCAGCCATACGACGAGCACCGAGGGCGAGGCTCAAGGTGATGACCGCAGGCAGCGACTCAGGCACGGCGGCGACCGCCAGACTGATCGCTGTCACGGCCATGAGTTCGAGTGGCTCACCGCGGATCAGCCCGATGACGGCGACGGCGACACACAAGATCGCCACAATGGCCGCCAGTACCCGGCTCAGGCCGCGCAGCCGCCGCTGGAGTGGAGTGATTTGGGGTCCTGTGTCGAGCAGCGCAGCCATTCGACCGATCGTGCTGTTGGCTCCAGTCGCCGTCACCCTGGCGACTCCCCGTCCACGCACCACGACCGTGCCTGCCGCCAGACTGTCGTCGGCTGCTTGATCGGCAGATTTCAGAGCCTTTTCGACCGGCACAGATTCACCTGTCACGCTCGACTCGTCCACCAGAAGAGCCGCGGACTCCAGAAGTTCGGCATCGGCTGCAACCAGATCCCCCTCGGCCAGCACCAATGCATCGCCCGGCACGACGTCCGCCGCTGCAACCTCCTGTTGACGGCCGTCACGAATCACCCGGGCGCGCGGAGCACTCAAGCTTGTGAGGGCGGTGACAGCGCGGTCCGCCCTCACCTCCTGGATCACCCCGACGGTGGTGTTCACCAGGATCACCATCGCGATCACCGCCGCGTCGGTGAGGTCGCCAATGCTCACCGTGAGGACGACTGCAGCCATCAAGAGCAGCAGCAGCGGGTCCCTCAGCTGATTGCCGATCCGCCTAATCAGCCGAACGCGATGCTGCGTCACCACCGCGTTGGCGCCCATCGCGGCAAGCCGCGAACGAGCCTCTACTGTGCTAAGACCCACAGTCGAGATGACCTGATCAGGCACGATCAGCAATCCTCCAAGATCATTCCGGGTAGGGATTGAGGAGCTTTACTGGAAGTTCCGTCCTGGTCAAGGACCTCCTGAAGCTTAGGCTGGCTGAGAGTCTCGCGAGCTCCAGATTGCCAGCTGTCATGGGGCGGCTGAAGGGCCCAAAGGCCCTGCGCAGGGTTTCCATTTGCCTCTGACGAGTGGCGGCTCACAAGCGAAGGCTCGGAAGAGGAAGTCTGCTTAGAGGAGGGACATGTCTTCGCTCCATGGCACCGAGCCTCGGAAGGCCGTCAATTGGGCCGAGAAGGTCCCGCTCGGCCAAAGCAGAAGGTGGGTACGTGCTCGAGGTCCAAATGCCAGGAATCCCGTACCGCTCATCCGTGCTGGCGGACCCGGCGGTACCAAGATCGGTTGGTTCGGGCGATTCGACGCTGTACCCGAGGACCACCTTCACTGGGGTTCAGTGGCAACAACGCGGGGTAGGAAAATCGCTCCGTTTGCTTCTCACCGCTGGTCGGCACATGTTTCCACAGCCCGGGGATGGCGGGCATGACCGCGGCTGCCCAGGCACCTGCCGACACGTGGATCCGCCGACACAGGTTGATCTTCTATTTCGCCTTGACCTACGCCATCTCTTGGCCGCTGTGGTTGCTGTCCCGTCTCGCTGGTGGGACTCTCGGCACCGTGCTGCTTGTCGTCGGGGCCTTCGGCCCATTGCTGGCAGCGGCCATTACCATCCGCTATTCCGGCGGCTCGCTGAGGGAGTGGCTTCGCGCTATCGTTCGCTGGCAGGTACCGGTTCGCTTCTATGCGTACGCCCTCGGTCTCCCGGTGCTGATCATGGCAGCCATGAACGCGGTGCTCGCCGCGCTGGGCCAACAGCCGGACGTATCTCTGCTTTTCGGCCGGATTCCTGCGTATCTACAAACTCTTCTCATCACCGCGGTGATCTTCGGTGGGCAGGAGGAGCCGGGCTGGCGCGGCTTCGCCCTACCCACATTGGAACAGCGGTACGCGCCCCTGGTGGCGACGCTGATGTTGGGTTTCGGTTGGGGTGTGTGGCACATCCCGCTATACGGTCCGGCCGGGTTCGTGGTGCCTCTGGTGCTCGCCTTTTTCTACAGCTGGCTGTACAACCGGACGCGTAGCGTCCTGCTGTGCATCCTGTTGCATGCGAGCTTCACCGCTGCACAAGATCATTTGCTGTTGTCCGCTGACTCGCGGATAGTCGATGCCGTGCTGCTTGGTACCTACGTCGTCGGGGCCGGTGTGCTCGTCGCCGTCACCCATGGTCGGCTCGGCATGCCTACCAAGAAGGCTGACGGCAAGGAGGTTGCATCTGGTGACTGACGCTGATCAACGGCGCCATCGTTAGGTAGGAGGCCTTCATGGATGCCTGGGTCCAGCGGTTGGGTCGGCTCGCGTTGATTGCGGTCTCGGTCGTTCTTGGCCTCGCATTGGCACTTTTGGGCGCGCTGCGGTTGCGGAGCCGGAGCAAACCGCAACTCTTTCTCGACAGAGACGGGCGGCCGTTGGCGGACAGCATCTCAGAAAAGATATGGGTGAATATCAATGGCGTCCAACAAGGGATGTTCATCGAGAGCCAGAATGATGCGAATCCGGTGCTTCTGGTGGTTCACGGTGGTCCTGGCATGCCTGATCACTTTCTGACTGAGCATTACCCAACGGGCCTAGAAGAGCTTTTCACCGTCGTGTGGTGGGAGCAGCGGGGTACCGGGCTCTCCTACAGTGCCGACATACCACCCGAGACGATGACTGTGGACCAGTTCGTCTCCGACATATTGGCAGTGACGAATTACCTGCGGTCCCGTTTCGCGAAAGAGAAAATCTACCTGATGGGACACTCGTGGGGCAGCTTCATCGGAATCCAGGCAGTCGCGCGAGCGACGGAATTGTATTACGCCTACATTGGCATGGCTCAGATGTCGTATCAACTCGAATCCGAGAGGCGGGCGTACGAATTCATGCTCGACCGGTTCAAGCAAGAGGGCGACATGAAAATGGTACGAAAGCTCGAGGAAGCCCCGGTCACCTTGCGGGACGGAACACCGGACGGCTACCTGGGGCTGCGTGACAAGGCGATGCACGCCTTGGGTATCGGTACGACCCACGACATGAAGTCAGTCGTCAGCGGCATCTTCATTCCATCATGGCTGGCTCGGGAATATACGCTCAAAGAAAAAGTCAACTTGTGGCGTGGCAGATCATTTTCCCGCAAATTCGGCATCTGGGACAAGCTTCTTCGTACCGATCTCACTACTGCGGTGCCAACGCTCGAGCTTCCCGTCTATTTCTTCCACGGCCAATACGATTACACCTGCTCCTACGACCTGGCGAGACAGTATTTCCGTGAGCTAGATGCGCCTTTGAAGGGGTTCTACACGTTCGAACGCTCAGCTCACTGTCCCGTGCTCGAAGAAGCCGAAAAGGCGCGGAGCATTCTGCGGCAGGACGTGCTGGCAGGATCGACGTCGCTCGCTGACGCGACGTGAAAGTCTCAGATTGTTTCCGGAGTGTCGTCCCGAGGTTCTACCGGGCGGCCTGCGGCACGCATGACGACAGCGGCACGTGCGGACACCCACCGACTGGAAGCGGGAGGATAACCCATGACCACGGAACTGCCAGCCTCAGGGCCGAAGTAATGACGAGCCCGCACCGCGTGCAACGTCCGTTGGCACTCGTCACAGGAGCGTCCTCCGGGATCGGGCGCGAACTGGCCCGCGTGGCTGCTTACGACGGCTATGACCTCATGGTGGTGGCGCGACGCGGGGATCGGCTTACCGCTCTGGCCAGTGAACTGACGTCATCCGGTGCAACAACTGAGTCTGTCGTCCTCGATCTGGCCCAGCCGACCGGTGCGCGAGCAGTCGAAGAGGCGGTCGCGGGCCGTCCGGTGGAGGTGCTGGTCAATGACGCGGGCATTGGCGGCCATGGCCGCTTCGCAACCGAACGCCAACTGGCGACGGACTTGGCCATGATCCAGCTCAATGTCACCACGCTCGTGGAGCTCACGGGGCTGCTGCTACCGGGCATGTTGGAACGCCAACGGGGCGGGATCTTGAATGTCGCCTCGATCGCCGGCTACCTGCCCGGGCCTGGGCAGGCGGTCTACAACGCCAGCAAGGCGTTCGTGAAGTCGTTCAGTCAGGCTCTCGGTGAGGAGACGCGCAACACCGGCGTACGAGTGACGACTCTGTGCCCCGGCCCGGTGGCGACGGCATTTGCAACGGTCGCCGGCTACCCCCAACCCACCTCACGAAATCCGCTGATGAGAGTCGCATCCGCCTCAGCGGTGGCCGCTGCCGGATGGCAGGGGTTGGCTGCGGGCAAGCCGGTCGTGGTGCCTGATCTCTTGACGCGGATCGGACTTCAGAGTCTTCGGGTGCTGCCTTGGCAGGTGATTGCACGTAGGAGTCAACCTCGGAACCCCTCAAGTCACTGAGGCAGGAAATCCTGTGATGATGCCGTTGCCATTTATGGTTATCGGCTTGGGTGCCGTGCGATGGCCCCTTGATCTTGTGCGTACCTATTTCCCACCAGAACGCTCAGCTGGCCGCTCTTGTCATCGACGCAGCGAGTTGCCGCGCCCAAGCAAGCGCCCGATCGACTTCACCCACAACGAGCGGACCGTCGACCTCTCGGACGTAGAAGCTCTCCGCTTTCGCCGCGGACTCGTAACCGTGGTGGCGGGCCGCCTTAGCGGCGCCCTTTGCGGCTGACCCGGGCGCGTAGCGCATGCTTTCGATCTTGGTGTCGAATGTGGCGATCTTCGCGGTGTGGTTTCCGGCGGGCAGCGCGGCCAACCACTCACGCAGCCCAAACTCCCGTTCGCCTTCCTGCGCGCCTCTGTTGATGGCGTCGGCGCGCGTGCTCTCCCGACTCATGGAGAACGCGTGCGTGGGACCTCCCGCCACAATCAGGGACACCTCGGGATCCGGTTCGCTTGGTGCATGTGGCACCTCGACCAGTTGCACGTCAATCGATTCGCCAAGTCCGTCGGCGACGGCCCGGGCAATCTGCTCGGTGTTACCGAACATCGACTCATAGACCACAAGGGCCTTCATTGTGAACCACTTCCTCGCAAGAGAGACTCTGGTCGGCTATGAGTTGGGCTCCTCGCGCCTACGCGCGGGCTGGAGCGTCAGGAATGTGCTGTGGCTCTGCGACGTATGGACCTGGAGCCTGGCCCGACTCCTCGGGGGTCGAAGGCATGGCCAGCTGTTCAGTCCCGGGCTCCTGACCGCCCTGATCCAGGCGGAACGGCGGATATTGATCGGTCATCAGGCCGGCGTACCCCGCTACCCGCAACGCCCAACGGTTCATGCCAAGCACGAAGTCATAGATGGACTGGGGATAGCGGCCCGTGAACAGCAGGATGACCGCTGCGAAGAGCACCAGCAGGCCGACCAGGCCACCGCGCCACACCCACACGGGCGCCTGGTCGGAGGTGGCCACTTCGCTAACCACATAAAGACCACCGCCGAGGAAGAAGCTGATGATCAGATAGTGGGGAATCGCCAGCAACCACCACTTCACCAAGACCAGTCCACGCGAGAGGCGGTCCGGGTAGTCGATCTCCAGGTGGGCTGGATAGTCCGGCACGTCTTTCAGCGTGAAGGGTGGATACCGGTCGGTCGCGAGCGCTCCGTAGGCGTAGTAGCTGACCCGCCAACTCCATCTCAGCACACCGACATTGAAGTCGAAAATGGCTCGTGGGTACCTGCCAGTGAACAAGATCGCAAAGAACGCCACGACGCTGAGCACGAAGACGGCCAGCCACAAGAAGGCCAAGATCACATAGTGCGGTATCGCCAGCAGCCACTTCACCAACCACAACCCGCGGCTGAGCCTGGTATCTAAGTGCGCGTTGACTTTGACGGGATAGGTCGAGTTAGTCATGACAAATTCGCCTCCTGTTATCAGCATCGCAAGTTGCGGTGGGCCGTACCAGTGGCGTAAGTCGCGAGAGATTGTGACAAAGGGCCCAAGGAGACCGTGCAGAAGCCTCCGATCCCGCCGCCCGGGCTTGAACCTCATGGCAGGTCCGCATATCGGTCGGAATACCTGAAGCACAGGACGTACGCCTCTGGTCTGCCACCGTACGAGGGAGACACGGTTGTTGCGTGGCAAGTCTCGAACAACTGCCCAACCGGCTGAGTCTTTGGGTCGCGATCTTGACCGCACTCATGGGGGCATCTCGTTGGCTACGGTCATCACGACGCTGCCGCACTCCGGGTCGTATTGCCCGAAGCGATTGCGTCAACTATCCCTACACCGACGTCGCGGCAAACAATGACTGAAGTTGAATCTAAAGCGCGGGCTGCCGGCGCCGGGACGACCCGTCCAGGCTCAATGGATGCGAGAGCCACGAGGGTCGTGATCTCGATCTTCGGCATCCTCGCTGGCCTAGCCGCGATCGAGCACGCAATTGGCGAGATCAGCCAGGGATCGATACGTCCCCTCGGCTTGCTGATTCAGTCATGGCCCAATGTCGCCGCCTTCGACATTCTTGCCGGCGAACCGGCGCTGACGGTGCTTCCGAACCTCCTACTCAGCGGGGTACTGACCGTGATCATTGCCGTGGCCCTGGCAGTCTGGTCGGTGGCTTTCGTGCATCGACCCGGCGGTGGCTTGGTGTTGATCTTGCTCTCGGCCTTGTTGCTCCTCGTTGGCGGCGGCCTCGGTCCGCCACTCCTTGGAATGATCTTGGGCGTTTCCGCCGTCAGAATGCATTCGGTGCCACGTCGTGCGCCTCGGCGCTTCCTGTTGCCACTGGCGCGCATCTGGCCGTGGATCATGGCAGTTGGGGTTGCCGGATATCTCGCCCTGCTGCCTGGAACCGTACTGCTGTATTACTTCGCGGGGGTCGCCAACGACACCCTGGTGTACGCCCTCACATTCATCTCCTTTGCCGCGTTGATCTTGTCGCTAGTCGCTGCCCGCGCCGCTGATCAAATAGCGTTCGATCATGGCAACGATGATGGACGCCCAGCACAGACCCCGGATGTGACGCCGCCGCAGCATTCGGAGGGACCAGGCTCGACTAACCCGACGTGGCGGGCGTTGGTTTTGCTGATTGAGGACCATGGTCCCTCCCATTTCCGTTACTGAAGCGTGCAATCTGGAATTCGGAGGTGGTTCATATGACCAAACCAACGATCGTCAAGCTCTTCTGGGGCAGCATCATCGGGCTGGTTGCAGGGTTGGTGTTGATGGGCATCACATTTGCCCTGGCGATCAGCAACGACATCTTTGTGATGAGCGGACCTGATGTAACCGGGATCAAGCCCGGCGCATTGTCGTGGACCCTGCTCGGCCTGATGGGGCTGTCGATGTTGCTCTTGCTGTTCGCAGCAGT
Organism: Propionibacteriaceae bacterium; assembly: GCA_036377435.1. Classification (GTDB taxonomy): domain Bacteria; phylum Actinomycetota; class Actinomycetes; order Propionibacteriales; family Propionibacteriaceae; genus Microlunatus. The sequence goes on from DASUYM010000286.1 coordinate 38,687, forward strand.
GGCACACTTCGTGGCCTGGATAGGTGCAGTGCTGAACACAGCGCAGCTGCCAGACAAGACCTGGTTCGTGGTGCTACTCGTCGTCGGCCTGCTTGGCCTGGTCTTCATCGCCACAGTCGCCTATGTCATTGCGGGCCCAGACGGGGTCAAGGCCAAAGAGGAGGCGAGCGCACTGCCACCGGCTGGCGGCGTTCCTCAGGTTCCCCCGCCGACCATGAGCGGGACGGGTCAGCACATCGGATAGTCCAACGGTCCTTGCCTTGGCGGCTGACTGCTTGAGAGAACTGGCTGTGAGCATGGGTCAGGCGGCTGCGGAGCCACCCGGGTATTTCGGCCCTGCGACATCGAGGACGGTCCTCGACAGGTCGCCGGGCCCGCCGGGAAGGTCGGGTGCATCCAGGTAACGCGTAAACCGTCGCGACATACCGACGCAGTACCCTGGCTCAGCCGTGCGACAAAGTGCAATGTTGATCAACACCATGCCCACGGTGCCCTGCAGCAGCTTGATCAACATCTCACAAGCTTCCTGATCAACAAGATCGCAGTTTTGTGATCAACTAATGCTTGATCAGGTCTTCAGGCAAATGAGGGGGTGCCCTTGGGTACAGGGGACGGGGCCAACTCAGGGATCTACATTTGTTGACTGGCTCACCAGAAGTTGACGGCTTGTTCCTTGCCGGACTGCTCGCTCCGGTCTAGGACTCACCAGCCGCCGCTGCCGCCTCCTCCTCCGCCGCCGCCGGAGAACCCGCCTCCGCCGAAGGAGCTGCCCCCACCAAACCCGGTGCCGCCGGCGCCGGACGATGAGGGGACCGCGGTCGCCGCCGACGTCAGGCTGCTGGTCAAGAATGCGGTGTTGAACGCCGCCAGCTGATAGTTGCCGACATACCAGTACGGTGTCTCGTTCGGCAACCGACCCATGGCCACCAGGTCGCCGCAAATCTTTGCCCAGCGGTCGGCCAGTTCGAAGATGATCGCCCAAGGCAGATATTTCGAGAAGATGTCCTCACCCTCCTCGAACTTGAGCTGGTCTGCTTCAGCGGTTGCGAGATAAGTGCGGAAACCCTCGGCTTGATCACACATTGCGCGGCCTTCCGCCGTGCGCTGCCCTCGCTGGAGCTTGGCGCGGATCACAGCAAGGGTGATGATGATCGGCAAAAGTGGAATCAACAGCAAGAGCACCTTTGGCAGCGTGCGGGCCCACGCGATCCAGAACCCCAGTGCGAGCGCAGCGAAGAGTGCAATGGCGATCACCGCGAAGCCGAAGCTGCTGGTCTCGGCAGCGGAGGGCACTTTGCGGAACCAGCCGCGCGCGGCGACCTGATTGCGGAGCGACTCTCGCATCTGCTCATGAGCGCTGGCTGCCCGGCCGGGAGAGATCCCTCTCGGCTCCTGGCGGCTCACCATCGAACAGGCTGGTCAGCAGCACCGTTTCGTGCGGGGCGGCAGCCTTGCTCGGGTCGACCAAGGTGACCCGGAAGTCGTGCTCGTCATTGCTTTGGACAGTCAGAGCGCCTCTGACCGCCAGGTCGATGATGGTGGCTGCTGTCTCACTAGCATCGACTTGGCCATCGATCAGCAAGCCGGCCTCAGCCACCGGGATCGGTGGCGGAGAGAACGCCACCGGAATAGGAATGTCGGGATCATTGGCCACGACCCGAATGTCCTGACCGGGAAGCGGAACGGTGCCCGGCGCCAAATCTGCGTAACGCTGGTCGCGACCGTTCTTGCGCCACCACAACATGCCGACGATCGGTGAGCTCACTGCAATGAGGCCACTCACCACGGCCAGGCTGATCGCACCTCCTCTCTCGGCCGGTGAGAGCTTGGAGCCGTTCGGCTCCATGTGCGGTTTGTTGTCCGCAACCAGACCCGACGTGATCTTGACGCCGATGCTCACGCTCTCCCCAGGTGGCACATTTGTCTGGCCGAAGGTGGCCTCACCCCCTGTGGTGAACTTCTTGGTTTCGCAGGGAGTGGTGCTTCCCGGCGGCCCCGCAAAGCAGGTTGCGTCTTGTGCCCCACCCGGCACCGTCGTGGTGATCTTCAAGGTCTTGATCAGCGGGTTGCCGAAGCCTGGGCCGTCCCAGAAAAACTCGTCATAGCCATTGAACGAGCGCATCGCGCCAGCGACGTCGTAGGAGATGACATAGGTCGCGGTATCTGCAGAGATGGTCTGGCCGGGGTCGCCGATTCTGACGTTCAGCTCCCCCTCGCGACCTCCTTGCGACTCGGTGGTCTCGGAACTGAACTGGGTTGCCACGCCCGGGTCTGGACTGGTGACCTTGATATTGCTGATTCCGTAGACGAAGTCCTGGTCGCTGTTAGGGTCAGGCTCGCGAGTGACCAGATCACGTTGGATGCCATGCCGGCCGGAATTGCTGGCGAAACGCCAGGTGATCGTTTCTTTCACCTTGAGCACACCGCTCGGCTGCATGGTGTAGTTGATCGTGAAGGAATCGATCTGATGATCGGCGGCGTACGCGGGGCTGGGCGTGGCCAGAACCCACACCAGCGCGCCCAGGTCCATGAGAAGAAACGCGACTACGGCTCGGGTGAATCTCCCACCGACCTGCCAGATGTCCCCGACAGCGAACCTTCGGAATTGCGCCATTGCGCTCCCCGCCGTCGCCCGGAGGACGCGAGAACTCCCGACGTCTTCCCGCTGCGGCGGGCGCTCGGGGTGCCAGCTGCTCTTCACGTCTCCATCACACGGGAATCAAGGTCCGTAGCCAAGAGGGCGTAGGTCCCGCCGCGAACCGGCACAAAGACACCGCAGCGGGTCAGAACGCAAGCCGGCGCTCGGAGTGTAAGAGGCGCAGCTGCACCGCTGGGCAGTCGGACAAGGGTGTGGCAGCAGGACGTCGGAAACTGACGGTTGGACTTCCGGAGCGCAGTGATCTTCATGCCCTCGATCTTGGCTTGGAGTCTTTCCGGCAGCTTTGAGGCCGTTGTCTTCCGCAACAAGATCTGGATCTACAGAAGAACGCGACGGTGTTGCTCGGTCGGGTGACGCATGCCGTTGCTTAAAAGCCGGCCGCCTGCGCCCGATCTGCACCAGCCACGGCCATACCTGCTGCGGAGGTGCCGCAATGGTGATCGCATATGTTGTGCTCCTGCCCTGGGGCAATAGCTCGTCTCCCGGGAGCTTACGAACACCTTCGGGGTCGGTGGCACCCAGCACGTGCTCATCCGGATCAGTCGCCAGCAGGCCCAGCCCAGCAAAGCAGCAGCGGAGGCAGCACCAGCCGCGCTTAGGATGCGTCGCATGATGGACCTGTCTGATTGACGATGAGACGCGGAGTTACGACGATCCATGCTATGAAGCGACCGAGCCCTCTCCATACTGGCTGGCCATGTGAGTGGATGCGGATTTGAGAAGCGACATGTCAGATCCGCCCACCAAGCGTTTCCGGCGACAGGGGATCGCCGCAGCAGCAGGAGCTGTACTGTTCGGCCTTGGCCTACGCGAAGCCGTGCGGCTGCGTGACGCCGATCTTGAGTCAGCTCGAGGCAGAGCCCGTCAGCTCGGCGCAACCCGCGTCCTGGCCGGCATCGTGCTACTCGTCCGACCGCAACTTCTCACCGCTGCACTCGGTCTATCCGCTGCTGGCCGGGCTGGCAGGTGGCTGTCGCGCATGCTCGCCGTCCGAGAAATCGCTGTCGGAACCGGGACCGTTGCTGCCTCACGCCCGGGCGCCGATCCGTGGCCCTGGCTAATGACGGTATCGGCGATCGACGGAGCTGAAGCGCTAGTGCTTTTCAGTGCACTGCGCCGAAAGGCCCTTGATCAGCCGGGCGGCTGGGCGTTTGTTGCCGCAGACGCTGGCAGCGCGGCGGCTTTGATCACTCGCATCGCCCACCTCCGTCGGTTGAGAACCCAAGGCGCCACAACACGATGAGGCCGCGGCCAGCACAACCGGGGCGGTCCAACCTTCGATCGTTGCCTAGACGTAACGGAGACGGCTGCCGTGATTCGCAAAGCGCTGCCAACTCCAGCAGAGCTTTGCACAGCATGCCAGGGCCTGCGAGGTCTTCTTGACGTCGGTCTGGGGACTTTCGACCCTGCGCCCGCAACACCGGGAACGGCACAGTGGAAGTGGAGTGCGAAAGGTGAACGATATGACCAAGATCCTGATTGGGTACGGAACGACCGAAGGACAGACGGCCCGGATTGCTGAACACATTGCAGACGTGATTCGGGGGCAAGGCCACGAGGCCCAAGTGCTGGACCTCAAACGATCGAAGGATCTGCCTCCGGGAAGTTACGACGCGGTGATCATCGGAGGATCCATCCACATGGGCAAGCACGAGGAGTATGTTGGCGCCTTCGTTCGCAAGAACCGTGTCACCCTGGAGCGTCTTCCATCCGCGTTCTTCTCGGTGAGCCTTGCAGCCCACGGCGACATGGAAAATGCGCGCGCCTATGTCGAAAACTTTGAGCAGGAGACGGGTTGGCGGCCCGCTCAGGTCGGTTACTTCGGCGGTGCCCTGCTCTACCGCCAGTACGGATTCCTCAAACGCCTCATGATGAAGAAGATCGTCCGCGACAAGCCAGGCAACCTCAGTCTCGATACTTCACGCGACCACGAGTACACCGACTGGGATGCAGCGAAGCGGTTCGCCGAGGACCTCCTGAAACGACTCGTTCCGGAAGATACGGCCAAGATCGAAAGCTAGTTCGCCAGTCTCTCAGTCGCGTAGATCGAGTTGACGATGTTCACAATTCGCAACCTTGGCGGTGTCGCTTTGTTCTTGTTCGGCACCACATATCTCTGGCTAACATCGATGTTCGCAAGTGGGGGCGTCTCCACCAAGGGCTTTGCCTGGTCCATCACGAATGTCATACCGTTCGCCACGATTGTTGGCTTCACCATCGCGACTGTGGGCCTGTTCAGGAAGGCAACCTGGTGGGAAAGCGCAGCGATTGCTTCGGCGGTTGTCGGCCTCATCGTTTTGATTCCGTATTGGATCGCGGCACACAGCAGCGGTGAGATCACTCCCTGGTTCAACGTCTTGATCCACGCCATCTGCGCTGTCGCGGTGTTGGTTCTGTTGCTGGTGCCGGCGCTCAACAGGTGGGTCAAAGGTCACGTGATGGCAGGTCGCTAGCGACGAGTCGGGTTTGAAATACCGGGCGGGACCTGGCCGGAAGGAGTCAGCATCAAGTCGGAGTTGAATGTCGCCGTGCGCCGGTGATCGGCCTCGCTAATCCGCCGGAATACTGTTGCTGGCAGCGACGGCGGAGTACCAGGACGCCGATGTCTTTGGGCTGCGGGCAAGAGTGTCGAAATCGACACGAACGAGTCCCCAACGCTGGCTATACCCGGCCGTCCATTCGAAATTGTCCATCAGGGACCAGGCGTAGTAGCCCTTGACTCGGCTGCCTTCACCGATCGCCTGGTGCAAGGCCTGGAGATGCTGGTGCAGAAATTCCACGCGGGCCTGGTCGGCCATTGGGTTACCGCCATCCGTTACGTCGTCCGGTACGCCATTTTCGGTGATCAAGATCTCGGGCGACCCAAAGTCTCGGTGAAGCCTTGTGAGGACGTCATAGAGGCCCTGGGGGTAAATCTGTTGCCAGCCGGCGGAGGAGACGCGATGAGCTTGAAGCGACTGACCCTGACTGTCGACAACCATGGGCGAGTAGTAATTGATCCCCAGAAAGTCGACCGGCGTGGCGATGACAGCCAGGTCGCCATCCATGATGGCGGTGTCAAGGCCTCGTACAAACCGGCGATCCGCATTGCTCATGCTGGGGTAGTGACTTCTCAGGACAGGCTCAAGATAGAGACTGTTCTCAAGGATGTCGGCAGCGCTGGCTGCGGCGGCTGCCGCAGGGCTGCCGTCCGCTGGATAGCACGGAGCAAGTTGCAGGCATGGGCCGATTTGGCCGATTGCAGGCGATGCGCGAAAAGCGGCCACTGCCACCCCGTGAGCCAGGTTAAGGTGGTGAATCACCCTTCCGGAAGCCAACACGTTGCTTTCGCCAGGCGCCATCCGGCCGTACTGGTAGCCCTGCTGAGCGATGATCTTGGCTTCGTTTATCGTCAGCCACCGCGGAACGCGATCACCCAGTGCGGCGAATAGCACGGCGGCGTAGTCGGAGAACCAGCGGACGCTATCTCGATTTTCCCAGCCACCGCGATCTTGGAGAGCTTGGGGCAGGTCCCAGTGGTAGAGCGTCGTTAGGGGCGAAATGCCACGGTCGAGCAGCCCATCCACGAGTCGGTCATAGAAATCCAAGCCCCGCCGATTGACACGGCCACGGCCTTGGGGCAGCACCCGAGGCCAGGCAACGGAAAACCGGTAAGAGCTGATCCCGAGGCTCCGCATCAAGTCAAGATCGGACTCCCACCGGTGATAGTGGTCGCACGCCACCGCGCCCGAGCTGCCATCAGCGATCTTGCCGGGGCGCTCGCAGAATGTGTCCCAGATCGAGCGACCCCGCCCGTCGGCAGCCACCGCACCTTCAATCTGGTAGGCGGATGTGGCGACTCCCCAACTGAACCCGTTGGGAAACTTGAGCGGGGGTTTAGCGGGAGCCTGGCTCGTCGGTGGTGAAGGATTGGGGCCAACCCGGCCTGAGCATGCTGCGACAGCAATCCCCGCAGCGGCCGCTAGCATCGATGCGCTGAACCCACGCCGGCTGAGACCCTGGGTCCGCTCGCGCATCCGTCCTCCCTGATAGTCCTACTTCAACGCCGGCGCGTAGGGCAGGAGGCTAGCCAGCCGTCGCGTTCGCCACCCGCAATCCCCAAGCTCCTTGGACGACGTCGCGTCGGCGCACTCGGTTGTTGCGTGCCAGCGCCCAGAGTCGGATCCTAAGATCCACCTCAGCCTGGCAACTCGCCGGATATACCTGGACCGCAGAGAAGGCGGGTTCAACCCGACGGGCGGACGGTCGCTTGCATCAGCTGAGCTCCCCACGCCTTCGCCCGTTCGAGCTCGCCCGCGCGAAGGGGCCCGTATGCGTCGTCGACAACGAAGCCCTCTGGGTCGCTCACCAGGTGGTAGCCGTGCTTACGCAACCGGCGGGCAATCCCGTGGGCCGCGCCACCCGCCATTGCGGACCCAAGGCGGGTGTCGAAGGCAGCGGCCTGGCCTCCGTCCTTAACCTTCGGCAGCCCGTCGAACCATTCCCGCAGGCCCGGTCCCTCGGCACCCGGCTCGAGATCGTGGGTCGGCTCGCCTTTTGCTTCGGCTTTTTCTTCGCCGCTGATTCCCATCTTGCGGCTGAAGCCTGAGGTCATGCCACGGATATGAGTGGGGCCGCCAATGATCAGCAGGTCCGCGGAGTCGACCTGCTTCGGCCAAGCATCTCCGACGGGAAGGCATTCCACATCGGCGTCTGGATGTGCGTCCCGTACGCCGTCGCCAATTGCCTCGGCGACTTCATGAGTGTTGCCGAACATGCTCTCGTACACGATTGTGACCTTCATCCTTCACCTCCGAAACCAGCTTGGATCAATCGGCAGCAGTGTGCCTAGGGGCATTATTCCCTGATGAGCCACTACCTGTACGACTGCAAACAGTTAGACCCGACAACCACTCCGCCGTCAAGGAGTCATCTGGGGCTGGCGGCTGGGGCAGGCGCATCATGCCGGGCCTTCTCCAGCCCGTATCCGCTCTCGATGAGCTCTACAAGTCGCTTCACAAACCGCGCCGCCGGTGCGCCGTCCACGACGTCGTGGTCAAAGGCGACCGTCAGGTCGAGCATGTAGCGCGGTACCACACGCTCCTCGATGACGGCTGGCTTGCGAGCGATGCCGCCGACGATCAGAAGGACCGATTGCCCGGCCGGCGCCAGGCCCCAGCCACCGCCGCGACCGGCCATGCCGAGGGCTGTCACACCAACCGTGCCCGCCGCGTTTACCAGACGCGTGGGATCGCGCGGCCGGCGGCGCGGATGAGTCGGACGAACAGCCGGGGAAGCGGCCAGGGGGTCGACATCATGAACCGGAAGGCAGACGGCGGACCAGTCCCCGGCTGGACAGGCTGGGTCTGGAACCCGCGAATCTCGCGATGAATTTCCAGGTACGACCTGTGGTTCGCGCGGCGAATGATGTACGGGATCGCGGCGCGCGTCTCTCCCACCTCACGCTCGACCGGCAGAAAGACGTCCACATCGTCGAAGATCACCAGGTGCTTACGGCCTTTCGGGTACGCCTGCACCGACTTGTCCTCATCCACCGCGCGCCCGAGGCAAAAGGCCAGGTAGCCGGTAAACGACAATGCTTCGCCCGTCCGCGCTTCGTGCTCCTCGATGAAATGCCGGGCACTGGTCACATCTACTTCGAGCAATGCGTAGATGCTGTGCTTCCACCAATACAGGTCGAGGTAATTGTGAGTGTCGCGCAGTGCCGGCGGGATTTCTATGACGCGATAGGACAGGGAGGTCTTCGGCATGAGAACTCATCTCCTACAGTCATTGTTTCGGCCGATGTGGACGTCGAGAACCTAGGGTCCGGGTGTACGCGTCGGGTTCATCCTCGGCTGGCTGCAATTTGAGCTTGACATCGAGTGCCGCAACCCCCGGAGGGAGCGCGACCACTGGATTCAGATCGAACTCTGACACTTCGGGGAAATCTTCCGCGAACCGGGCAACTCTGAGCAAGAGTTGCTCGAGCGCGTCGGTGTCCATGGCTGACGTGCCGCGATAGCCGGTGAGCAGCGGGGCTGCGCGAAGTTCACGCCACATGGCCGCTGCGTCGCGATCAGTCAGCGGCAGTGATCGAAATGTGCGATCCCCGAGCAGGTCGGTGTGCACACCGCCCAAGCCGATCATGACGAGTGATCCGAAGAGGGAATCATGCGCCACGCCAACGACCAACTCCACGCCGGTCTGGATCATGCGTTGCAGGGCAACCTGAGGCTCTGCTTCGTCAAGTGAGTGTGCGATGGCCAGGTACGCCTCGCGTACGGCCGGCTCATTCGAGAGCCCAAGGTGTACGCCGCCCAGCTCGCTCTTGTGCACGAGTCCAGGCCTGGTCGCCTTCATGACGATTGGGAAGCCCAGATCCCGAGCTATCTCATCAGCACTCTCAATGCTGGCCGCGAGCCTGGTCTCCAGAAGCGGTATGTCGTAGCAAGCCATGAGGTCATGGGTGACTGCGACGGGCTGCCAACCAGCGCCCTCGGCCAATGCCGCAGCGATGATTCCCTGGGCAGCTTCACGGTCAATCCCGGGGAGAGTCGGCTTGCTGCCGGTGGGCTCACGGCGCCAGCGCGCATACCGGCAGGCATGCCCGAGCGAACGAACCGCGTCTTCCGGCAACTCGTAGACAGGAAGTTTTCCCCGGCCAAGCTTGAGTGGAGAATCGCCACCGACAACAACCGCAACGATCGGCAGATGGGGCTGGTCGTCGGCTGCTTCGGACAGTGCGACAAGTGCCCCCGGCAGGTCATTGGTGCGAGTCGCGACCAGCGTGACCACCAGCGTGTCGGCCTCGCCCGACGAGCCAAGAGCCCGAATCGCGCGACCGATTGTCGCCGGTGGTGCATCGGCACCCAGGTCCACCGGGTTTGCGACGCCCGCGAGGTGTGGCGTCAAGTCCGTAAACTTCTGCTGCAGGGTTGCAGAGAACTCGACAACCTTCAGCCCGGCCGCCTCCGCCGCGTCGGCGGCAAGGATGTTCAAACCTCCCGCATTGCCGACGATGGCGACCCGATCCCCAGCCGGTAAAGGCTGTTCAGTGAGTAGTCGGGCGGCATCGAACAGCTCGCCCAGAGTGTCCATACGCAGGACACCGGCCTGCCGGAACAAAGTGTCGACAGCCACATCTGGAGCTGCCGCGGCGGCCGTATGTGAGCTGCCCGCCCGGCGGCCGCTCGTTGACCGTCCGCTCTTCACGGCCAAGATCGGCTTCCGGGTCGACAACGCCCGCGCCAGCCAGGTGAAGCGGCGCGGATTTCCGAATGACTCGACATAGAGTGCGACGGCTCGCGTGCTGACGTCGTCGTACCAATAGGAGAGCAGATCGTTCGTACTCACATCGATCTTGTTGCCGAGCGAGACGAACGTCGAGATACCGACGCCCGTGCGTTCCGCCGAATCGAGAATCGCGACCCCGACGGCTCCCGACTGGGTAGCGACGGCAAGATGGCCCGGCATCGGGGAGTTCGGCGCGAAGGTCGCGCTGAGGCGTACCCATGGATCGGTGTTGATCAATCCAATGCAGTTCGGCCCCACGACCCGGACGTCGTGTCGGCGGGCTGAGGCAAGTACCCGCGATTCGGTGGCCATTCCGGCCGGTCCGCTCTCGCCGAACCCCGCGCTGAGCACGACAGCTGCTCCCACCTTCGCCGCTCCACACTCCTCGATGACCTGCTCGACTCGCGAAGCGGGCACGGCAACGATGGCCAGGTCCACCCGTTCTGGGATGGCGCTGACCGACGCGTAACAATCAAGTCCGTCAATGGTCTTGGCGTGCGGATTGACCGGGTACGTGCGCCCTGTGAATCCTCCTGCGAGGACGGCCTGGAGGATCTCGTACCCAACGCCGCTCAAAGATCGGCTGACACCGATCACGGCGAGCGAGGCGGGCGCCAACAGTGGCCGCAGCGAATTGTGTTCGGCGGTACGATCGCGGGCGCCGGCTGCGGCAAGCGCTCGTTCGTCAGGCTGCGTGGGGATATGGATGCGAACGATCTCAGGATCTTCTCCATGCTTGCGGGCAATCCCGGGTGCCAGGTTTGCGCTCGTACGAAGCATCGTGACATTCGTGGCGAGCACGTCGCCGACGAGTTCTTGGATGCCCGCTCTGCGAGCCACTGCCGCCAGGTGCTCGATGAGCAGTGAGCCGATGCCGTCTCCCTGCCACGCGTCGTCGACCAGAATTGCCAGCTCAGCCCGGGCGCCGCTCAAGAGCTCGTACGAGGCAACGCCGACGGCGAGCCCGTCGTGTTCGGCGACCAGCGCCACATGATCGTCGCCTGGCATGACAAGCCGCTGCACCTCGCGATCGATGGAGATGCCGGCCGAAAAGAATCGCAGATAGCGACTTCGTGGTGATGCGCGGGTGTACAGCGCGGCCAGCGCCTCTTCGTCCCGTTCCGAGATCGAACGAACGTGAACGATTCTGCCGTCCATCAGCAGTGCGTCAACGCCCTCTTCGATGCCAGTCACGGCCGGCTTCCGGGGATCTGCCGGTATGAAACTCGTAGAGACGGCCGCCGGTCATTCATGCATTCAGCCTAGAAACGTAAACGATGTGGCGCGACTCCCCCGCGACGCAGAGCCTTGTAGGTTGTGTCAACGACGATGACGATCGGGATGGCACAGAACGCCAAGGCCCAGCCAAGTGTGGTCGGCCAGGAGCCGCCCAGTAGTCGGGCAAGCGGTGGGAAACCTAGAAAGACAGCGAGTAGCACAAGCTCTGCGGCAACCGCCCCAATCAGGAGCCGGTTTGTGAGCAGTTTCTGCCGCCACATCGGCTGACTCTCGCTGCGACAGGCGAAAGCGTTCGCCATCTGCCCGAGGGCGATAGTGGCAAAGGCTGCTCCAGAAGCAAGGGCCAGGGTGCTCGAAGAAGGGGTTGCTCCCCAGGCCCAGCCACGGCTGTATAGCACGGCGACGAATGTGGCGAGCGCGCACACTGCCTCAGTCACGCCCAAAACCAGGAGAGCCCTACGCAGCAACCGGCCGTCGATGAGGCTGCGTCGACGCACTCGCCCTGACATGATTCGGCGATTTGGCGGCTCGGCACCCAGCGCGAGTGCAGGCAACATATCGGTGCCGATGTCGAGCGCCAACACCTGAAGCACACCGATGGCAAGCGGCAGCTGTCCGCCGGTCAGTGCCCAGGCGGCGAAGGGTGCGAGTTCGGCGACATTGTCGGTCAGGTGATAGGTCAGGAAACGTCGTACGTTGGCGAAGGTTGCTCGGCCGAGCTCGACTGCCTTGACGATGGTTGCGAAATGATCATCGAGCAGAACCAGGTCGGCGGCGGCCTTGGTGACGTCACTTCCACTTTGGCCCATCGCAACACCGACATCGGCTTCACGCAATGCCGGGGCGTCGTTGACGCCGTCGCCGGTCATGGCCACGACATGGCCGCGTTGGCGCAATACGCGAGCGATACGCAGCTTCTGGCTCGGGGTGACCCGAGCGACGACCGCGCCATCCTCACCGTCCAGGCAGGCTGCCAAGTCTTCGTCGTCGTTCGGCAGCTGGCTTGCATCGAGCACGAGCCCGCGCTCTCCGAGCAGCCCCACCTCGCGGGCCACCGCGGCGGCTGTCCCGGGATGATCGCCGGTGATCATCGCTACCTTGATGCCCGCGGTCTGACAGGCGGCCAATGCCTCGGCGACGTCTGGTCTGGGCGGATCCTCGAACCCGATCAACGCAAGCAGGCTCAGCCCAGTCTCGGCGTTGCTTTCGGGCTCGCCTGGATGCCAGTGACCTTCGGCCACCGCCAGAACCCGACGGCCACGCTCGGCAAGATCGTCAACGACATCGTGAGGAACCGCACCCAGACAGCGGCTCAGGACGGCCTCGGGGGCACCGAGGACAATGGAGCGCCCCGCCACCACCACTGAGCTGAGCATCCGATCAGCTGTATATGCGAGTCGAAGCTCAACCGGTGCTTCCGGTGTCGCGGCGCCGCCAACCCGAAGCAACCAAGCATGGACCGCCGCTTCCATCGCATCGCCTTCGGCGACCCATGCCGTGCCCTTTTGAACGACTCGACCGCTGACGCACAGGACGGCGCTTTCCGCGGCCCGGCGCATGCGGTCGATGACATCGCTCGACGCCTGGATCCGGGCCGTGGGCTCGTACCCGGTTCCCTCCAAATATGCGGTTCCAACTGGCGTCCAGACCTCGACCACCGCCATGCGGTTCTGCGTCAGAGTGCCGGTCTTGTCGGTGCAGATGTACGTGGTCGCTCCGAGAGTCTCCACGGCGTCGAGTTGCCGAACCAGGGCTTTGCGCGTCGCCATCAACGAGGCTCCGCGCGCCAGCGACAAGGTCACCGTCGGAAGCAGCCCTTCAGGAACCAACGCAACGCTGACGCCGACCGCGAACAAGAACGCTTGCGTCGTCCCGAGGCCGAGCGCCAGGGCTGCCGCGCCTAGCAGCGCGCCGGTGACGATGGCGATTACCGCGATGATCTTCACAACGCGGTTGAGTTGGACGGTCAACGGACTCGGCGGTCGGTGAGCCTGCCGGGTCAGCGCAGCAATGCCGGCAATGGTCGTATGGCCGCCAATCGCTTCGACGACACCCTCGCCCTCACCCTGTACGACGAAGGTGCCGGCGACCACCGAATCTCCAGCCGAGTGCTGAACTGCAACACTTTC
>DASUYM010000287.1:0-24447 GCA_036377435.1 Propionibacteriaceae bacterium
CAACACTGGCCACGGTGAGAATTATGCTGTTGATGAAGGCGATGACCATCAGATAGTCGCGTGCTGCCAAGGCCTCTCCGATGTTGTCGAGCAGCACGAACGGCTGGGGCCAGGTGAACTGCAGCTGGTTCGCCTGAGTCCGGTCCATGGACGCGATGACGAAGGTGAAGATAAACGGCACCAGGAAGAAAATCGCCGACAGAGCTATGGCGGCCACTCCGATGACCACACCACGAGTCTTCATTTAGGTAACCTCCTCGCCTCGGTTGAGCCACCAGGTCAGCGGGACCACGATGACCGTGACGACCAAGAACAGCACCACGCTGCCCGCGGTGGACAGCCCGTAGAACCCGGCCTGGTACTGCTTGTAGATCACCGACGCGATGACGTCGGAGGCGAAACCAGGTCCGCCCTTGGTCATCGCCCAGATCAGGTCGAAGGAGCGCAGGCCCCCGATAAGTGACAGCGTGATGACCGTGGCGGTGGCCGGCCGGGCGAGTGGCAGCATGATGGTCCGGAAGACCTGCCAGCGGCCGGCTCCGTCGACCTCGGCTGCTTCGTAGTACTCCTGAGGAATCGAGACGAGGCCGGCGATGTAGATGACCGTGGCCAGTCCGACGCCCTTCCATACATCGACCAGGGCGATAGAGAACAGCGCAAGGTTGGGGTTGGTCAGCCAACCCGGGCCGTCAATGCCCACAACGGCCAGTGTGTTATTGATAAGGCCTTTCTCCGGGTCCATCAAGACGGTGAAGGTGAGTCCGACGCCGATAACGCTGACCAGCACCGGGAAGAAGACGACCGAGCGCAGATAACCGCGAGCGATGATCTTCGAGGTCAACAGCAGGGCCAGCGCCATGCCGAGGATGACCTTCAGCCCGGAGGTGATCACCGCATAGATCAACGTGTTGCGCAGGCCGATGATCAGCGCCTGCTCGGCGAAGAAGGTCCGGTAGTTGTCCAAGCCGATCCAAGTCGAGGTGAACAGATCCCATCGGGTGAAGGAGAAGTAGAAGGAAGCGAAGGTAGGAACCATGAAGAAGACCACGTAAATGATCGCGGGGACCAGATAGAACCAGTACGGGTACGGTCCCGGTCGCTTCTTCCCGCGATCCCTGAGGCTTCGCGTGGCGGGGGCCAGGCGGGTCGCCTCGGATGTGCTCAAAGTGCTCGCCATCGCGAAGCCCTTTCGTGAGAGCCTGCCGCCGGTCCCGGTCGAGACCGGCGGCAGGAGGAGTCAGAACTTGAGCAGCCCGGTTGGGCTTAAGAATTCACTCCCAGCCAGGCAAACCGAGTTGCTGGGCTTGCTTCTTGACGTCCTGGTCGTAGAGCTCGGCGCCCTTCTTGGCGTCCACCTGACCGGTGCCCACCTGGATACAGATCTGTTCCAGGGCCGGACCCTTGATCGGCGACTTGAACTCCAGCGCCGGCCCGGATTTGCCGGAGTCGAAGTAGGCCTGGGTGTCCTTGGCGACCTGCGAGACTTCGGCCGGCAGCTTGCACGCCTTGGAAAGGTACGGGCCCTGCGGCGGCGAACCGGTGGAGTAGGCGTCACACCCCTCCTGTGTCGCCGCGAAGGCGATGAACTTCTTCGCCGCCTCCAGCTTGTCGCCCTCCACCGTCTTCGGGATGTACATCGCGGCTGTTCCGGGCCAGACCGTCATACCGTTGGTGGCCGCATCCGATCCGGGGAGTGCGAAGAATCCGACATCGTTCGACTTCCCCGGAGAGACGTTCTCGATGTTATTTGCGGTGGCGCCGAGCTGCGGATAGTGCGCAGCGGTTCCGGTGGCCACTGCTTTGACGCCATCATTCAGCTTGGCGGAGGCAAAGTCCTTGTTGAAGTAGCCGGCGTCTTTGACGTCCTGGATGTGCTGGAAACCTGCCAGGGCGGCTGGCGTGGTCGCGTACTTCAGCTCGCCGGCGGTGTACTTCGCGGCGAAGTCCGGGACCTGGGCCTCGACATTGTGGTAGTCACCGAGCACGAACAGCTGAGACGTCCAAGTCTCGCCGTAGGTCTGCTCGACGGGGTCTATGCCCGCTTTCTTGATGGTCTCGTTGTTCTTCATGAACTCATCCCAGGTCTTCGGGATCTCGAGGCCGAGCTTCTTGTAGACCGGAATGTTGTACAGCACCCCACCGCCGAACGCCGTCCCGTACGGACCGCCGTAAAGCTTGCCGTCGGAGCCCTTAGAGGAATCGGCGAAGGTCTCGTCGAGCTGGCCCGCCCACGGCTGGTCGTCCAGGGGGGTGAGGTTCTGCTCCGGCTTGATCGCCTGCAGCAGTGAGCCGTTGTTATAGATGAAAACTTCGGACATGTCACCGGTGGCCAGCCGCGTCTTCACCAAGTTGTCACCCTCCGAACCTCCCGGGCGGGTGTCGGTCTTGATCGTGATGTTGGGATTGGCTGCCGTGAAGGCATCGATCACGGCCTTCGCGCTCGCCACATCGGTGTCTGTGGCCCCGGTGAGGAACGTGATTTCCGTGGCGCCGGCGGCGCCTTCGCCGCCAGCGCTGCCGAGACTTCCAGCGCTACAGCCAGCGGCGAACAAGGTGCTCGCCGCCGCTAGGGCCATGAGCGCTACGCCGCGCCGGCCCGCCATACTGAACCTCATGGGACCTCCAGGTCTGGGAATGACAGCGAGAAAGCGGAGAGTTGAGCGACACTAGACTCGCCGTCTGAAGCGTTTCAATGCGCACGCTAGCGTATGCGACAGGTATCGTCAACCCGTTCTCGTGGAGTCGTAGCGTTTCTGTTAGCGGATAGTGGCCCGCTGTTTACCGGCCGCCAGCTCAGTCTCAGTGCCGTTTCATGCACGACGAGGACGGGGACCGGACTGTCGATCTCTGCCTCGGAGCCGGCTACGCGGACCTCGACCAACCCGTGCGGCGTCGGTACGGCCCCCGCCGCCTCGCGCAGCCGTCCGAGCCTGGGCGCCACGCGCACCCGGCCATATCCCGGCTCTGCCGGAGTGATGCCGAGGACGTACCAGACCAGATCCTTGGTCGGGGTGCTACTCCAGCCGTGTACCGGCGTACCCCAACCCCAGCATTCACCGAAAGTGTCGTATCCATCCACGAGGAACTCGTCCCAGCGTCGGACGAGGTCGAGCAAGAGCTCGGCCCGACCCGCGAGCGCCACAGCGTCGTGCACGGCGTAGCTGAAGAAGGGTTCAGCGATGACCATCTCCTGCTCGGGATCCCAATCGATGTGCTGAATGCCTCGCATCTGTTGCTCGAACCGCTCATGGTCGTATCCGCCGGTCTTGCTGCCCACCCAGGATCGGACAACGAGCCGATCCGAATCGGTCATGGCATCCACGAGCGGACCCCAGCGTGCTCTCGGAGCCAAACCCGAGATGATGGCACTGGCTTGGGCGATCTGGGAGGCCGCTGGCCGGCGTTGCCCCTCGAAGATGTGGTCGACGTATAAGCCGCGGTCCGGATCCCAAAAATTCTCGTAGCCCTCGGCAGCCGATTCATATAAGGCGCGGGCCCACGCTGCAGAGCCGGCGTGACCGACCGCGTCGCTCAGCTCGGCGAAGTCGTTAAGACCTCTCGCCCAGAGCGCTGTCAGGATCGAACTGCGCCCAGAAACGAAGATGCTCGCCCAGTCGACGAGGTTCCACTCCGGCACGTCAGCGATCGTCCCGCGCTCGTCGAGATAGCTGCTGTACCAGCGCAACACACGTTCCGCGGAGGGCAGGTGGCGCCGTACCCACTCTAGATCGCCGTCATGCCAGTACTGAATGTGCAGGCCGTGGATCCAGCTGAGAGAGCAGTCCGGGATGGTCAGGCCGCCACTCGCCTCGATATCGCCCGCAACAACCATCGGGAGGATGCCGTCCGGGCGCGGGGAATCGCTCAACTCCAGATAGTTGCGCGCTAGGCCCCAGTCTTCGTTCGTCGCCAGGTCGACCATCTGATGAACGACGGCGTCACCAACCCAGGCGCGCTGCTCTCGTGTCGGGCAGTCGATGTAGGAGTCCAGTGAGTTCAGCTGGACCGTGCGAACTCCGGCCCGATAGAGAGCGTCCAGGCCCGGATCGTCGCTGCGGAAGTACGCCCTACCGGTGCGGGGATACAGATGCTCGCGCACGTCCAGCCGGTTCAGGGTGACTGATACTGCTTGGCTGGCATGGACGACGAGGTGGAGGTATCGCAAGCCGTTGATCTCCAGGGCAGCGAACTGGTCAGCCGTCCCGGCTGCGACGTAGCGGGCACCCGTCTCCGGATCCTCCCCCGACCAGGCCAATTCGGAGCGGAACACCTTCTCCCGATAATGCATGTCCACGACAGTGCCGGCCGGGGCCTCGAGATCAAGTTCGACGAAACCTGCGACGATCCGCCCGAAGTCCACCGAGAGGTGGTGCACCTGGCCCGGGGCAACGTCAAAGTTGGCGGGCAGCTCGGCGGTGTGAGTGCGGATGACGTCCTCGAGGAGTGCCTGGGTTACGCGGGTGACTGGATGATCACCCTTCCAGCGGGGAGCGTTACGAGTCGAGGAGTCGAGGATGCGGCCTGGTGCCACTCGGTCGCCGCCAAGCTGGGAAATACCTCGAGGGAGGAGGCGGCCGAAGGGGAAGGTCGGTGGCCGGGTCTCACCGAGACTGGCCGGGTGGATGGCTGGAAGCAGCGGCGCCTGGCGCCAGTCTGAGTCGTCGAGGTCGACGTCACGCCATCCGCGCGGGACGTCCCGGGCGTCGACGATCTCGACCGGCACGCCCTCGCCGGCATGGGTTCCGGCCATCAGGGACCAGGCATCCGATCGCCGTACCCGCCAGCTGTCGTCTGAGACGAGCGCTTTATCGCCGAGCTGCGCTTCGAAGACCAATGCGGCGTCGGTGTTGGACCCCGCTGGCGCGGGTTGCCAGAACGACATTGCCCGCCCGTAGTAGGTGACGAGGACCGCTATGACGTTGCGACCCGCGGACAGGTAAGGCGCCAGGTCGTAGCTGTCGTACCGCAGCCGGTACGGCTGGGAGCGGGCGGGGCCGCGTCCAACCTCGTGGCCATTCACCCACAGCACGTATCGGGAGTCGGCGGTAATCCGGGCCGGGGCATTGGCCGGAACCACATCGACATCGAATGTCCGACGGAACATCGAGCGGGAGAACTCGCGACTCGCTTCGACACCAGTCAAGAAATCCGCGGGAGTTCCGCTCGCGGCCCTCGGCTGGTGCCCAATCCAGTGACCGGACCAACGCAAGGATGCGGTGCTAGGTGCTGCTGTCACGAGCGCATTCATGTGGCTCCTTGCGTTGAAATGTTTCAGTCTGTGAGCCAAGTAGGCGGCAACTGTGTCAGTCGGTCAACCGCCGATCACACCGGAGGTTGAGGAGAGATGGTGTTGGCCGCTGCCGAGCTCCTGCACGTGCGTACCCGGCAGCTGCACCAGAGCTGCTACCCCCTCCGGAATCGCGACATCGAGCTCAATCGGCCCTTCGCCGTCCTGGGACCAGGAGACCGAGATCTTGCCATGTCTGGTTTCGAGGGAGGACCGCGCCCAGTGAAGTTCGCCGCCCGGCTGGGGCGCAATCAACACCTTGGAGTACCCCGGCTCCAGCGGCGCGATGCCACCAATGCTGCGATGCATCCAGTCAGCTACGGCGCCCAGGGCGTAATGATTGAAGCTGGTCATCTGGCCCGGGTTGATTGTGCCGTCGGGCAGCATGGAGTCCCAGCGCTCCCAGATCGTCGTCGCACCCATGGTGACGGGGTAGAGCCAGGACGGGCACTCACGCTGGAGCAGCAGGCGATAGGCCTCATCGAGGTGGCCGGTCGCGGTCAGCGCGTCGAGAACGTACGGAGTGCCGGCGAATCCGGTCTGGATGTGGTAGCCGCTCTCAGTCACGAGCTCCGCAAGTCGCTTCCCGGACAGCTGTGTTGTCTCCACGTCGAGCAGACCAAAGACGATCGCCAACGCGTACACCGTTTCGGCATCGCTACGGATCGTGCCGTCATCGTTCACGTAGTTGTCGTTGAAGGCAGTTCTTGTACGCTCTGCGAGCTCTGCGAAATGCGCGGCTTCCCCGTTGTGTCCAAGCAGGCCAGCGGTCTCGGTAAGAATTCGGACGTCGCGGTAGAGGCAGGCGGTCGCCACGACGCCGTTGTCGGCTTTGCTGCTGATCGGATCGTCGGGAGGTGCGGTCGGGTCCAGCCAATCTCCGAATTGGAACCCGGTGTCCCACAATCCAGTGGGCGACAGTAGTGATTCCACACGGCGAACGTGCGCCGTCATCGAGTCGTACTGATCGCGCAGCACCTGCAGGTCCCCGAATGCCTGCCACAGCGCCCACGGCACCCAAACGGCGGCGTCGCTCCAGATAGCGGTGCTCTCTGGGGGCGGGAAGTACGACGGCTTTTCGGTGTACTTCAAGATGTCGGGCACGACGAAGGACACCATCCCATGGGCCGCCCGCTGCTCGGCCGCGACGTCCGCGAGCCAGTCGCGGAGGAAGTCCTTGACGTCGAAGAGGTAGGCAGCAGTGGGTGCGAAGACCGCGATGTCGCCCGTCCAGCCGAGCCGCTCGTCTCGCTGTGGGCAGTCGGTGGGCACATCGAGAAAGTTGCCGCGGGTGCCCCAGACCACGTTGCGATGGAGCTGGTTGAGCAGCTCGTCTGAGCACTCGAACTCGCCAATCCGCCGCAGCTCCGAGGAAACAACGACGGCAGTCACGGCGTCCGACGCGAGCTCGCCCGGCCAGCCGTCCACCTCGACGTAGCGAAAGCCGTGAAAGGTGAACGTCGGCTCGAACACGTCATCGCCGCCACTAGGGATGAAGCGGTCCGTCGCCTTGGCCCTCCGCAAGGGCCGCGTTCCGAGTTCATCGTGCTCCAGCACCTCGGCGTGACGGAGCGTGACCGTCGCGCCAGCGGGCCCCTGCACCCGGACCCGAACCCACCCGACGAGGTTCTGCCCGAAGTCGACGAGGGTCTTGCCTGCCGGGGACGTCCAGATTTTGATGGGTCGAAGCTCTTCCTGCCGGCGGACGGGCGGACCGATGTACGGGGTCAGCGTGCTGAAGTCGAGCTCGGCCGGGTGCACGCCTGTCCAAGCCTCGTCAGAGAAGCCGCGCTCCAACCAGGCGTCCGAGTAACGTCGTGCATCGATCGTCTGCCCGTCGTAGAGGTCGTTGAACACCACTGCAGATGGTCCGGCCGTCCAGCTCTCGTCGGTCACGACGGTCTGGACGTAGCCGTCGGAAAACTCGATCTCGAGCTGCGCCAGTGCGGCAAGTTCGTTGCCGTAGTGGGCGCTTCCGCCGCTCCAGCCCAACTGTCCGCGAAACCAACCATTGCCAAGCGCAATACCGAGCACCGACCGGGGCCCCAGGAGTGAAGTCACGTCGTAGCTGCGGTAGCGCAGCCGCCACTCATAACTGCTCCACCCTGGGCTCAGCACGTCGTCGGAGACGGGTTGGCCGTTGAGGTAGGCCTCGAAAATGCCATGCGCCGTGGCATGCAGGGTGGCTCGGGTGATCGGGCCATGACCGTCCTCCAGGCCGAACTCCGTGCGCAGCAGCGGTGCTCCGTCGAAGTCCTCATTCGGGGTGATGGGTACTGCAGACCAGGTGAGCGACATGGGTTCCTTTCGAAAGTGAAGGCTGGTGCTAGGACGTAGCTGCTGTGAGCTCTAGAGCAAGTTAGGCGCAGCAGGTGATGATCTATTCCGAGACGGCTTGTTGTTGGTCTCCGGCAGCCTCGATGTGCTGCGTCGAGGGATCAGGTGAGGATCCAGCATGATCGTTCGGTGCACGTGGCCGGAGCCTTGCTCGATCTCCTCGAGGAGCAATTCGACGGCCAGCTCACCCATCCGATAGCCCGGCAGACTCACAGTGGACACCGGGATGCTGCTCTCAGAGGCGAAGTGATTATCGTCGTAGCCGACGACCAACAATTCATCGGGTACCCGGATTCCGAGATCGGTTGCCGCCTGGATGACGCCGACGGCGAGCAGATCTGAGGGACACACCACCCCATCAACCGACTGGGACAGCAACACCTGGCGTCCGACTTCCCGACCCGCGCCGATCACCAGGTCAGGCGCTTCTACCACGTCGAGGCTGGCGCCTGTTTCGGCAACGGCCCGCTCGACGCCTGCCAGGCGCCGTCGGATCAGTCGCAGGTCCGGAAGGCCGGCGAGAAAGACGAGTCTGCGGGCTCCTCCGTGGATGAGATGGGTGGCAGCGAGATAGCCCCCGAGTTCCTCGTTGACCATGACACTGCAGGTATGCGGGTCTGGCGACGTTGCGATCACGAGAACGACGGGGCGCCCGTGGCCAAGGACGGCGTATGCCACATCAAGAGGCTCTTCCAGCGGCGTCAGCAGGATCCCGGCGACTCGGGCTTGGTCGAAGAGCTCGAGATAGTTGTCCTGCTTGGTTCGAATGCTGTCGCTATTGGCAAGAAGGAGCTTCAGCTGAGCTTGCGCTGCCGCCCCCTCGGCCCCACGCGCGATGTCGACAAAGAGTGAGTTTCCAATATCAATCAGGACCAAGCCGACAGTATCTGTCCGTCTTGCCGCCAGCGCCCGGGCGGCGCTATTGCGGACGAAGCCCAGCTCGGCAATCGCGGCTTCGACCTTGAGACGCGTACGTTCGCTAACTAGGTCAGGCTTGTTGAGCACGTTGGACACCGTGCCAATCGCGACGCCAGCACGCCGAGCGACGTCTTGAATGCGAGGCCCGCTCTGCTGCGCCATGTCGGAAGGCTATACCCTGAGCTACCGATGGCTGAAGCGGTTCAACGACGAGATGATGCAACTTGATGCTGTTCGGTATTGACGGCTAGGCTCCGACATTGAGACGAATCAATCGTGTCGTCGATCGCGAGACATTACACCGTCACCCCGGCTAGCGCGTCCAGACGGTCGGGTCACGCAAGCGCAGGAGGAGTAGCCACATGCCGCGGCCTAGGCCGTCTGTCAGCATGAAAGATGTGGCAGCGCTCGCGGGAGTGTCCGTGGGCACGGTGTCTAATGTGCTGAATTCCCCAGCCCTGGTCTCCGACGCCACGCGCTCTCGGGTCGAGAAGGCGATAGTCAAACTTGGCTGGGTCCGCAACGAATCGGCCCGCCAGCTGCGCGCCGGGCGAAGCCGCAGCATTGGCATGGTCGTCATGGACGTCGCAAACCCGTTCTTTACCGACATCGTGAGTGGCGTTGAAGACTACGTCCATGATTTGGGCTACTCGGTCCAACTCGGCAACAGCGCGCAGCAGACAGAGCGTGAGGCAGCGCACCTCCAGCTTTTCGAGCAGCACCGGGTACGCGGCCTACTCCTCGCCCCGATCAAGGAAGTCGGCCAACAGGTTGCCGAGCTGCGCCGTCATGGCATTCCCGTTGTGATCGTCGACCGAGCGAGCGACGATACCGCCTACTGCTCGGTGGCCGTAGACGACGTCGAGGGTGGCCGGCTAGCCGTTGATCATCTCGTTGCCGAGGGCCACCGCAACATAGCGTTCGTTGGCGGTCCGATGACCATCCAGCAAGTTCGGGATCGACACTTAGGCGCGCAGCTCGCTCTTTCTCAGCTAGGGGACCCGAGTCACCTCACGACGGTCTCAACAGAGCGTCTCGACACCGGCTCAGGAATTGTGGCAGCCGCGGAGTTAGTGGCGCTTCCGGCTGGAGAACGCCCGACTGCAATCTTCGCGGCAAATGATCTGGTGGCGATCGGCTTGCTCCAGGGATTCGTCACTCACGGAATTCCGATGCCCGACGAGATCTCGCTGATCGGCTACGACGACATTGACTTTGCGGCCGCCGCGGCCGTGCCTTTGTCCTCGATTCGACAGCCTCGACATGCGCTGGGTGTCCGGGCTGCCGAACTTCTCTTCGCCGAGATCGAGGCGTTAGACAACGATGCTTCACATGAGCACCAGCACATTGAGTTCGCCCCCGATCTGGTGGTGCGTCGGTCTACTGCGCGAGTTAAGGCCACAGCCGGTGACCAAGACTCCATATCTGTGGCCACCAGGTCTCCGGTCTAGGCCCGCAAACTTGAGTTGCGCACGATGAGATCCGGGAACAACTCCAAGAGCTGGGCCGGCCGCTGGACTGTCGTCCATTGCTCGATCCGTTGCCACAGCAGCCTGAAAGCCATCGCTCCCACTGCCGACGCCGGTTGACGGACAGAGGTAAGGGCGACTGGCGCGCTGCTGGCAGAATCCGTGTCATCCCAGCCAACGACCGCGATATCGCCGGGAACGCTGATGCCATGACTTGCGAGTTCCTGCATGATTCCCAACGCGAGGTCGTCGCTCGTGGTGATGATTCCGTCTGGTCGGTCGGATGGTCGTCGAGCCGCAATCGTGGTCGCCACCGCTGCCCCGTCTGTAACGGTCGAGGCCGTGCCGGTCACCACCTCTAGATGGGCGCCGCGCGAGCTGGCAGCTAATGCCGCCCCAGCCAGCCGCCGTCCAACCTGCGTTCCTCCTGGGCCTGAAATGACGAAGACAATGCTGCGACAACCCTGGTCGACCAAGTGGTTCCCGGCAAGATGGCCCCCGGCTTCGTCGTCAACGCCAACTGAGGGGAGTGGCGTCGGTATCTTCGGGTTGACGACAACGCTGACGATGCCTGCCTCTTCCATCCGCAGCAATTGCGCGGTGACATCACCCACGGAGACGACGATCACTCCCTCGGCGCCCATCTCATGGAAGGACTCCAAATGAGCGAGTTCACGTTCCACCGCGCCAAGCGTTTGGCAATGCAAGGTCGTTCGGTCAGCCGCGGAGGCTGCGGCCTCGACGTGCAGAGCGATCTTCAGCTGGAAGTTGTCTTTGAGATCAGTGGCCAGCATGCCGATCAACCCGCTCCTGACATCTCGCAACTGGCGCGCGGAACCGTTGGGGACCGTGTGTACGGCTATGCCGGCCTGCTTGTGGGGGATCGGGTGGTGAGACATGGTGGAGATCATAGGCGTAAATGAAACGCTTCAACAAATTGGCCCGGCGAGGCTGTTCGATCACAGTGCCATTGGTGTCCTGCGGAGACTGGACAGCGGTCAAAAGCTGAGAGAAGAAAGAAAAGTGGTCTTGACGGAGGTTGGCCGATTGCCCTCACTGGCTAGCCCGTGGCTGAGAGCTGTGTGTTCTAGAACGTTTCAGAAGCTCTTTCGATGACCTTGTGGAGGCCACGGTGGGACGTTGTGTTCTTGTGACTGGACGGGCTGGCGCCGACGTGCTGGCAGTCGCTTGGCGGATTGAAGGAGCTCATGCAATGCGCCCGCCGGCTGAGGACGGGTCCGAGACATGTCGGCTATAAAGCGAAGTTTCGCATCTCTCTCGTCGCAGAGATTTCCTTGCAGAGCAAGAATCCAGGCTGGAGGCTTGGTTCCTGTCGAATGAGCATCTGAACGCGTTATGCGCAGGTTTGTTGAACGGTTGCCTCGCTGTCGAGGCGGTTTAGCAACGGAGTCTTGACACCCTTCGAGTGAGAGCGTTATCGTCCTTCCTGATGCCTCCTGCAACGTTTCAATGACGAAGGGAAACGCGCGTAGATGCCACAACCAGCGGATCAGGGGGTTCCGACCCTCGAACTCCATGACGTCTCGAAGGCGTTTGGTCCTGTCGTCGCGCTGCGTTCCGGCAACGTTGTGCTTCACCCAGGCTCGATCCACGCCCTTGTGGGCGAGAACGGTGCCGGCAAATCCACCTTGGTCAAGATCATCGCGGGTCTCTATCATCGCGACTCGGGGACCTTCGAATTGGAAGGCCAACCCGTCGCTGGGCGATCCGTTCAAGTTCAACAAGGAAAACATCGACCAGTTCGACTTCTGAGTCGGATATCGATTTCGGTATCCAACCCCATTGCAAGCCCCAACAACATGTGAGCAAGAGTGGCGATGACGATGACTACTTTCGAATCCATCTCCGACCAGCTGGCCCATCAGGCCATTGAGCTGCCCTCCTGGGCATTCGGCAACTCCGGCACCCGGTTCAAGGTGTTCGGCACGCCGGGCACTCCCCGGACCGTTCAGGAAAAGATTGCCGACGCGGCGAAGGTGAACGAGCTGACTGGGCTCGCGCCGAAGGTCGCGCTGCACATCCCGTGGGACAAGGTCGAGGACTATGGCGCTCTGCGGGACTATGCCGCTGATCTGGGTGTAGCGCTCGGCACGATCAACTCCAACACCTTCCAGGACGACATCTACAAGTTCGGCAGCCTGACTCACGTCGACGAGGCCGTACGCCGGAAGGCGATCGACCACCATCTCGAGTGCATCGAGATCATGAACCAGACCGGGTCACGGGACCTGAAGATCTGGCTCGCCGACGGCACCAACTATGCCGGGCAGGGTGATCTTCGGGGCCGCCAGGACAGGCTGGCCGACAGCCTGAATGAGATCTATGAGCGGATCGGCCCCAATCAGCGGCTGGTGTTGGAGTACAAGTTCTTCGAACCCGCCTTCTATCACACCGATGTACCCGACTGGGGCACCTCGTACGTGCACTGCGCCGCACTGGGGGAGCGGGCTGTGGTTTGCCTGGACACTGGGCATCACGCGCCAAGCACCAATATCGAGTTCATCGCCGCCCAACTGCTGCGCTTGGGAAAGCTCGGCTCGTTCGACTTCAACTCCAGTTACTACGCCGATGATGATCTGATCGTCGGATCCGCCGATCCGTTCCAGCTGTTCCGCATCCTTTATGAGGTCGTACGCGGCGGGGGTTACGGGCCGGATTCCGACGTCGCCTTCATGTTGGACCAGTGCCACAACGTGGAGCCCAAGATCCCAGGCCAGATTCGC
The DNA here is from genome assembly GCA_036377435.1 of Propionibacteriaceae bacterium. Lineage (GTDB taxonomy): Bacteria > Actinomycetota > Actinomycetes > Propionibacteriales > Propionibacteriaceae > Microlunatus. Next base: position 12,756 of record DASUYM010000287.1, read on the forward strand.
TCGGTGCTGAATGTGCAGGAGATGACCGCGCGGGCCCTGCTCGTCGACCGTGAAGCTCTCGCAGCGGCGCAGGAAGCGAATGACGTGCTCGGTGCCAATGGGATCTTGATGGATGCCTTCTACACCGACGTACGGCCCGCGCTGGCTGAATGGCGGGAGGCCCGCGGCCTGCCCGCCGACCCGATGAAGGCGTACGCCGAATCTGGGTATCAAAGCAAGATCGAAAAGGAACGAGCCGGCGGCACCCAAGCCGGCTGGGGAGCGTGAGTGATCATGACCAACCAGGCAGTTGCAGAGCTGATCGCCCGGTCGAACAGGCTGGGATCTGATCCGAAGAACACGAACTATGCCGGGGGCAACACATCGGCCAAGGGCACTGAGACAGACCCGGTGACCGGTGAGCCGGTTGAGCTGCTTTGGGTGAAGGGTTCCGGCGGAGACCTGGGGACCCTGACGGAGTCCGGCCTCGCTGTGCTGCGGCTTGATCGGATGCGGCAGCTGGTGAACGTTTATCCCGGCGTCGAGCGGGAGGATGAGATGGTCGCCGCCTTCGACTACAGCCTGCACGGCAAGGGAGGTGCCGCCCCGTCGATCGACACCGCGATGCACGGCTTGGTCGACTCCGCACATGTTGATCATCTGCACCCCGACTCCGGCATCGCGGTTGCCACCGCGGTGGACGGCGAGGAGCTGACCGCCAAGATCTTCGGCGACAAGGTGGTCTGGGTACCGTGGCGCCGGCCCGGCTTCCAGCTGGGCCTGGACATCGCCAAGATCAAGGCCGACAACCCGCAGGCGATCGGCTGCATTCTCGGCGGTCATGGCATTACGGCGTGGGGCGATCCGTCGGAGGAGTGCGAGGCCAATTCGCTGGAGATCATCAGGACCGCTGAGGCCTACATTGCGGAGCACTCCAAGCCCGAGCCGTTCGGCGCTTTGCTCGACGGGTATTCCGCACTGGCGGACGATGAGCGACGGGCCAAGGCGGCGGCACTCGCACCGACGCTGCGGTCTATCGCCTCATTCGACAAGCCGATGGTCGGACACTTCAACGATGACGAGCGGGTGCTGGAGTTCCTGTCCAGTAGCGAGCATCCTCGGCTGGCCGAACTTGGCACCAGCTGTCCGGATCACTTCCTGCGGACTAAGGTCAAACCGCTGGTATTGGATTTGCCGGCCGATGCACCGGTGGAGGACTGCATCGCCCGGCTGCTGGAGCTCCACGAGTCGTATCGGGCCGACTACCAGGCGTACTACGACCGGCATGCGACGCCTGACTCACCGCCGATCCGGGGTGCCGACCCGTTGATCATTCTGGTGCCTGGAGTCGGCATGTTCTCGTACGGGAAGGACAAGCAGACCGCCCGAGTTGCTGGCGAGTTCTACCTGAACGCGATCAACGTGATGCGTGGCGCAGAGGGCCTGTCGACCTACGCGCCGATCGATGAGTCGGAGAAGTTCAAGATCGAATACTGGGCGCTGGAAGAGGCGAAGCTGCAACGCATGCCGAAGCCCAAGCCGCTCGCCACCCGGATTGCGCTGGTCACCGGTGCAGCGGGGGGAATCGGCAAGGCGATCGCGGTTCGGCTTGCCGCCGAGGGTGCATGCGTGGTGATCTGTGATCTCGACGCAGGAAAAGCTCAGGCTGCGGCGGAGGAGATTGGCAACAGCGATGTCGCGGTCGGGATCGCCGCCGACGTCACCGATGAAGCGGCCGTGCAGGCGGCGGTTGATGCGACTCTGCTCGCCTTCGGCGGCATCGACATCGTGGTCAACAACGCCGGCCTGTCGTTGTCCAAGTCATTGCTGGATACCACGGTCGCTGACTGGGACCTTCAACACAACGTGATGGCGAAGGGCTCCTTCCTGGTGTCTCGGGCGGCGGCCAAGGCGTTGATGGAGCAGAAGCTTGGCGGCGACATCGTCTACATCTCGAGCAAGAACTCGCTCTTCGCGGGCCCGAACAACATCGCCTACTCCGCGACCAAGGCCGACCAGGCGCATCAGGTGCGGTTGCTTGCAGCAGAGCTCGGCGAGCATGGCGTGAAGGTGAACGGCATCAATCCTGACGGGGTTGTCCGTGGCTCCGGCATCTTCGCCGGGGGCTGGGGCGCCAAGCGGGCCGCGGTCTACGGGGTGCCCGAGGAGGAGTTGGGCAAGTACTACGCCTCACGCACGCTGCTGAAGCGGGAGGTGCTTCCGGAGAACGTCGCCAACGCAGTCTTCGTTCTCTGCTCGGCCGATCTGAGTCACACGACCGGTCTGCACATTCCGGTTGACGCGGGCGTCGCTGCCGCATTCTTGCGATGACGTCAACAGGCTGGGTGGCTGCGGTTGATCTTGGGGCCACAAGCGGCAGGGTGATGCTCGGCCACCTCGGCCCAGACCAGTTGAGCGTTGAGGCGGTGCACCGCTTTCCCAACGACCCGGTACGCCTCCCGGATGGACTGCATTGGAACATCCTCGAGCTCTACCGAAATCTGCTCATCGGAGTGCGCAAGGCCGTTGGTGCGCAACCGGACCTGGCCGGCATTGGCATCGCCTCCTGGGCCGTCGATTACGGGTTGGTGAGCGATGACCGCTTGATCAACAACCCGTTCCATTACAGGGATGAGCGCACGGCCAGAGGCGTCGATCTGGTCGACAAGATCGCTGATCATGCCACCCTCTATGCAACGAATGGATTGCAGTTCCAACCGTTCAATTCGATCTATCAGCTAGCTGTCGATCATGAAGCCGGAGTCATCGATGACACCACCAGGATGTTGATGATCCCCGATTTGCTGGGATTCTGGCTCACCGGTGAACAGGTGGTCGAGCGCACCAACGCCTCCACCACCGGCCTGCTCGACATCGGTACGGGGGACTGGAATGCGACCTTGATCGACAAGCTGAGCTTGCCGCGCTCGCTGTTCCCCTCCTTGGTCGATCCGGGGTCCCGGATCGGCTCCCTGCGCGACGAGGTGGCATCCGAGGTCGGCGCAACGGCGGCAGTGGATGTGATCGCGGTCGGGTCGCATGACACTGCATCGGCGGTCGTCGGCGTCCCCATGACGGAGCCAGGTGCTGCCTACATCTCGTCCGGCACGTGGTCGCTGGTCGGTGTCGAGCTGGGTCGGCCGGTGCTCAGCGACGACAGCCGGGAGGCCAATTTCACCAACGAAGGCGGCGTCGACGGCAAGATCCGTTATCTGCGCAATGTGATGGGCATGTGGCTGCTTAGCGAGTCCATCCGCACGTGGGAGCGCGAAGGGCAGTCTGCGGAACTGATGACGCTGCTCGCCCAGGCAGCCGCTGTGAGCAACCCGGTGCCGATCTTCGACGCGAACCATCCAAGCCTGCTTCCGCCAGGCGACATGCCGAAGCGGATTGCGGCACTTTGTGCTGACGCAGGCACTGCTGCGCCCGACTCCCCGGCTATGTTCGCCCGTAGCATCTTGGAGAGCCTCGCCGAGGCGTACGCGACCGCGATCGATGATGCCGAGCGACTCAGCGGTCACAAGATCAATACCGTGCACATTGTCGGCGGCGGCAGCCAGAACGCGCTGCTGTGCCAACTGACGGCCAACCGTACGGGTCGGCGAGTGCTGGCTGGTCCAGTGGAGGCGACCGCCATCGGTAATGTGCTGATCCAGGGACGGGCAACCGGGCTGGTGGACGGGGAGCTCTCCGAGTTGCGGGCGCTGGTTGCGAGGACCTTCCCACCAGCGCAGTACCAGCCGCGCTGACCGAGTCGATGAGGTGTCCATGAGAACTGCGCTGTTCATCACCTGCCTCGCCGACGCTCTGTTTCCTGAGGTGGGAAAGGCGACGGTGCGGGTGCTGGAGCGGCTGGGCCAGAGCGTCGAGTTCCCGGCTGAGCAGACGTGCTGCGGCCAGATGCATGTCAACACCGGATATCAGAAGCAGGCGTTGCCGTTGGTCGAGCGGTTCGCGGAGGTTTTCGCACCGTACGACGCGATCGTTGCGCCATCGGGCTCCTGCGTGGGCTCAGTGCGTCATCAGCACGCGATGATCGCGGACCGGTTCGGCTCACCGGGACTAGTGGAGCAGGTCGAGGCGGTGGCGGCCAGGACGTACGAGCTGTCGGAGTATCTCGTCGACGTGCTGGGCGTCACTGATGTCGGCGCTTACTTCCCCCACCGGGTGACCTACCACCCAACGTGCCATTCGCTGCGGATGCTGCGGGTCGGAGACAAGCCGATCACGTTGCTTCGGGCCGTCGAAGCGCTGGAACTTGTCGAGTTGCCGGTGGCTGATCAGTGCTGCGGGTTTGGTGGCACGTTTGCGATCAAGAACTCCGACACCTCAACTGCGATGCTTGCCGACAAGATGCGCAGTGTGTTGGACACGGGTGCGGAGATGTGCACCGCTGGTGACAGTTCCTGTCTGATGCACATCGGGGGTGGGCTGTCGAGGATCCGTGCCGGCGTCAAGACGGTCCATCTGGCGCAGATCCTCGCCGCGACTCGCGAGGACCCCATGGTTCTCGGTCGCGCCGAGCGGCAAGCACAGGCGCACGCGGGACCAGAGGCTGTGCTGTGAACGCGCCGGTCATGCTGGGCCTGCCGACCATGCCGCCTCCTGCACCGCGCGGTGTAGGCAACTTGCGCGGTGGTGAGAAGTTCCCGGCTGCAGCGCGGCGAGCGCTCGCCGACACCCAGTTGCGGCGCAACCTCGGCAAGGCCACGACGACCATTCGGGCCAAACGGGCTCAAGTCGTTGCCGAACTTCTGGATTGGGAGGAGCTGCGCGAAGCCGGTCGCCAGCTCAAGGTCCACACGATGGCGCAGCTGCCTGATTACCTTGTGCAGTTGGAATCCGCTGTGACCGCCCGCGGCGGCGTGGTGCATTGGGCCCGGGACGCGAACGAGGCGAATCGCATCGTGATCGATCTCGTTCGCGGCAAGGGCGTGGACGAGGTGGTCAAGGTCAAATCCATGGCCACACAGGAAATTGGACTCAACGAGGCATTAGAAGCAGTCGGCATCGCTGCGCTGGAAACCGATCTTGCAGAACTGATCGTGCAGCTAGGCCACGACAAGCCGTCGCACATCCTGGTGCCGGCGATCCACCGGAACCGGGCCGAGATCCGGGAGATCTTCCTACGGGAGATGGCCGACGTTGATCCGACCCTTACTGACGAGCCGGCAGCGTTGGCAGCCGCGGCTCGCCGGCATCTGCGGCGCAAGTTCCTCTCCGCCAAGATCGCCATCAGCGGGGCAAACTTCGGAATTGCGGAGACCGGAACGCTCGGGGTTGTCGAATCCGAGGGCAACGGCCGGATGTGCCTGACGCTGCCGGATACTTTGATCACGATCATGGGAATCGAGAAGCTCGTCCCGCGCTGGCCGGACCTAGAGGTCTTCCTGCAACTGCTGCCCCGCTCGTCGACGGGGGAGCGGATGAACCCCTACACCTCGATGTGGACCGGGGTGACACCCGGCGACGGGCCGCAGGAGTTCCATTTGATCTTGCTCGACAATGGCCGTACGGCCGTGCTGGCCGACGCGGATGGCCGCGATGCGCTCAATTGCATCCGCTGCAGCGCCTGCCTGAACGTCTGCCCGGTATACGAACGGACAGGCGGGCACGCGTACGGATCGGTCTATCCGGGCCCGATCGGCGCCATCCTGTCTCCGCTACTGACCGGGATCGAGGACAACGCATCGTTGCCATACGCGTCCTCACTGTGTGGCGCCTGCTACGACGTCTGTCCTGTCAAGATCAACATCCCGGAGATCCTGGTGCACCTGCGCGCCAAGCACACCGAGACGTACGCGGCAGAGCATCGGGTGCCGAGCGCAGAGGCATCGGCGATGTCCGCGGCCGCCTGGGTGATGAGCAACCCGAGGCGCTGGACGTTCGCACTGCGGAGCGGGCGCCTCGGCCGGATGCTCGGCCGCAAGCGCGGCGTGATCGGCGGGTTGCCGTTGCCGCTTGCCAAGCAGTGGACCGATGCGCGAGATCTCGCGCGGCCGCCCAAGCAGACGTTCCGCGACTGGTGGGCCGCCGAGCATGGGGGAGAGCGGTGAACGCTCGCGAGGAGGTGCTGGCGCGGATTGCGGCTGCTCATCGTGTCGCACCGCCGCCGGACCTCCGCTACGAAGACATCGCCCGGGACTACCGGACCACCTCGGACTCCTCGGCTGAGGCGCTGACCGAGCTGCTGATTGATCGCCTAGTGGACTATCGAGCGCTGGTGCGGCAATGCCGGGTGGAGGATCTTGACGCGACCATCACTCAGGCGGTTGAGGAGCGAGGCGCCCACACTGTGGTCGTTCCCGCGGGCTTAGACCCCTCCTGGACGGCAAACCTTTCCGCGAACGTGCGCGCCGATGAGCCTTCCAACGATGATCAACTCAGCGTCGCGGAACTGGACGCCGTGGACGGCGTGATCACGAGCTGTGCCGTGGTGATCGCCGAAACCGGTACTTTGATCTTGGACGGCTCAGCGGGGCAGGGCCGCCGCGTGCTGACCCTCATCCCCGACTACCACCTCTGCGTTGTCTTTGCCGACCAGATCGTTCCCGATGTCCCCCAGGCGCTGGGCCGACTGACAGCTACCCGGCCACTGACCATGATCAGCGGGCCCAGTGCGACGAGTGACATCGAGCTGAATCGCGTAGAGGGTGTGCACGGGCCCCGCACTCTCGAAGTGATCATCGTGCACAACGAGAGGAGTGAATGATGCCGCGGTATTGCCTGCTGGGACACGTGGATCCCAGCCGCCTCCAGGAATATCGCGAGGCTCACAGTGCCGTTTGGCCCGAGTTGTTGGAGGCATTACGCGACGCCGGCTGGCGCAACTACTCACTCTTCCTGCGCGACGACGGCCTGCTCATCGGTTATGCGGAAGCCGACGATCTGGCCGTTGCTCAGGAAAAAGTGGCCCGTACCGATGTCAATACTCGCTGGCAGGCTGCCATGTCTGAACTGTTCCAGAGCGAGGGTGCTCCCGACGAGGCCTGGGAGATCATTCCGGAGGTATTCAACCTGGAAGATCAACTTCGGGCACGGGACCGACGGATGTCATAAGTGGGCGGAGGCCTGCGAGCAGTCCGACGCATGTCACGGGAATGCTAGGTTGTTGGTGGACGAGATTGATGGCGATGCCGCCCTCGCCCACCGCAGACGCCACGCGTTTGACCGACCCGTGCCGCAGATCTCCGGCTGCGAATACGCCAGGAACGCTGGTTTCCAGCAGCAGTGGGGCGCGATCGATCGGCCATGGTGCGCCCTCCGCGCTCCTGGAAGGATCCTGACCCCGTGAGCACCAAGCCCTGTTGGTCGCATGCAACCGTTCCACGGAGCCATTCCGTATGCGGCTGGGCGCCAATCAAAACGAAGAGAGCGTCGGCAGGAACATCGATGGTGCGCGATTGTGCACCAAGTGTCAGTTGCTCAAGCTGACCAGCCCCATACGCAGCCACCACTTGCGTTCGAAGCGGACATCAATGAGCTCGTTCCCGTTGATTTCGGTGATCTCACTAACATAATTGCGCGTACTCAGAGACAGGCAGTAATCGCCAAAAGCTCTCTTGGAACACGCCTGGAGAAAGATTTGGAAAAAGCGGGCGATCTGGCACAACGGCGACTCCATACTGCCGGAGGCAGACAATTGAAAACGGGATCTTCGATCCCTCAACTGCAACTGACAATTGCAATTGTAGTTGTCATAAAACTAAAGATGAGGTCGACCAGCTCCTGTCAGCCTACACAGATGTCACGTCCTCGCAGTTTCGCGCCTGGTACTGCAAGGCGATAGGATGGGACGTCAAGCCTTCAGCGACCTGGCGGAGCAGGCTCGCGGCGGCGACGGCTCGATACTTCAGCCACCTGCTTAAGGTGCGGCTTGGTCGAGATAATAAGACGTATCGACGATTTCCTCTTGCTTAGCTTCTGTCTTCCCATTTGCCGTCGGAAAGCGCGTAAGAATGATGGTATTTTTTCGGCTCGGCCGTATCAGATCTAATTTTCCCGAAGCCTCGGTCTACAATCATTGTGCCACTTTGTTTACCACTCTTCCAATCGATCGCTAACTTCCAGTCACAGAAACATGGTGGCCCGGTGATGTGGAACACGAATTGTTCGGGATCACTGCTGGACACTTTTACTGGAAGCTTAACAGCAGGTCTCTATGACCATCGGGATCTTCAATTCCCCGCCGAGATATGACCCGTGGGGGATCGCTCATATTTAATTCAAAGTATCTGACCGCCAGGACTCCGCCGCCGCCGCCATCTGGGAAGATCACCACGGCATCTGAAGGTGGCGTTCTCCTTTCGACGTCTATCACACGCAGCCTTCTAATTATCACAGCGCTTTCTGTTTTACCCTGCAGGGTAAGGACCGGTTCGCCCACAGATGCGCCCCCATGCTGATAGATCCATTCAGCCGTGACATCGTCCACCCGATTTGGTATTGAAGGAAGCAGGGAACGAGGAATCGTAAAGAACTCACGGAAGGGGTCATCAAAGTCAAGAGTTGCCGTCATCGGGTCGGATGGCTCTTGAGATGCTGCGGCCGGCGCTTCACCCGACGATGTAGGTGCTTCAGCCGAATCCCTGCTAGGTATCGACAGGAACGTGGCGATCATGGCGGCTTACACGACGGCGACGCCAGTAATCGCTACCAGCGGGACCCGGACCTGACTTTTATCAGGTTGGCTGGCTGCTGGGTTGAATGTGGTGTTGGCTAGGGGTTTTGGCTGCCGGGGTGTGCACTAATCGGCGCTGCTTTTAGCCTGTCGGGCATGTCTCCGTACGTTCGGACGGTGAAGACGGCCAGCAACGCGACCGCGGTCCAGATCGTGCACTCCTCCCGGAAGGGCTCGCGGGAGATCGAGCACATCGGTTCGGCGCACACGCCGGAGGATGTGGAGGTGTTGAAGGTGGTCGCCCGGCAGCGGCTGCACGTGAACCAGGACTCCCTCGACTTTGGTGACGGTCGGCCTGAGGGTCAGGCGCTGCCAATCTTGTCGACCCGGTGCCAGCATCTGTGGGACGCGCTGGGCACGGCGTATCAGGTGCTGCGGCTCGACGCCGCCTGTCACCACGACGAGGTGTTCCAGGCGCTGGTGCTGGCGCGGTTGATCGAGCCGACCAGCAAGCTGGACACGATCCGGGTGCTGACCGAGATCGGGATCGCGCCGCCGTCGTATCCGACGATCAACCGGCGGCTGCCGGTGTATGCCAGCTTGGAGTGGCGGCAGCGTCTCGCGGCGGCGTGCGCGGCTCACGTGGGTCTGGGAGAGGCGACTCTGCTGCTCTATGACGTCACCACCTTGTACTTCGAGAGTGCGCCACGAGGCGCATGGTTCTTATCCCTCGCGCAGCGGGGACCAACGTGAAGGGAGGTTGGTGGGTCTGATGGCTAACCGGGTCCGGGAAACCGGGCCGGGGACCATAGCAGGCCAGGAAACCGTGGGCCGGGCCTGAACTGTCCGGGACGGCGCCGCGGGAAGACCCGCGCGATATGGCAAAGACTGATTGTTTGAACCTCAGTGTCCAGAAGACGTAGATGACACGTCCGCCGGAAGAAGACAGGTGAAACCGGTGGCGGCCCTGCCGGGGAAGTGTTTCGAGTTCTCGGCAACCTTCAGGGTGCAGCAGCGATGCCCAGTCAGGGCATTCAAGGATGCGAACGGGGTGCCTGTGTCGCGCTCGATACGTAGGAACCGTGACGAACGTGGGATCGCCTAAGGAGCGCGAGCTCTAAGGCGACGGAGGCCTGGTAGTAGTCGCCGGGGTGACGTCCGGCCAGGGCGGGCAGGAAAGCTGTCCACAGGGCGAAGCAGGCCAGATCAGCGAAAGAGGAGGCTCGGCGATGGGAGGTATGCGAAATGCAGAACGCCGAAACGGTGCTGGGTGTCCTGAAGAATAGGGGCAGGCGACGCCTGCCGGTGGATGAGTTGTATCGGCAATTGTTCAACCCGGCGCTGTATCTGTTGGCCTATGGCCGTATCTATGCGAACAAGGGCGCGTTGACGCCCGGCGTGGATGAGCAGACAGCGGACGGAATGTCGGTGTCGGTGATCACCCGAATCATCGAGGACATGCGACGCGAGCGTTACCGGTTCACCCCGGTGCGCCGAGTGCATATTCCGAAGAAGAAGGGCGGCACCCGACCATTGGGTATTCCGTCGTGGTCAGACAAACTGGTTCAAGAAGTGGTGCGGCTGCTGCTGGAGGCCTACTACGAGCCGCAGTTTTCTGACCGGTCACACGGTTTCCGGCCCGGCCGAGGATGCCATACCGCGCTGCGGGAGGTATCACGCTGCTGGACGGGAACGGTGTGGTTCATCGAGGGCGACATCGCCGATTGTTTCGGCAGCCTGGACCATCACGTCCTCCTGGGCATCTTGGCCGAGCAGATCGGCGACCGCAGATTCCTGCGGGTGATCGCCGGCATGCTCAAGGCCGGCTACCTGGAGAACTTCACCTGGCACGCCACCTTGTCGGGGGCGCCCCAGGGGGCTGGCTGTTCGCCGGTGCTGTCCAACATCTACCTGGACAGACTCGACCGGTTCGTCACCGAGTACCTCATCCCCGCCCACACCCGGGGACGTCGGAGAAGGCGGAGTCCGGAGTACTCGCGGGCCCTGCGCGAACGCTACCGATCCTGGCGTCAGGGCGACCGGCCTGCCGCCAAGGCCGCGCTGCGCAGAGTCCACGCTCTCCGGCCGGGCGATCCGATGGATCAGGGCTACCGCAGGCTGCGGTATGTGCGTTACGCCGACGATCATCTGCTCGGGTTCATCGGACCCAAAGCCGAGGCTGAGCAGATCAAACAACAAATCGCCGGTTTCCTGCGCGACCAGCTGAAGCTGGAACTGTCGCAGCCGAAGACCCTGATCAGCCACGCCGTCACCACACCGGCGCGGTTTCTCGGGTATGAGATCGCTGTCCAGCACAACGATCGCAAGATGACCCACCGGCGGCGCTCGATCAATGGATCGGTCGCGTTGCGAGTCCCGCCAGACGTCATCGAGACGACATGCCGTCCCTACCTGCACGGCCCCAGGCCCCGGCGTGTCAACGCGCTGGTCCCCGAAGACGACTACACCATCGTGGCCGCCTTCGGAATGCGGTATCGCGGCATCGTCCAGTACTACCTGTTAGCCCGGAACGTGTACTGGCTGAACCGTTTGCACTGGGTCATGCAGACCTCGATGCTGCGGACCTTGGCCACCAAGCATCGTTCCACGGTGACCAAGATGAAGACCAAACACCGTGTCGTCATCCCCACCGAAGCTGGCAAACGCACCGCCTACCAGGCCCGCCTGGTAGGCGGGAACAGGAAGCCGCTGGTCGCCACCTTCGGCGGCATACCCTTGATCCCCGACCTCTCCACCGAGATCGATGATCAGATCAGACCACTCAGCGCCCACCCCCACAAGGAACTGGTCGCCCGGCTGATCCAGGCAAGGTGCGAAATATGCACACGTCACGGCGAGGTCGAAGTCCACCACGTCGTGAGCCTGAAACGCATCGCCGCCAACCCCGCCCCGTGGGCACGTCTGATGACACGCCGCCGCCGCAAGACACTCATCTTGTGCCCGGACTGCCACCAGCACACCCACACCCGCTGATCGGAGAGCCCGGTGCGGTGAAAGTCGCACGCCGGGTTCGGAGGGAGGCCACGCGGAAAAGGACCCCACCGGGGCACCTCGCCGCGCGGCCGACCCTAC
>DASUYM010000288.1:0-13518 GCA_036377435.1 Propionibacteriaceae bacterium
CGTGGCGGCGCTGGAGTTTGTGGGCGTGAGCACCTGGGCCGCGCTCTCGGGCCGGCCAGTACACACCTCAGTGTTCGACGACGTCCATCTGGTGCCGCACGTCAAGATCGGGCAGGAGGTCGACCTGGTCTTCGTTGCGCCTGCGACCGCTGACCTGCTCGCTCGGGCCGCGGCCGGGCGAGCCGATGACCTTCTGACCAATGTGCTGTTGACGGCGCATTGCCCAGTTGCCTTTGCCCCCGCCATGCACAGCGAGATGTGGCTGCACGCTGCAACCCAGGCCAACGTGACCACCCTTCGGAGCCGCGGCGCCGTTGTCGTGCGACCGGACACGGGACGGCTGACGGGGGCGGATGCCGGACCAGGACGGCTCCCTGACGCCGCCGAACTCTTTGCAGTCGCCGTCGCAGTGCTGGCCGACCCGAGCATTGCGGCGCGGGCTGCCGGTCAGGACATGGCAGGACTCAAGGTCGTTGTCAGCGCCGGAGGCACCCGCGAGCACCTGGATCCGGTGCGTTTCATCGGCAATTCATCCTCGGGACTGATGGGATGGGCGCTCGCCCGTGCCGCCGTACTGCGCGGGGCCGAGGTCCGCCTGGTTGCGGCGAATGTCGGCTTTCCCGCTCCACCCGGCGCCGAGATCGAGGCGGTGAACTCGACCGCTGACCTGGCCCAGGCCATGGCGGTGGCTGCCAAGGAGGCCGACATCGCGATCATGGCGGCGGCGCCTGCCGATTTCACACCGGCCAGCACCAGTCAGACCAAGATCAAGAAATCTGCCGACGGCGGGCTCGAGCTGAGGTTGGTGCAGACCACCGACGTACTTGCCGGTCTGGTGGCGGCCCGGACCGACCCGCGCCAGATCCTGGTCGGCTTTGCAGCCGAAACTCCTGGGGCTGGAGAGACGCTGCTCGGCCTGGGCCGTGCCAAGCTCGCGCGTAAGGGTTGCGACCTGCTGGTCCTCAACGAGGTCGGACACAATCTGGTCTTCGGCCAACCTAACAGTCAGGTAACACTCCTGAGTGCGGAAAGTGTTACTGGGCCGATCTCTGGGAGCAAGGACACGCTTGCGCATCACATTTGGGACGAAGCACTGGCGCAGCGGGCACGCCGGTAGGTTCTCATCTCATGGCTCGCAGACTTTTCACCTCGGAGTCGGTGACCGAGGGACACCCGGACAAGATCGCCGACCAGATCAGCGATTCTGTGCTCGACGAGCTGCTGCGGCAGGATCCGAACAGCCGGGTAGCTGTGGAATGTCTGGTCACGACAGGGCTCGTCGTGGTGGCCGGCGAGGTCACCACCGAGTCGTACGTGGAGATCCCGCGAGTCGTCCGCGAGCGCATCATCGACATTGGTTATGACTCCTCAACTAAGGGCTTTGACGGCGGCTCCTGTGGGGTCGCGATTGCGATTGGCCAGCAGTCACCTGACATTGCCCAAGGTGTTGACAGGGCATTTGAGAGCCGCACTGGCGAGTCCCACGATCTGCTCGATCTGCAAGGTGCCGGCGACCAGGGTCTAATGTTCGGCTACGCCTGCAGCGAAACGCCGTCGTTGATGCCGCTGCCGATCGACTTGGCGCATCGACTAGCCGAACAGCTTGCCGCGGTACGCAAGGACGGCACCATGCCATACCTGCGCCCCGACGGCAAGACCCAGGTGACCATCGAGTATGACGGCGATCGCCCGCTGCGGGTCGACACCGTCGTCTTGTCGACCCAGCACGCCGCAGACATCGACCTCGACGCACTGCTAGCTCCCGATGTCCGCAAACATGTCGTGGACCCGATCCTGGAGCGCTATCAGGTCGACTCCGAGGACTATCGGCTGCTGGTGAACCCAACCGGGCGCTTTGAGATCGGCGGCCCGATGGGTGACGCTGGTCTAACCGGACGCAAGATCATCGTCGACAGCTACGGCGGAATGTCGCGACACGGTGGCGGGGCGTTCTCCGGAAAGGACCCGTCGAAGGTGGACCGGTCCGGGGCGTACGCGATGCGTTGGGTGGCCAAGAACGTGGTGGCGGCAGGGCTCGCTGGCCGATGTGAGGTGCAGGTGGCGTATGCCATAGGCAAGGCTCATCCAGTCGGGTTCTATGTGGAGACCTTCGGCACCGAACGGGTGCCGGTGGAGCAGATCCAGCAAGCAGTGCTTGAAGTCTTCGACCTCCGCCCCGCGGCGATCATCCGGGATCTGAATCTCAAGCAACCGGTCTACGCCCCGTTGGCGGCGTATGGACACTTTGGCCGCGACCTCCCCGGAGTCAGCTGGGAAGGCGTCGAGCGAGCCGATGCGCTCGCCGCAGCAGTGCGCGGCTGATCTTTCCCCGTTGGCTTCATCCTGGAGTGTCAGGGCTCGCTGCCTATGATCTGGTGTGCCCGAACCGAGCCAACCCGAACTACCGGTTGCCAGGGTGGCTGTCGATATCCCGCTCAGTCACCTGGACCGTCCCTTCGACTATGCGGTGACGGCTGAGCAGAACGCTGAGGCAGTACCCGGCGCTCGGGTGCGAGTGCGGTTCGCCGGTCGCCTCCGGGACGGGTTCATCCTTGATCGAGTTGCCGCTGCTGATCATGAGGGAGCCTTGGCGCCGCTGTCCAAGATCGTCTCCAGTGAGCCGGTCCTTACGGCCGAGATCGCACAGTTGATCAGGAAGGTTGCTGATCACTACGCCGGAACGTTCGCCGATGTAATGCGTCTGGCGGTGCCGCCGCGCCATGCCGCAACCGAGCTCGCGGAGCGGCGCGGGACCGGGCTCCCGTTGCCGCATGATCATCCAGCTGGACCGTTGGTCGACTATCCCACCGGAACAGGCTTCCTGGCCGCGCTCGGTGAGGGGCGCAGCCCTCGCGCGATGTGGCAAGTGACCGCGAGCGCGGCGCCCAGCGGCGACTGGGCGCTCGGGCTAGCCACCGCCGCCCGCGCCTGCGCGGACAGCGAGCGCGGCGCGGTGATCATCGTCCCCGACCAGACTGATCTTGATCGACTCAGCAAGGCCTGTGTGCAGGTGCTTGGTGCCACCGGCTTCGCGGTCCTGGTGGCCGAAGCCGGACCAGCCGCGCGATACCGGGCCTTCCTGTCAGGCCTTCGCGGTGAGGTGCGTGTGGTGATCGGGAACCGAGCCGCCGCATATGCACCGGTTCGGAATCTCGGTCTGGTTGCACTCTGGGACGATGGCGATGACCTGCTTGCCGAGCAGCGTGCCCCGTATCCGCACGCGCGGGACGTGCTGGCCCTGCGAGCCGACGGTGCGCAGGCGGGCCTCCTACTTGCCAGCTACGCCAGAACAGCCGAGCTGCAAGCTTGGCTCGAACGCGGCTGGGTGCACGAGCTGGCGCAGGATCGGGCCGGCGTACGGCATACCGCGCCCCGGGTGAGAGTGACCGCGGACTCTGATCTGGCGCTAGCCCGCGACCCGGCTGCACGGGCGGCCCGATTACCGCACGAGGTGTTCGACATGATGCGCGCGACCCTGCCGCAGGGACCTGTGCTGGTACAGGTTCCTCGAGCCGGCTACCTCGTAGCCCTGGTCTGCCAGGGCTGTCGCGAGCCGGCGCGATGTAGCTTTTGCGGCGGTCCGACGAGGGTTCCAGCCGGCGGGGTTGGCGTGGCGGCGACCGTTCGGGCGAGCTGCGCCTGGTGCGGCAGACCGCAGGTCGAATGGGAATGCCCGATCTGCGGCTCTCGCCGGGTGCGTGCGCCCATCGTCGGCGCCGAGAGGACGGCAGAGGAGCTGGGCAAGGCGTTCCCCCAGACGCCCGTCTGGCAGTCGATCGGCGGGAAGCGCATCGCGACGATCGCGGACGCGCCGGGGATCGTGGTGGCTACGCCTGGAGCCGAGCCGCCCGCCGTGGGCGGTTACGCGGGCGCGGTGTTGCTGGACACGCCGTTATTGCTACTCCGTCAGGATCTGCGAGCGGCCGAGGAGGCGTTACGACGCTGGCTCAATGTGGTGGCCCTGGTGAGAAGCGGCGCCGACGGCGGTTCGGTCATCGCGGTAGGGGAGAGCTCGGGACGGGCACTGCAAGCCCTCGTCCGCGTTGACCCTGGCGGATTCGCGGCGCGGGAGCTAGCGGAACGGGTTGCGGCGCGGTTCCCGCCCGCGGTCACGCTGATCACGGTTGAGGGGCCCAGCGAGGCTCTGAGCGAGCTCGCCTCGCTCATCCCGGCCCCTCCGCATGCCGAGCTACTCGGTCCAGTGGAGCACGATGTACAGCGGCAGCCAGCGGACGGCACCTCAGAACTTGTCATTCAGCAGCTGATGCTGCGGGCTCCGCTCGGCGAAGGTTCCCAGCTGGTGCGCGCCGTGAAAGAGGCGGCGGCCATTCGGAGCGCCCGAAAGAGCAGCGGTCCGGTGCGTATCAGGGTGAACCCAGTCGACCTGAGCTAACTCCCCATTTCACGATCGTGACGGCCGTCAGGAAAGTGATACGTTCGAGGGCGAGAGCGAAGGAGCTCCAAATGAGCGTTCGTGAAGGATTCCGGCCACTCGAGGCGGGAGTGCATACCGATTTCCGGGAAGCGATGAGCTATGCCGACTACCTGGAGCTGGATACGCTGCTGGCCGCACAGCACCCCAGGAGCGACCCACCGCATCACGACGAGCTGCTGTTCATCGTGCAGCACCAGACCACCGAGTTGTGGCTGAAACTGATGCTCCACGAGCTGCGCGCAGCGCGCACCTACCTCGATGCCGACCACGTGCACCACGCACTGAAGTGCCTGGCCCGTGTCAAGCACATTCAGCGCACGCTGACCGAGCAGTGGTCGGTGCTGGCCACCCTGACCCCGAGTGAATATGCAGAGTTTCGTGGGACGCTCGGGACTGCCTCGGGCTTCCAATCAGCGCAGTACCGCGCGGTCGAGTTCATCTTGGGCAACAAGAACGAGCACATGCTCAAGGCTTTCGCGTCTGACCAGGTCGCGTACGCCATGCTGTCGGAGCTGTTGGATCAGCCGTCTGTCTACGACGCCTTCCTCCGTTTCCTTGCCCGCCAGGGGCTTGACATTCCTGACGCGGTGCTGCAGCGCGATGTGCGGCGTCCGTGGGTCATGCAACCGGCGTTGATCCCGGTCTTCAAAGTGATCTACAGCACCGCTGACCGGGCCTTCGACCTCTACGAAGCGTGCGAATCCCTGGTTGATGTGGAGGACAACTTCCAATTCTGGCGATTCCGTCACCTGCGGACCGTGCAGCGCACCATTGGCTTCAAGACGGGCACCGGTGGCTCGTCTGGGGTGCGCTTCCTGCAGAAGGCGCTGGATCTGACCTTCTTTCCAGAGCTGTACGCGGTGCGGACCGAAATCGGCAACTAGTGACACTGGCCATGCGGTTTGCTGTTGACGATTTGTGGATCGGCCATCGACTTGGACCAGCTGTTCTGGAGCAGGTTGACGGTGAGCTGCGGCCGGTCGCGTTCGGGAACGCGGCTGTGCAGCTGGCTGGCGTGCCGAAGCTTCCTGGCGCGCTCATGCCTGGCCTCGTTGACCGGCATGTCCACCTTGGTCTGATCAATGCCGCCGCACTGGCGGGCACCGCGGTGGTCGAGGTCCACGACCTGGGTTGGGTGCCGCGCATTGCCCGCAGCTGGAAAATTGAGCCACCTACAGGCGGCCTGATCAAGATCGCCGGACCGTTCCTCACCACGGTCGGCGGGTACCCGGCCGATCGGGCTTGGGCTCCATCAGGGTCAGTGCGTGAACTGGCAGGACCGTCCGACGGGGTGCGCGCGGTCGAGGAAGCGGCCACTCATGGGCATGACTTGATCAAGGTGGTGCTGCACAGCGGTGCCGCGCTCCTCGACGACGCGACCCTGGTTGCGGTGGTCCGTACCGCACACCGACATGGGCTGCCGGTTGGCGTCCACGCAGAGGGTAGGGGTCAGGCCCGCCGTGCCCTCGAGGCCGGCGCCGACATCCTCGTCCATGTGCCGTGGACTGAATCACTGCCGGACGATCTGCTCCATGCGATGTCGGGACCTATGACGTGGATCTCCACGCTTGCCATCCACTCCGACGCAGACCTTGGAAGAGCGCTGGACAATGCTCGCCGGTTCACTCGGCTTGGAGGGCGGCTTCATTACGGCACGGACATGGGCAATGACATGTATAGGGGCCCAACGCCGGCTGGGCCACGTCCGGAGGAGATCAGGGCATTGGGTGAGGTAGGCCTGGCCGGTGATGCCCTGCTTGGGTCGCTGAGCGGCCCAGCTGGTGATCATCTGCGAACTGCAGCCGCTGTCTACGCGCCGCTGCCGCTGCCGAATGACGCCGACGAAGCTGCGGTCTGGATGAGCCGGGCGCATCCGTTGGTAGCCGCTCTGCAGGAAGGTGTCACTGCATGACCAACAGACTCACTGACGCGGCGCGCCTGGACCGCCCGACGAACGTCGTCGATGACCTCGCCAACCGGGCCGCCGCGCTCGACGCAGCCGACCCATTGGCCGACTTCCGCGATGAATTCATCGGCTCAGACGATCCCACGATCATTGCCTACCTCGATGGCAACTCGCTGGGTCGTCCGCTCCGGACTACCCCCGATCGCATCAGCGGCTTTGTCCAAGAGGTGTGGGGGAGGCGACTCATCCGCGCCTGGGACGAGGGCTGGATGGATGAGCCGGTAAATGTCGGCGACCTGATCGGTCGCGTGGTGTTGGGCGCGGCACCCGGTCAGACCGTGGTCGGTGACTCGACAAGCGTGATGCTCTACAAGTGGATTCGGGCCGCGCTGGCGAGCCAACCCGGGCGAGACGAGATCATCGTAGACATCGGCAACTTTCCGACCGACCGCTTTGTGGTCGAGGGGATCGCAGCCGAGCTTGGGAAGCGCCTGAGATGGCTGACGGCGGACCGGAGGAGCGGCGTAAGCGTCGACCTGGTGGCCGAGGCGACCGGGTCACGTACCGCCCTCATCGTGCTGAGCGATGTGGCCTATCGATCCGGATATCTGACCGATGTTGCGGCCATCACCGCTTTGGCTCACGATCATGGCGCGCTCGTGCTGTGGGATGTGTGTCACTCGGCGGGAGTGATCCCGCGCCGGCTCGATGACTGGCAGGTCGACCTGGCTGTCGGCTGCACGTACAAATATCTCAATGGCGGACCCGGCTCACCCGCCTTTGGCTATGTGCGCAGCGATCTTCAGGACCGTCTGCGGCAGCCGATCCAGGGCTGGATGGGGGCGGCCGAGCCGTTCGCGATGGCCGAGCACTACACGCCATCCGACGGAATCCGTCGCTTCCTCAGCGGCACTCCGTCGATCCTCGGGATGCTTGCCATGCAGGACATGCTGGCGCTCATCGAACAAGCCGGTCTGGAGGCGATCCGGGCCAAATCCCTCGCTCTGACCGAGTTCGCGATCCAGGTCTCGGACCGGCTGCTCGGCCCGCTCGGCGTAGAGGTCGGCTCGCCGCGCGACCCTGCGGTGCGCGGGAGCCACGTCACCCTGGAACATCCCGAGTTCCGCCTTGCGACACAGCGACTGTGGGAGATGGGTGTCATTCCGGACTTCCGGCCGCCCGACGGGCTCCGGATCGGACTCTCGCCGTTGAGCACCAGTTTTAGCGAGGTGTACCAGGGACTCGCAGCCGTCCGGGAGGTGGCATGGCAACAAGCCAGTTGACCGCGCTGCCCACGGCACGAACCGGCGATATCCTCGATGATGCTGATTCGCGTCCCGGCAGCGCAACCTCACTGCTTCGCACCATCATCGGGTGCTATCTGCGACGCCTTGGCGGCTGGATTGCTGCTGCCGCCCTGATGGAGCTGATGACAACAGTCGGGGTCAACCAGACTCGTACCAGGACGGCCATTCTCCGGGTGCGTGGCAAGGGGATACTCGCCCCCGACCTACGAGAGGGATGCCCCGGCTATGCGCTGCAACCCGCTGCTATTCCGGCGCTGGCTCGCGGCGATCGGCGCATCTACTCGCCTCCCCGGATGAGCACGTCGGACCGCTGGTGTCTGATTTCGTACTCGATCCCGGAAAGCCGGCGTCAGCTTCGGCATCAGCTGCGCCGGCGGCTGTCGTGGATCGGTTGTGGCACGGTCTCGGCCGCACTGTGGATCTGCCCGGAGTACCTCACGGGTGAGGTGGAGGACATTCTCACCGATCTGGGTGTCCGCGCATCCGCCTCGATCTTCCTGGCCGACGAGACGCGGGTCGACGGTGGGCTGGAGCGGGCGGTGGGGCGATGGTGGGACCTGCCAGCCATCGCCGCTCGACATGAGGCGTTCCTTTCCGCCTGCGAATCTGTCGCGGAGGACGAGTTGACGCCCCAGCAGGCGTTTCGGACCTGGATCGGGTGCTTGGATGCGTGGCGGGTCATTCCCTACGTCGACCCAGGGCTTCCCGCGGCGTGGCTGCCGGACGACTGGCCGGGAAACCTGAGCATCCCACTTTTCGCCAATCTTCGAGAACAGCTGGAAGATCTCAGCGGTCGCTATGTGCGGCACGTGACGTCCGGGCCCACGTCGGGCGTGGACCCAGGATCTGACGAGACGCCCTAGACTCCTCCGGTGCGAATCGTCTTTGGCGGCACCCCCGATGTCGCAATCCCGTCGTTGGATGCGCTGGCCGATTCTCGCCACGAGCTGGTCGCCGTGGTCACCCGTCCGGATGCCCCGACTGGCCGCGGCAAGAAGCTGACCGCCAGCCCGGTTGCCCAGCGTGCCGCCGAGCTTGGCATCGAGGTCATGAAGCCGCAGCGGCCTCGGGACGAGGAGTTCGTCACCCGGCTCGCACACATTGCGCCGGACTGCTGCCCTGTGGTCGCCTATGGCGCGCTGCTGCCGCAGCGCGTCCTGGAGATACCGCAGCACGGTTGGGTGAACCTGCACTTCTCGTTGCTGCCTGCCTGGCGTGGGGCGGCGCCGGTCCAGCACGCCATTCTGGCCGGTGACCAGCTAACGGGCGCGACGACCTTCCGGATTGTGCTCGAGCTCGACGCTGGGCCTATCTTCGCCACGGTCACCGAACCGATCCGCTCCGATGACACTGCTGGTGACCTGTTGCACAGGCTCTCGCTGAGCGGTGCTCGGCTCCTTGTGGACACTCTCGACGGGATCGAGGACGGCACCCTGACGCCCACACCTCAGCCTGAGACGGATGCCCAGGTGAGCTACGCATCCAAGATCAGTGTCGAGGATGCTCGGATCGACTGGACCCAGCCCGCCGAGACGGTCGACCGGCTGGTGCGGGCCTGCGCCCCAGCCCCAGGAGCCTGGACCACCTTCCGCGGCGAGCGCTTCAAGATCAACTCGGCGCACATCTCGGACGCTGCCTTGCCGCCTGGGGTTCTGGAGGTCTCCAAACGATCCGTGCGGGTCGGCACCGGGACGCGTGCGCTCCAGCTCGGCGAGGTGCAGGCCCAAGGCAAGAAGCCGATGACTGCCGCCGACTGGGCACGTGGCGTCACGTTCGACACAGAGCCGATGCTCGGTCGCTGAGTGCGCGGTCAAGTCAGCCCCCGCAACCAGCGACGTCGTCGGCCGGATCGGGCCAGGCGGGCTGCGTTTGATGTGCTGCGTGCGGTCAACGCCGACGGGGCCTACGCCAACCTGGTACTGCCGGCCGTGCTTCGCGAGCGCGGCCTCGCCGGACGCGATGCGGCATTCGCCACCGAACTGCTGGCCGGTACCTGCCGGTGGCAGGGCAGCTACGACGCGATCATTGCCGCGGCCGCTGGTCGACCGTTGAGCGAGTTCCAGCCAGCCGTGCTGGATCTGCTGCGACTCGGGGCACACCAGATCCTGTCGATGCGCGTGCCGGTACATGCCGCTGTCGCGGCTTCGGTGGATCTGGCCGCAGTCACGGTCGGCGAGCGGGTCACAGGACTCGTCAACGCAGTGCTCCGACGAGTGGCCGAAAGGCGTCTCGCCGACTGGTTCGACCAGCTGTCTCACGGGCTCGATGAGCACGATCGGTTAGCGCTCAGGACCGCACACCCGCGCTGGATCGTCGAGGCGTACGCAGAACTGCTGCACCCCGCCGAGCTCGAGCAGGCGCTAAGCGCCAACAATCTCAGTCCGCACGTCTGTTTGGCTGTCCGGCCCGGCCTCGCCAAGGCGTCAGATCTGGTACACGCTGGGGCGGAACCGAGTCCTTACTCGCCTTTCGGGGCTCTTTGGCGAGGTGATCCAGCCGACCTTCCACTTGTCCGCGACGGCAGAGCCGGAGTCCAGGACGAGGGCTCGCAGCTGGCCACCTGGGCCCTCACCAAAGCGGCAGCTTCGTCCGGATGGTGGCTCGACCTGTGTGCTGGACCGGGCGGCAAGTCCGCCTTGCTGACCGGCTTAGCGCGTCTGGACGGCAGCCGCCTGCTGCCATCGGATCTGGCACCGCATCGGGCGAATCTGGTTGCCGGTGCCGTTCGGGCATATGCCACCTACGGACCCGCTCCGGCCATCGTGGTCGCCGACGGTACCCGACCTGCGTGGCGGGGCGGCTCATTTACCCGGGTACTTGTCGATGCCCCCTGCTCTGGCCTAGGCGCTCTACGCCGCCGGCCGGAATCTCGCTGGCGCCGCAACCCGGCCGATCTGGAGCAGCTGCATTCACTGCAGCTCGCATTGCTAGCATCAGCAATCGACAGCGCCGCCCCAGGCGGGGTCGTTGGCTACCTGACTTGCTCACCGCATCGCCGGGAGACGAGCGATGTGCTGGGCGAGACCCTCGCGGTACGCCCCGATGTCGAGGTGATTCCGGCCGCGCAGCTGCTGCCCGAGGTCCCCAACGCCACTCTCGGTCCGTACCTTCAGCTCTGGCCACACCGGCACGGCACCGATGCCATGTTCGGGGCCTACCTACGCAAGACCCGCTGACCTCGTCAGTACGCCGCCACAGCACTAGAGTTCGACCCGTGGCCCCGAGAATCATGCCGAGCCTGCTCTCGGCCGACTTCGCGAACCTGCAGACAGCGATCGAATCGGTGCCGAGCTCAGACGCGATACACGTCGACGTGATGGACAACCACTTCGTTCCGAACCTCACGCTCGGGCTTCCTGTCGTCGAATCCATCCGCAAGGTCACCGACAAGATGCTCGACATTCACCTGATGATCGAGCAGCCCGACCGCTGGGCGCCGGCGTACGCCGAGGCTGGAGCGGAGTCGGTCACCTTTCACGTCGAGGCGGCCGGGGCACCTGTCAGGCTGGCCCGAGAACTGCGCAGCCGCGGGGCGCGGGCCGCGATTGCCCTCAAGCCGGCCACACCGATCGAACCGTACGAGGACCTGCTGCCGGAGCTCGACATGGTATTGATCATGACCGTGGAACCCGGTTTCGGAGGCCAGGGCTTCCTTGACCTCTGCCTGCCCAAGATCGCTCGGACACGCGCAATGCTGGACAAGCTGGGTGGCGACATCTGGCTGCAGATCGACGGCGGTGTCTCGGTCGAGACCGTGGAACGGTGCGCGGCAGCTGGAGTTGATTCATTCGTCGCGGGTTCGTCGGTGTTCGGCGCTGCCGATCCTGACGCCATGGTGGCCAAACTGCGCGAGTTGGCGGCTGCGGCAGCGTGAATCTTGTCAGCAATACCCGACCCCCGTGCGGAAACCTGGGTTAACCCAGCTTCCTGGCGCCTCACACAGGTTGCAGACTGTGCAGAGTGTCCGAAACCTGAGTTAACCCAGTTTTCGACGACGGAGTCACCTAACCCTGGCGGCGTCGCAGGTAGCGCTCGAACTCCGCCGCAATAGCATCGCCGCTCGCCTCCGGCAGCTCAGTTGCATCCTGCATCTGTTCCAGCGAGGCGACGTACTCGGCGACTTCGGAGTCCTCCGCCGCCAGTTCATCCACGCCGCGCTCCCAGGCCCGGGCCAGCTCGGTCAACTCACCGAGATCGAAGGATGCGTCCAGCACATGCTCTAACTGGGAGAGCAGCGCAAGCGTGGCCTTGGGGCACGGCGGATGCGATACGTAGTGCGGAATAGCCGACCAGAGCGTGAGGACCTCCACGCCTGCGCGCGTCAAGGTGTCGCCGAGCACGCCGATGATGCCGGTCGGGCCCTCGTACGTCGCCGGCGCCAGGCCAAGCTGCTTCATCAACTCGCGGTTGGTCGTCGATACCGACACCGGGATAGGGCGGGTGTGTGGCGTGTCGGCAAGCAGCGCGCCCAGCAGGTGCACCCGAGTGACGTTGGCCGAACTGAGCGCGGACGCGATCATGGTGCTGAACTGGCGCCACCGCAGGTTGGGCTCCAAGCCTTCCACCAAGATCAGGTCACGGCCGTCCGGCAGCTGAGCGATCTTGAGTTCTGTCGTGGGCCAGGTGATCTCGCGCTCATCGTCCTCGGCGAATGTCACCCGCGGCCTGTTGACTTGAAAGTCGTAGAAGTCGTCTGGGTCGAGCGCGTACGCAGGCTCGGCCTCGTAGGCCTCCGCGAGGTGCTCGATGGCTCCGGTTGCCGCGTTCCCCGCGTCGTTCCAGCCGCCGAATGCCACCACTACCACCGGGTCGACGAGATCACGAAGATCACGGCCGGCCGAGCTGGGGGAGTCGGGCATGGGAATCACTGTAGCCGCCGGTTCAGCGACGCAGCGTCGCTCCACATGGTGGTTTTCCTCCCATGCGGCCAGCGATGGCGATTATTCTCACGAGATGCCCTCTGGCAGGAATGCCGTTTCGTCCCCAGCTGATCTCCGCGCGACATTGTCGCCAACCGATCCTCGGGCGACGTTGTCTCCAACCGACCTTCGCGCGACGTTGTCGCGACGCGTCGTGATCGCTGATGGGGCAATGGGCACCATGCTGCAGCGCCACGACCTGACGCTGGAAGACTTCCGACAACTCGAGGGCTGCAACGAGATCCTGAACCTCACCCGCCCCGACATCGTGCGCGAAATCCACGATGCTTACTTCGAGGTCGGAGTGGACGCCGTCGAGACCAACACTTTCGGCGCAAATCTCTCCGCTCTCGGGGAGTACGGCATCGCCGACCAGATCACCGAGGTGGCGCAGGCCGGAGCTCGGATCGCACGCGAGTCGGCCGACGCGTACAGCACACCGGATCGGCCGCGGTGGGTGCTCGGCAGCGTCGGCCCTGGCACCAAGTTGCCGACCCTCGGGCACGTCTCATACGCCCGGCTGCGGGACGCCTATCAGCAGCAGGTTGAGGGCTTGATTGCTGGTGGGATCGACGCGGTATTGATCGAGACCTCACAGGATCTGCTGCAGACGAAGGCTGCCACGCTCGGCGCGAAGAAGGCACTGGGGTACGCGGGTCGCGATCTCCCGGTGATCGTGCATGTGACAGTCGAGACCACGGGCACGATGCTGCTCGGCTCGGAGATCGGTGCCGCGCTCACCGCCCTCGAGCCGCTCGGCATCGACCTCATCGGGCTCAACTGTGCAACGGGTCCGGCGGAAATGAGCGAACACCTTCGGCACTTGTCCCGGCATGCGCAGATCGGCGTGAGCTGTATGCCGAATGCCGGTCTGCCGCAGCTGACGGCTGACGGTGCGTTCTACCCGCTGCAGCCGATCGAGCTGGCTGACGCCCTGGAACAGTTTGTCGG